>DHHN01000072.1:43303-46757 GCA_002403295.1 bacterium UBP1_UBA4771 | reverse complement strand
GAAACCGGGATGAGGCAAAACAGCCCCATCTCGATCCGCTCCCGGCCGCTCCCGTCGAGGTGAAGCCTGCTCGCGACGAGGGAGCCGAGTCCCATGCCGAGGCCGAGCGCGAGCCCGGCGAGGCTCAGCCCCATCGACGTTCCGGGCGGCGTCATCTCCTTGATGAGAGGAAGCGCGAGCACCGAGAAGCCGCCCGCGCCGAGCCAAATGAGCGTCTGCACCCCGATCGGGCGGACGATCGCCGGCGTGCCGCGGATGGCGCGGATCCCCTCGAGCACCGCCGTCGGCAGCTTGGGGTGGTACGCCGCATTGCGCTCGGCGCGGGGGACGGTCCGCATCCGGTGGATCGCGATGCCGAGAATGAGCGAGGCCGAGAGAAAATAGCTCGCCCCGTCGAGCCAGAAGCACGCGCGCCAGGAGAGGAAATCGTAGATGAGCCCGCCGCCGAGGAACCCGCCGATCACGCCGGCGATTCCCGCGCCCCAGAGGATGGAGTTCACGCGCATGAGCCGTTCCCGCGCCACGAGCTCCGGGATGAGGGCCGATTTCGCGGGCAAGAAAAAGAGGTTTCCCGTCGCGAGGAGAAACACGATCGCCATGATGGGGAAAAAATGCCCCGTGCGGTCGAAGAGCACGGGGATGAGCAGCACGAGCCCGCAGCGGGCGAGATCCGTCACGACGAGGATCCAGCGCTTATCCAGCCGGTCGACGATCGCCCCGATGAACGGCGCGAGGAGATATATCGGGAGACTCATCGCGAGGTAGAAATAGGAGAGGGTGAGCGACGGATTGCCGGAAAAGGAGTTGAAGAGCGCCATGAGGGAGAAGTTGCTGAGCCGGTCGCCGAAGAGCGAGATCGTCTGCGCCACCCAGAACATGGTGAAGAGCGCGGGGGGGAGATGTTTCGCCGTGCCGTGCTTCATGAGCGCCCGCGCCCGCATGAGGCGCCGCCGGCGCGCGATTGCGCGCCGCCGACGACCTCCGCGTAGATCGCTTCGATCCGGCTCGCGATGATGGGCCAATCGTGGCGCAGGGCTTTCGCCCGTCCGGCGCCGGCGAACTTCGCGCGAAGCGAGCCGTCGCTCGCGAGCCTGAGCACGGCCCGCGCGATCGACGCCGGATCGCGCGGGGCGACGAGCAGCCCGTCGACGCCGTCCTCGACGACGGCGCGGTAGCCGGGTATGTCGGATGCGACGACCGCCGATCCGGCCGCCATCGCCTCGAGCAGCACGATCCCGAAGCTCTCCTGGCTGACGGCGGGAGAGCAGAAGACGTCGGCCGTGGCGTAGTATCGCGGAAGCTCCTCGGGCGGGACGCGCCCGACCCAGACGATCTCGGCGCCTCGAAGATCCGCCGGCCGGGCGCACATCAGGCTGCGAAAGCCTTTCTCGCCGACGACGAGAAGGCGCACGCGTCCCTCGAGCGCGCGGGCGACGAGCGGGAGCGCCCGGCAGAGGTAGGGGGCGCCTTTCCGCCGGTCGAGCCGCCCGACGAAGAGGATGTTCAGCCGTCCGTCCCGGAAACGCTCGATCGGCTCGATCCCGGGCCGGAACCGCGCGCAATCGACTCCGTTCGGCACGATGTCGTAATCGCCGGGGAAATACCTGCTCGCGAGCCGCCGCGCGGATTCGGAAACCGCCATGCGCCGGTCGAGCCGCGCGGCTCTCCGCCCGAGGGGTCCGCGGAACAGCCGGTAGGCGAAATTCTTCTCCGCCGCGGCGTGGAAGGTTCCGACGAGCTTCTGGCCGGGACGGACCGCCGCGATCGTCATCAGGGGCAGGGTGGGCACGAGCGGGCAGTGGGTGTGAATGACGTCGAACGCCTCGCGGTCGAAGATGCGGCGAAGCTGCGAGGCGAGGCCGCGGCCGATCGTCATGTTGACCCAGGCGCCGTTCATCGGCACGAGGACGTTGTGTCCGATCCGGATGACGCCCTGATCGTGCGGCTCGGGGCCGTCGTAGTGCGTCGTGACGATCTTCACCTCGTGTCCGAGCCGGCGCAGCTCCCGCGCCGTGTGGTGCACGACCTCGGTGACGCCGCCCGGGCGCGGATAAAACGACTGCGTTACGATGCCGATCTTCATTTCGCGCCGCCCCAGAATCGCCGGAACATGATCCACTGGTCCGCGTTTTCCCGTATGAAACGCTCGACCGCGCCGTACACGAGCGCGAGCGCCTCGTGCTCGGGCATGGCCGCCGCTTCGTCGCCGCCGAGGAGACGCTCCAGATGGATGCGGTATCGGCGCGGGCCCGCGCGGCGGCAGTACCCGGCGACGATGGGCGCGCGCGACGCGCGCGCGAGCCGCACGGGGCCCTCGGGGAGGCGGACCGTTTTTCCGAAGAATACTATCTCCGTTCCCCCCGTGTAAACATCGCCGTCGACGAGAAGCGCGAGAATGCCGCCCGACGCGAGGGCCTTCAGCAGCCTTCTCGACGAGTCCTCGGGATTGATGACTTCGATGCCGAGCTTCTCCTTGGCCTTTTTGACCGCGTCGGTAAGGAGGCGCGAGAGCTGCACGCCCGCCACGACGTGCAGGCGGTAGCCGATGGATTGGAGATAGACGGCGCCCGTTTCCCAGCCGCCCGTGTGCTGGGTCACGAGAATGACCCCGTTGCCCTCGGCGAGCGCGGCGTCGAGGGCTTCCCTGCCCTCGAAATCGAAACGATCGGCGAGCCCGTGCGTTTTCCAGCGGCTCGAAGCGATCATTTCGATGACGTTGGTCGTGTGAATCCGGAAGACGCCGTAGACGGCGCCGCGCCCGAAATCGGCGCCCGCGCCGGCGAGGTTCTCGCGCACGTTGCGGCGCTTGGCGGGCGAGAGAGCGTAGTGGATGAAGGTGAAAGAGCCCGCGGCCGCGTCGAGAACACCCGCCGGAAGGGCGTTCGCCAGCGCCGCCGTCATCGAGTAAATGCTTGTGCCGATGCGTCCCACGTTTGGCCGAGGATACGGACCGGCGGCGGGGCTGTCAAGCGCCATGAATGGCACGGTTCTGGCATTGCCCCGCCGGGGATCTTCCCGAGGAGGATTTTCATTGCACATTTCGAATGAAACCACCCTTTTCATGCAAAAAGCCATCTATTACGTCTCGAAGCCGATAGCGGCGCGCGGGATGCTCGAGCTCACCGACCGGCGGCTCCTCTTTCAGGTCTTTCCGTTCGACGCATCGTTCGGGATCAAGAGCCTCTCGATCGAGCTCGCCGCCATCGTCGGCCTCGAGATCCAGACGGGCGATATCCACCCCCGCGTCGTCGTGGATACGAACGACCGCCGGCACGAATTCATGCTCGCGAAGGGGCGGGAGCTCTACGATTGCCTCAAACCCCTCGTGTGCGATTCGTTCGGCGCGCGGCGGACGCCGCCCGGCGAGCCGGAGACCGCATGCGCGTGCGGGAAGATCGTGAGCGTCCGGTTCTCCTACTGCCCCTGGTGCGGGAAGAGGATTCGAACCGCCTAG
>DHHN01000072.1:36219-43206 GCA_002403295.1 bacterium UBP1_UBA4771 | reverse complement strand
GTTCTCTTCGTCTCACTCCTCATCGGCTGTTCGGAAAAGGCGACGTCCGTTCAGGAAACGGGGCTCGATCTCAGGTTCGCGAACTGCCTCACGTTTTCCGCGTGGGTCTGGATAGACGGCGGCTACATGGGCTCCTATACGAGCGAACAGCCGAACATCATCGACGTTCCGGCGGGAGGGCACACGCTCTTCGTTCGCGGCAACATCGTCGTCGCGGACACGAGCTATTGCTGGACGGGGAATTTCAGAGTCAGCGAAGGGCAGATCACGACGGTGGTCCTCGATTGCCGCGGCGCGAAATGCGTGAGCCCCGCGGCGGCCGCGCTCAATCCGCCGCTCGAGCCGTAGTCCCCGCGGCGATTCGAGCGGTCGCGCGTTTTCGCAAGTTTCGAGGGCCTCCTCTCATTTTATGGGAGGGGGCCTTTTCATGCCGGGACGGCGCCTCGCGCTCCACGCGCAACCTGCTGTTTCATAACTCGTTAAAAAAGTGTAAAGAAACGATGACGGTGGCATGAGCCTTGCCCTCTTCCGCCCATGCCGGGGCGAGATTACATCGAACGCACGAGACGAACACCCTCGCTCAAGTGAACCGAAGCCGGCTCAAGATTCGCTTCCTTGCCTTGCGCACCATGTGAGCGGCGGTCTCGCCCCGGCGGATACAAAACGGACACACGAAGGGGAGCGTCATGCCAGTATTCAACTACGCGGGGCAGGAAATCAACGCGAAGATCGTCTATTACGGCCCGGGTCTCGGCGGCAAGACGACGAACCTCGAGTTCATATACGCGAAGCTGCCGCGCGAGAACAAGGGCAAGATGGTCTCGATGAAGACGCGGACCGACCGGACCCTCTTTTTCGACTTCCTGCCGATCGACATCGGCGAGATCAACGGAATGAAGGTGCGGTTCCTGCTCTACACGGTGCCGGGGCAGGTGTATTACAACGCCACTCGCAAGCTGGTGCTCAAGGGCGTGGATGCCGTCGTCTTCGTCGCCGATTCGGCGAGCGACCGCATGCAGGACAACAAGGAGAGCCTGCAGAACCTCGAGGACAACCTGAACGACCTCGGCATGACGCTGCGCGAGATCCCCTGGGTGCTCCAGATCAACAAGCGCGACATGCCGAACGCCATCGATCGCGCGGCGGCCGAACGAGAGCTCAATACCCTCTCGGTTCCGAGCTTCGAGGCTATCGCGAACAAGGGAAACGGCGTGTACGAGACCTTCGAGGGGATCGCGAAACTCGTGCTCAAATCGATGCAGAACACCGTGCGCGATCCCGACAGGCCGCGCGAGGTGCGCGACGTCGACCGCGAAGGGCGGCTCGCCGTGGAGGTCGTCGCGAAGGGCAAGCGCCCGCAAAGCTCGGATGCGGACGGAAACGATTACCGGTACGAGGCCGAAAAACCGGGAAACGAGCAAGCATCCGTCTCCGATTTGGTCGAGAACGCTCTCGCGGAGAAGAGTCCGGGCGCCGGGAGCGTCGATCTCGGCGCGACGCGGGGCGGCTACGAGGAGTACGGCCACGTCGTCGAACTGTCGGGAGAGGAGAACGGCGCGAAGGGGAAAGCGGCGGAGAAACCGCCCGCGGAAGGCGAGATCGTGAACGCCGATCCGCTTCAGGGGCTGAAGCGGCCGCCGGAAGCGGCGAAGCCCCGCGTGGAGGNNACCGGAGAGAGCCGCGCCGAAACCCCGCGCCGAGCCCGCGACCGCCCGGCGCGCGGAGCGCGTCGAGGAGAAGACGATCCGGATTCCGATCCGTCTGTCCAAGGAAGACGCGAACAAGGAGATCCAGCTCAACGTGATGCTCGAGATCGAGGTGGAGTAGCGGGGCGGAAAACGCTTGACCCGGAAGGCCGCGTAAGTGAAGATTACTACCGGAACGTATCGCTGGTTCCGGTAGTTTCTTTTTGCAAGGCGGAACGGGAATGGCCAAGATCCTCATCGTCGACGACGAGGTGAACGTCCGGAAGCTCTACGGCGCCGAGTTGGGCGGAGAAGGCTACGAAACGGTTTCGGCGGCGACCGTCGGAGAGGCGCTCGATTCGTTCGAGCGGGAAACGCCCGACCTCGTCATCCTCGACATCAAGCTCGGCGACGAGAGCGGCATCGACGCGCTCATGCAGATCGTGAAGAAACGCAAAAACGTCCCCGTCATTCTCAACTCCGCGTACTCGGTCTACAAGGACAATTTTCAGACGTGGGCGGCGGACGCGTACATCGTGAAGTCCGTGGATCTGATGCCCCTGAAGGAAAAGGTCCGCGAGCTGCTCGCGTCGCGGAACGCGTAAAGAAGGGGGAGGAGGAAGCATGAAGAGAGCGATCGTCGTCGCGTTGGCGCTTGCGCTCGCGCCGGCGCCCTGTTTCGCCCAGGGGGATTTCCCGCCGGAGCGTCCGAGCGTCTTCAACGATTATTTGAACGTGCAGGGTTCGGGGAATTTTCTCAGCGTACCCGGACTCAGTTTCCAGAGCTCCGTCGGGTTTTCCTATTTCTCGGGGGGCGGCGATTTCGGTTCGTTCGGGATGGGATACTACATGGGGCATTTCGGGCTCCAGCTCTCGCGCAACCTCACGCTGCGCTGGGACGTCGGCGTCGGCACCGTGATGCGCGACGCGGGCGAGTACAGCGAGCCCGAGATATTTCTGCCGAACGTCGATCTCACGTACCGGCCGAGCGAGAACTTCGCGGTGCGGCTCCAGTTCCAGCAGTACCACCATCCGGGATACCTGCGTTATCGCCGGTAACCCCGCGCGTTCCCGGCGCATCTCCGTCCGCCTCCCCCGCGCCCGCCGCGCGTCCAAACCACCACCGGTTGCGCTTATAATGCCTTGACAATCCCATATGTTGCGGCGTAGCCTCCAATCCGGATGCTTCGTGCCTGGTCGGTCATCGCGGAGGTGATGCGTGCTTCGCTGGGATAGATTGTTCGAGCTCGCTCGCGGGGAGGAGGAGGTGGAGAGCAGGAACGCGACGCGTCTCGCGCACCGGTTCGAGACGGGGGTCGCATCTCAGGAGGAAACGCTCGAGCTCGCCGAGCATCTGCTCAAGGGCGGGAATCCGAGAAAAGGGGAGAAGGTGCTCATGGACCTTCTCGAGAACGAGGCGCTCGACGATCGTCTTCTCGCGGGCGCGTGCGAGCTCCTCGAGGAGGTCGGGAGCTACGATCTCGCGCTCGAGGGCTACCGGAAGCTCCACGCGGCGAATCCGCGCCGGGCGCTGTCGCTCTACCGCATGGGACATTTGCTCGAAATGCAAGGGCGCCTCGAGGAGGCCGTCATGCTGCACGGCAAGGCGATCGCGCTCGAATCGGACAATCCCGAGTGCCGGTACCGGCTCGGCGTCGCCTACACGAAGCTGCACCAGTACGAGGACGCGGAGGAGCAGTACCGCAAGGCCATCGAGATCGACCCGTCGCACTCGAAATCCTACACGAACCTCGGCTACATCCTCGACCTGCAGGGAAAACGCGGCGCAGCCCTGCTCCAATTCCGCAAGGCGGTCCAGCACAACCCGAAGAGCGCCGAGGCGCACTTCAACCTCGGGGCGCTCTACGGCGAGGAGGGGGACCGGGAGCAGGCGATCAAGGAGTTCCGCATCGGGCTCGAACTGGATTCGGCGAGCGTCGAGGGGCATTACAATCTCGGCGTGGCCCTCGTGAACGAGGGGCGATACGACGACGCCGAGGAGGAGTTCAAGAGGATCCTCAAGATCGAGCACGACAACGTGAACGCGCTCTTCTACCTCGGGTTTCTCTATTACCGCAAGGGCGTCTACAGCAAGGCGCTCAAGTCGCTCCAGCAGGCTTCGCGCCTCAATCCGGGGAACACGACGATCCTCTATTACATCGGGGAGTGCTTCAACAGACTCGAGCAGCCGCAGCGCGCGCTCGAGTACTACAAGCGCGTCACCGAGATCAACCCGAACGATCACAAGGTCTATTTCAGCCTCGGCGTCATCTACGAGAAGCAGAACGACAAACGGAAGGCGCGCGAATACTACCAGCTCGCGGCGCTCAAGAAGCAGGGCGGCGCCGCGGAGTTCACGCGGGTCGACGAATGAGCGCCGGCGGGGCGATGAAGCGATCGATTCCCATCCTGGCCGCGTGCGCGCTGCTCGTCTGCGCCGCGAACGCGGGCGCCGAAACGATCCCCCCCGACCATTGGGCCTACGAGGCGCTTCGCTCCTTCGAGCTTCGGGGGCTCGTCGCGCTCGAGCCGACGCTCCCCTGCACGCGGGACCGGATGGAGGCGTACGTGCGCGAGATCTCGCGCGGCCTCGCGGACGGCCGGGTCGAGCTCGGCTCGCGGCAGCGGTTTCTTCTCGAGCGTCTCGAGCGGGAGTTCGCCGGGAAGGGCGGGCGTCCCGAAGACCGGGACGACCGGCCCGCGCTCACGATCCGGGACGGCGAGCGGTTCGCGGCGATCGACGCGGCCGCCGGCGGAGCGATCCTCAAGCGGGTCGATCGCGAGCGGGGCGAGGCGAACGGCCTCGGAGAGGTCGCCATGCTCGCCGATTTCGGGCGCGGGATCACCATGGAGACGAGTTGCCGCCTCGCCATGGCGCCCGAGTGGGGGAACAACGCCGACGGCGGAAGGCCGGGACCGCGGACGAGGAGCTTTCGCGGGTTTACCGGCGAGTTCGAGCGCGCTCTCGCCGCCGCGAACGGCTCGTGGTGGGAGCTCCGCTTCGGCAGGGAGTATCTGCACTGGGGCGGGGACGACGGGGAAGGCCTCCTCCTCTCGCGGACCGCGGGATCGCTCGATCATTTCGGGGGGCGCGTCGCGCTCGGCCGGTTCGCGCTGAGCGCGTTCCACGCGGCTCTCGGCCGGGATCGCGGCCTGTCGTACCATTCTCGATATCTCGCCGGACATCGTCTCACGGCGGCCCTCCCGCGAGGCGTGTTCGTCGGCGTCTCGGAGACGGTCCTCTACGGAGGCACGCATCCCGAATGGACGTATTCGCTGCCGCTCGGCATCTTCTACGCGACGCAGGCGAACGAGCGCACGAACAGCGACAACGTCCTCTACTCGTTCGACGTCAAGGCGCCGCTCGCGCGCGGCGCGGTCCTCTCGGCCGAGCTGCTCGTGGACGACATCCAGTACGAGCGCGGCGACGGCAGCGGACCCGACAGGATCGCCTTCACGATCGGCGTCGACGCGCAGCGGGTCATGGGGGGCAGGGAGTACGGGCTGTCCGCGCGGTACACGTACGTCGACATCTATACGTATGAGCACGGCTACATGCGGAGCTTCGGGACCGCCAACACCGACTACGTCGCGGGCGACGGGACGTATCCCTGGAACGCCATCATCGGATCCGCTCTCGGCCCCGACGCCGACCGATGGGATCTGGCGGCTTCCTGCGGCGCGAGCGAGCGGCTCGATATGCGCCTCGACGCGTCGTTCATCCGCCGCGGCGAGGGGAACGACCTGCGGTCCTGGCATCCGGGACGTGAAAGCGACCCGCCGTTCCCGAGCGGCGACGCGCTTCGCGAGACGTGGATCGCGGCCTCCTGCTCGTACGATCTCGGGAGGGGCTCCCGCGTGGCGGCGAGCGGCGGCGTGCGACTCCTCGGCGGCGGTCCGGCGGATCTCGACTCCGCGAACGGCTTCGCCCGGCTCGAGCTCGTGCTCGATCCCTAGGGAACGGGATTTTCGATGCGCCGAATTCGCGGCACGATCGCGCTCATGCGTCCGCACAACGTGGCGGCCGCGGTTTTATCCGTCGCGGTCGGCTTCGCGATGACGGGCGCGCGGGATTGGCCGTGGCTCGTGCTCGCCGCGACCGCCTTCGCCGCGGCCGCGGGAAACGTCATCAACGACATCTACGACGTGGAGATCGACCGCGTGAACCGGCCGAAGCGGCCGATCCCCGCCGGCGCGGCGAGCCTGCGCGCCGCCGCGGTCGAGTACGTGTTCTTCGTCGCGGCGGCGCTTTTTATCGCCGTGTTTCTCGCGGAGACCGCGCGAATCTGGATATTCGCGTGGGTGATACTCCTCCATTTCTACTCGGCCCGGTTCAAGAGGATGTACCTTCTCGGGAACGCCGCCGTCGCGGCGGTCGGCGCCTCGGGATTTCTTCTCGGCGCGAGCGCGGGCGGCGACGCGGCGATGGGCGCCATACCGGCGGCATTCACGTTCGTCTTCATCGTCGGGCGCGAAATCGTGAAGGACACGGACGATATCGAGGGAGACCGGGCGGCCGGCGCGCGGACCTTTCCCATCGTTTCGGGGAGGCGGGCGGCGCTCACGGCGGCGATCGTCGTGTTCATCGCGCTCTGCGTCGCGTTCCCGCTGCCGGCATATCTCGGAATCTACAGCCTGACGTACGCGCTCATCATGCTCGTCTCGGTCGTTCCGATGCTCGCCGCCTCGGTGTGGATCATTCTGCGGGGGCGCCGGCTCGATCTCGTGGGCTCGCTGCTCAAGCTCGGAATGTTTTTCGGCTGCGTGGCGTTCTACTTCGCGAGGATGCGACCGTGACCATGAGCATCTGGATCGTCATGCTGCTCGCCGTGGTGCAGGGGCTCACCGAGTTTTTCCCCGTGAGCTCCTCGGGGCACCTCGTGATATTCGAGGCGCTCGTCGGCGGGCGCGGAGACGCTTCGGCGGGGAGCGTTCTCTTCGAGGTGGCGGTTCACATCGGCACGCTCGGCGCGATCGTCGTGTTCTACCGCAAGAAGCTCCGGGCGCTTCTCGATGCGATGCTCGCGGTCCTCGGTTCGGGGCGGAAGGGCTACGAGGCGCACCGCGGAGAGGTGCGCTACATAGGGTATATCCTCGCCGGCACGATCCCCGCGGCGCTCGTGGGCGTGCTGCTTCGCGAGCAGATCACCGGTGCGTTCGACGCCCCCGCTCTGGCGTCGTCGTTTCTCGTCGCGACGGGAGCGTATCTCCTGCTCGGGCGTGGCCGCGTCGTCTCCCGGACGCTCTCGTGGCGGACGGCGCTCGTCATCGGCGCCGCGCAGGCGGTCGCGATCCTTCCCGG
>DHHN01000072.1:30943-36148 GCA_002403295.1 bacterium UBP1_UBA4771 | reverse complement strand
GCCGCCGGCGACGTCGGCGCACGCGCTCCTGCCGCTCGTCGTCGGCGCGGCGACCGCATTTCTCGTGGGGTGGCTCGCGCTCAGGCTTCTCATCGGCATCCTCACGAGAGGCGCCTTGCACCGCTTCGCCTATTATCTTCTTCCCGCCGGGGCCGCGGCCTTCGTCTATTTCGCGTTTCGGTGAACGAAAGGGGGGACGTGAGGATAGCGCTTCATTCGGCCGTGCTCGGCTTCGCGAACCTCGCGGCGATCCTCGCCGGCTTCGCGATCCATCGGTTCGTCAAGTCCGCGAATCAGATCATGGTGCAGGCGCCCGTCGCCGCCGCGCTGAGCGTTGCGTTCTTCGCCGCATGGCTCGTCGTGTCGAGCGGGATCGCGCCGAGGGCGTTTCGCCTCCGCGGGGCGGGGGACGGGTTCCGGGTCTGGGGGCTCGCGCCCGCGTGGGCCGCGCTCGCGTTCGTGCCGATGCACTTCTTCTCGCAGGGATATCTCACGTCGTTCGGCAATATAGCCGCTCTGTGGGCGTTTCAACTGCCGGTGAACGCCGTCGCCGTGGGGGCGGGCATGGCCGCGGCGCGGTCCCGCGCCGGAATGCCCGAGCGCCGCGCCGCGACTCGCGACGGGGACGTCGATTCCGGCGGGGGCGCGCGTGCGGGCCGGGAGCGCGGGGACGCGCATCCGGCGGAGCGTGCGAGGCGGCGATGCGATGAATGATGTCCTGAGGGCGTTCGGGTTGACCCTCTTCGCCGGCATGGCGACCGGCGTCGGGAGCGTCATCGCGTTCACGGCGAAGCGGACGAACTATCGCTTTCTCTCGGTCGCGACCGGCTTCTCGGCCGGCGTGATGCTGTACGTGTCGTTCGTCGAGATCCTCGTCAAGGGGGGCGCGTCGCTCGCCGCGATCTACGGTCCGCACCGGGCGCACTGGGTCAACGCGGCGTCGTTCTTCGGCGGCATGTTCGCGATGGGCCTCATCGACAGGCTCATACCGGCGGCCGAGAACCCGCACGAGACCCATTCGGAGGAGGAGACGGCGCCGCTGCACGACCGCCTGGCGCCGACGCCGGACTTCGGGGGAAGAGCCGAGCCGGGCGCCGGAGCGCCGGGCGTTCACGACCACGGCCGCGATCGCCACAAGCTCATGCGCATGGGGATGTTCACCGCGCTCGCGATCGCCATTCACAATTTTCCGGAGGGGCTCGCGACGTTTCTCGCCGCGTTGCACGATCCGGCGCTCGGCGTCGCGATCGCGGCGGCGGTCGCCCTGCACAACATCCCCGAGGGGATAAGCGTATCCGTGCCGATCTTCTACGCGACGGGGAACCGCAGGAAGGCGTTCGCCTATTCCTTCCTGAGCGGTCTCGCCGAGCCGGCGGGCGCCGCGATCGCGTACGTGCTGCTGCGGTTTCTCGCGGGCGGCGAGGGCGGAGCGATCCCTCCGCAGGTGATGGGCGTCCTCTTCGGCGGCGTCGCGGGCGTCATGGTGTACATCAGCCTCGACGAGCTTCTCCCGACGAGCCGCGCCTACGGCAGGGGCCACGACAGCATCTACGGCCTCATGGCCGGCATGGCGGTCATGGCGCTGAGCCTCCTGCTCCTCGAGCGATAATGGGCTTGTTGCCGTTCCCGCGCCCGTGGTACGTTCCCCGGAGCGCGGCGGGCGGCGAAGATTCGACGGTGGAACGCGCGGCGGGAACGCGGCCGTGCCCGCGGGGAGAGAGGGAATATGGAGAAGGCGCGGGCATACGCGGATCTCGTCGAGCGTCTCCGGCTTCGCCTCGCCGGAGAGACCGATTTCACGGCCCGTGCCGCGAATACCGTCGCCCTGATCTATCACGGCCTGCCGGATATCAACTGGGTCGGATTCTACCTTCTCAAGGGCCGCGATCTCGTGCTCGGGCCGTTCCAGGGGCTCCCGGCGCGCTCGCGCATATCGATCGATTCCGGGCTCGTCGGAAGGGCGGCGCGCGAGCGCGCGACCGTGGTCGCCGGGGACGTGCACGCGTGTCCCGAGCACATCGCCTGCGACGCCGCTTCCAACGCGGAGATCGTCGTTCCGATCATCCGGCGCGGCGAGCTCGTCGGCGTCCTCGACGTGGACAGCCCCGTCGCGAGGCGGTTCGACGGCGGCGACGAGTCGGGACTCAAGCGCCTCCTCGAGGTTCTGCTCGAGCTCCCCGCCTAGCCGCCGCTTCACGCACGAAGGGAGATATCGCCATGAAGCTCCGTTCTCGAACGTTCGGCGCCGCCGCGGCGGTTTTCGCGGCGGCGATGGTTTCATTTCATTCGATGGCGGCCGCCGGATTGGGTCCGCGCGATCCGGCGCAGCCGCCGCGCGAGGCATCGTCCATGATGAACGGAATCGCCGAGTCGTACGTGAAGCTCGCGCTTGCCGTGGGGGAGCACGAGCCGTCCTACATCGACGCATACTTCGGTCCGGCCGAGTGGCGGGAACAGGCGAAGCGCGCGAGGGCGCCCCTCGAGGCGATCGAACGCGAGGCCGCGGGCGTTCTGGCGGCGCTCGCCGCGATCGACGTCTCCCGCGGCGAGGAGATCGAACGGCTGCGGAAGCGATTCCTCGAGAAGCACCTCGAGTCGCTCGGCGCCCGCGCCCGCATGCTCCGTGGCGCGCGGATGTCATTCGACGAGGAGTCGCGGGCCATCTACGACGCCGAGGCGCCGCCGTACGACGAGACGGAGGGTCTCGAGACGATCGCCCGTCTCGAAGCGATCGTGCCTCCCGGCGAGGGGACGCTCCTCGATCGCGTCGAGCGGTTCAGGAAGCGCTTCATCATTCCGCGGGAGAGGCTCGATACCGTCTTCGCGGCCGCGATCGCGGAGGCGCGCAGGCGGACGAAGGAGCGTCTCGAACTGCCCGACGACGAATCGTTCACCGTCTCGTACGTCACCGGCACGTCGTGGGGGGCGTACAACTGGTACCAGGGAGGCCGCCGGAGCCTCATCGAGATCAACACCGATCTTCCCACGTACATAGATTCGCCCGTCGGTCTCGCCTGCCACGAGGGATACCCCGGCCACCACGTCTACAACGTCCTCCTCGAGACCCATCTCCTCGAGGGGAGAGGCTGGATCGAGTTCTGCGTCGGGCCGCTCCACTGCCCGCAATCCCCCATCTCCGAGGGCACGGCGAACTACGGGGTCGAGCTTGCGTTTCCGCGCCCCGAACGGATCGCCTTCGAGCGCGACGCGCTCTTTCCGCTCGCCGGCCTCGACCCCTCGGAGGCGGAGCGCTACTATGAGATCCGGGAGCTCCAGCGGAAGCTCCGGCGCGCCGAAAACGAGGCCGCGCGCCGGTATCTCGACGGCGCGATGACGGCGGAGGATGCGGCGGTGTGGCTCTCGGAGCGCGCCCTCATTTCGCTCGAGCGCGCGAAGAAGCTCGTCGCGTTCATGGACGAGTTCCGCAGCTACGTCATCAACTACAGCGTCGGATACGACCTCGTGAAGGAATACATAGAGAGCCGGGCGGCGGCGCCCGAGGAGCGCTGGCGGCTCTTCGGCGGGCTGCTGAGCACCCCGCAGACGCCGTCGAACCTGCGGTGAGCGCGCCCCGTCCGGCGGCAAACGGAATGTCCGGCGAAACCGGACGTCGAAAGGAGCCGATGTGAGGATCTGGACGCTCGCGCTGGCGGCGATCGCTGCGGCCGCCGCGTCGGCCCCCGCCGGCGCGGCCCCCGCGGATACGGCCTCCGCGTCGAAGCCGAAGGTCGCGGCGCGGGATATCGCCGCGGCCGAGCGGATCATCGGGCTCGAGTTCACCGATGCCGAGCGCGACTCGATGCTCGGGGATCTCGTCGAAAATCTGGAGAGCTATATCGCTCTGCGGGGGATCCGGCTCGAGAACGCCGTCGCGCCTTCGATCGCGTTCGATCCCCTTCCCGCCGGCTTCACGCTTCCGACGGGGCGAAGCAGGTTCACGCCGAGCCCGGCGCGCAGGCTCGATCGGCCGCGCGATCTCGAGGATCTCGCTTTTCTGCCGGTGCGGGACCTCGCCGAGCTCGTGAGAACCCGGAAGGTCACCTCGACCGAGCTCACGAAGATGTATCTCGACCGGCTCAAGCGGTTCGGCCCGAAACTCGAGTGCGTCGTCACCCTCACCGAGGCGCGCGCTCTCGAGGCCGCGCGGCGGGCCGACGAGGAGATCGCACGGGGAAGATACCGCGGCCTCCTCCACGGGATCCCCTACGGGGCGAAGGACCTCCTCGCCGTGAAGGGGTATCCGACGACCTGGGGCGCCATGCCCTACGCGGATCAGGTATTCGACGAGGACGCCTCGGTGATTCGCAAGCTCGACGAAGCGGGAGCGGTGCTCGTCGCAAAGCTCACGCTCGGGGCCCTCGCATGGGGGGATGTCTGGTTCGGCGGAACGACCCGCAACCCGTGGAACCTCGAGCAGGGCTCGAGCGGCTCCTCGGCCGGCTCGGCCGCGGCGACCGCGGCCGGGCTCGTCGCCTTCGGGGTCGGCACGGAGACGTGGGGGTCGATCGTCTCCCCCTCGACGCGCTGCGGCGCGACGGGGCTCCGCCCGACGTACGGCCGCGTGAGCCGCGCGGGCGCCATGGCGCTCAGCTGGTCGATGGACAAGATCGGGCCCATCTGCCGCACGGTCGAGGACTGCGCGATCGTGTTCGAGGCGATCCGCGGCCCCGACGGCCTCGACCGCACGGTCCTCGACGTTCACTTCGACTACGCGTCGAAGGCCGATTTCAAGAAGCTCCGAGTCGGCTATCTGAAATCCGCCTTCGACGGGGAATACGAGGGGAGGGGGAACGATCTCGCCTCTCTCGAGACGCTCCGCTCCCTCGGCGCGGATCTCGTTCCGATCGAGCTTCCCGATTATCCCGTTCATTCGATATCGTTCATCCTGAGCGCCGAGGCGGCGGCCGCGTTCGACGAGCTCACGCGCTCGGGGCGGGACGATCTCATGGTCCGCCAGGTTCGCAACGCATGGCCGAACGTGTTCCGCTCATCGCGCTTCATCCCCGCCGTCGAATACATCCAGGCGAACCGCCTCCGCCGATTGATCGTCGACGAAATGGCGAGGCTCGACGTCGACGTGTGGGTATCGCCGTCCTTCGGCGGGACGAACCTGCTCCTCACGAATCTCACCGGCCACCCCTGCGTCGTGCTGCCGAACGGTTTCGACGAAAACGGCAGTCCGACGAGCATCACGTTCATGGGGAG
>DHHN01000072.1:24164-30899 GCA_002403295.1 bacterium UBP1_UBA4771 | reverse complement strand
GTATGGGAGAGAGATACGAGGCGGAGGCCGCGCTCGAGAGCAAGCTGCATTTCTTCGCGCGGGCGGGGTCTGGTCAGGTCATCGACGTCGACTACTCGCCGCCCCTCGGCGACGGCGCCGGGTACCGTCCGGGCGAGATGCTGCTCATGAGCCTCGCCGCCTGCTGCGGGCAGGTGGCGATATCGCTCCTGCAGAAAATGAATCAGCAGGTGACTTCCCTCGAGGTCCGGGCGGGCGGAGAGCGCCGCGAGGATCACCCGACGACGTTCAAGGAGATCGCCCTCGAGTTCCTCGTTTCGGGAAAGGATCTCGATCCGGCAATGGTGGAAAAGGCGATCGCCCTCGCGGAGGAGAAGTACTCCCCCGTCTGGGCGATGCTCCGGGCGGCCGTTCCGATACGGGCCTCGTACCGGATTCTCTAGGGCTCAGCGGTCTTTCGCTTCGATTCCCTCCGATTCATCCCCCTCGCGCGGGAGGCGCCGGAACTCCTCCCGGATTTCGAGGAGCCTCTCGCACACGTCCGCGGGGAGCTTCTTGCCGTTCATGTAGCAACCGTCCTCGCGGATCCTGATCGTCATGCGGTCTTTTCCGTCGAGGCCGAGGACGATCGGCGGGTCGAAGGCGAAGCGCTTCGCGTCGAGCGCGCCGAGACGTGCGATGTAGAGATCCCGGGCGAAGGCGGCCGTTTCGGATTCCCTGTCCTTCAGCTCCTCGATGACCTGCCTGAGCGCCTCGATCTTCTCCTCGTTCGTGCGGCGCCTCGACTCGATGATCTCCTGGAGCTCCTGGAGGTGGGGCCGCAGCTCGTCGATTTCCCGCGCCCCGAGGGCTTCCCTGAGACGGACGCCGTACTTGGGGAAGTCCTCCTTGGGGATGAGCTTGCCGTTGTCGATCACCGAGATGAGATCGTGGTCGTCCTTTCCGTATTTCAGGATGAGGATGTCCTTCGATTTCTTGCCCGAGTTGCGGATGCGGATCTCATGGAACGTGTCCCGCGCGGCCCCTCGCTCCCGCTCGAGCTGCTTTTTCAATTCCTCGCGTTCCCTCTCGAGATGGTTCCTCGACTCTTCTCGCTCCTGCCGGGCCTTCTCGCGCTCCTCGCGCGCCTGCCGTTCCCGCTCGGAGCGCTGCGCCCGGGCCGGGGCCTGCAGGGCGGCGATCATGCAGGCCGCGGCGATCAACGTCGAGAGCGTTCTCATTTCGGGTCCTCCTTTCGTTGCGCCATATGAACGATTACGCGCGGCGGCCCTCGCCCGGCGGATAAAGCCGCGAAATCTCCGACCGGCGGCATGAAACCGGCGCAATCGGGCGCGAACCGGTTTTGCGGACGGGGAGCGGGCGTTCGTGCCCGAAAGCGCGCCGTTCGTGGCGGCGCCGCGACCGATTGAAACGAAACGGCGGCAATCGCGTTTAACAATCAGGGACGCCGAGGGGGGACGGCCCGCTCTGAAAGGGACTCCGTATGAAACGGCATATCGAAAAAGGGGTTATCGCGCTCCTGTTCGCCGGCGCGTGTATCGCCTCGGTGTACCGGTCGAACCGCCCCGTCTTCATGGGGGAGTTCAACAACATCGACGGGAGCGTCTACTGGGCCGCGATCGTGCGCGCGTGCGCCGCCTTCGCGATATTCGGCGCCGTGAGTTTCGCCTACGTCGGCCGTTTCCTCGGGAAAAAGAGGATCACGGCGTTCGCGGCCGCGAGTCTCCTGACGGTGATCGCGGCGACGGCCGCCGCGTACGCGCTCGACCGCGTCCTGCTCCACGTCTACAACCTTCCGACGGGGCCGAACGAGATCTCGGACAAGATGGTGGCGTATCCGATGCGAGAGGCGCGAAGCGCCGCCGTCGTCCCGATCAACCTGATCGCGCTCGGCCTCGGCCTCCTCTACGGCTTGAGCCGCGACTGGGTCCTCACGTTCCAGAAGCGGCGCGACATCGTCCTCGAGAGGGTGCGGGCCGACGCGGCGTTTCTGCGCTCACAGATCAATCCGCACTTCTTCTTCAACTCCCTCAACAACATCTACGCGATCACGCAGCGAAACGACGACGACGAGGCGGGGCGGGCGATCGTCAAGCTCTCCGAGCTCATGCGCTACATGATCTACGAGTGCGACGTTGACCGGATCCCCCTCGCCCGCGAGATCGAGTCGATCGAGAACTTCGTCGACGTGTGCCGCCTCAAATACTCCCGGGACGACGAGGTCGACATCGCGATCGCCCGGGAGGGGCGGATCAACGGGAGTGAAATCGCCCCGCTTCTGCTCCTCCCGTTCGTCGAGAACGCGGTCAAGCACGGGATCGACGGCAAGGGGCGGGGTTGGGTGCGGGTATCAGCCCGGGCGGACGAGGAGTTTCTGCGGTTCCGGGTCGAGAATTCGAAATGCGGCGTGCGAGAGACGGTGCGGCGCCACTCGGGCGTGGGTCTCCCGAACGTCCGGCGGCGCCTCGAGCTGCTCTATCCGCGCCGGCACGAGCTCGCCGTCCACGAGACGGACGAGGAGTACCGCGTCGATCTCGCCGTCGATCTGGAGGGTTGACCGGATGCTGCGATGCGTGGTCGTCGACGACGAGGCCGGGGCGGTCGAGGTGCTGCGTGGCTACATCGAACGCACGCCGGGGCTCGAGACCGCGGCGGCGTTCCGGAGCGCCGTCGACGCGCAGGCGTGGCTCGCGAACCACGGCGCCGACGTCGCCTTTCTCGACATCGGCATGCCTGAGCTCAACGGGCTCGAGCTCGCCGGGCTCATCGACCGCCGCCGCACCCTCGTGGTGTTCTGCACGGCGTACTCGGAATACGCGGCCGAAAGCTACGAGCGGGACGCGGTCGATTACCTCCTGAAACCGGTGTCCTTCGAGCGTTTCCTCAAGGCGGTCGCGAAGGTCCTCGGCAGGCGGGACGGAGCCGAGGCTCCGCGCCCGGAGCGCGGCGGCGCCGCGCCCCGGGAACTCTTCGTGAAGAGCGGCGCCAAGATCCATCGCCTCGATCCCCGCTCGATCCTCTGGATCGAGAAGGACGGCCATTACGTCGTGTTTCACACCGCCGCCGGGGAGCTCCTCTCGCGCATGAACATGGAGGAGCTTCTCGAAAGCCTCCCCGCGCCCGGCTTCGTCCGCGTGCACAAGTCGTACGTCGTGGCGCTCGACAAGATCGATACGATCGACCGCGACTTCGTCACGGTCGGCGAACGGGACATCCCGATCGGGGAGAGCTTCCGGGGCGCGCTGCTGCGGCGCGTGCGCAGCGCGGGCGATTAGCGCGGCCATTGGCGCGGGCGATTGGTGCGGGCCATTGGCGCGGGCGATTGAGATTCACACGCCCTCCGACATCCGCTACAATGACGCCCCTCGGGAGGCGGTTGCCGCCGGCCGGGCCGTTGCCCTCGTCCGCGCGCCGCTCCCGACAAACGACGCCGCAAGGAGGTCCCCGCATGATCCGTGAGATCGCCGTCAAGGAGCTCGACCCCGCCCGGTTCATCGACGAGCAGGTCGCCGCCGTCAAGGCGGCCGTCGGCGACGGCGCCGCCATCAACGCCCTCTCGGGAGGAGTCGACTCGTCCGTCGTCACGATGCTCGGCCACCGCGCCCTCGGCTCGAGGCTCCGGACGATCTTCGTGCAGAACGGCATCATGCGGGAGGGGGAGCCCGAGCGCGTCGCCGCGCTCTTCCGGAAGCTCGGCGTCGAGGTCGGGATCGTCGACGCCGCGGACGAATTCTTCGCGGCCCTGCGGGGCCTCGCCGATCCCGAGGAGAAACGCGAAGCGATCACCCAGACCTTCTACAAGAAGGTCTTCGGCCGCATCGTGCGGGAGAGCGGCGCGAAGCACCTCCTGCAGGGCACCATCCTCACCGACGTCGACGAGACGGTCGCGGGGATCAAGCGGCAGCACAACGTCTTCGAGCAGCTCGGCATCGACCCCGAGAAGGCGTTCGGCTACAAGATCGTCGAGCCGCTCATCCGGCTCCGCAAGGACGGCGTGCGGGTCGTCGGACGGGCCCTCGGGCTTCCCGAGGAGCTCTTCGCGCGCATTCCCTTTCCGGGCCCCGCGCTCGCGGCGCGCGTGATCGGTGAAGTCACCCCGGAGCGCGTCGCGCTCGTCCGGAAAGCCACGTCCGTCGTCGAGCGGATACTCGGCGGCATGCCGGTCTTCCAGTACATGGCGATACTCCACGAGGACCGCGTGACGGGCATGCGGGATGGCAAACGCGACTACGGTCACCAGATCGAGATCCGCTGCTGGGACAGCGTCGACGCGCGGGCCGCCTCGCCGACGAAGCTTCCCTGGGATACCCTCGAGCGGCTCTCGGCGGGGATTTTGCGCGAGGTGCCGGGCGTCGTGAGCGTCACCTACAACATCGCCCCGAAACCGCCGTCGACGATCGAAGCGATATAGGCCGGCAATCCCGGATAATACGCCTCGGGATCCTGACGCGGGACGCCGGGCGCGCCCCGGCGCATGCGGCCTCTGCGTCATGGGGAAATCGGCGCCTCCCGCGCGGCGAATTCTCGGATCTGGCTAGGCGTTGACCGTTCGGTATCCATGTGTTAGCGTATGGCGATTCCGCGCGCCGTTAAAGCAAAAGGAGAGGTGTTGCTCGAAAAGGTATTCAATCCGAACGACGTCGACAGGAAATGGTCGGCGGCCTGGCGGGAGGCCGGCACGTTCGTCGCGAACGCCGGCTCGGATGCGCCCCCGTTCACGATCGTGCTGCCGCCCCCGAACATCACCGGCTCGCTTACCGTCGGCCACGCCCTCGGCACGACGGTGCAGGACGTTCTCTGCAGGTGGAAGCGGCTCAAGGGATGCAACGTTCTCTGGCTCGCGGGGATGGACCACGCGGGGATCGCCACGCAGAAGGTCGTCGAGCGCGCGCTGCTCGAGACGGGCGTTTCGAAGGACGCGCTCGGGCGCGAGAAATTTCTCGAAGAGTGCTGGAAATGGAAAGAGAAGTACCACGACCACATCGTCCGGCAGCTCGACCGGCTCGGCGCCTCGCTCGACTGGTCCCGCGAGACGTTCACGCTCGATCCCGGCGTGTCGCGGGCCGTGCGCGAGGTGTTCGTCCGTCTCCATCGCAAAGGCCTCATCTATCGCGATCGCTACATCGTCAACTGGTGCCCGTCCTGCCAGACCGCGCTGAGCGACGAAGAGGTCGAGATGCGCGAGACCCGCGGGAAGCTCTACGACGTCGCCTATCCCTTCGCGGACGGCGGCGGAGAGGTCGTCGTCGGCACGACGCGCCCCGAGACGATGCTCGGCGACGTGGCGGTCGCGATGAGCCCCGCCGATCCGCGCGCCGCCTCGCTCGCGGGCAGGCTTCTCGTCCTGCCGCTCACCGGACGCACGATTCCGATCGTGCTCGACGAGGCGGTCGATCCCGAGTTCGGCACGGGTTGCCTCAAGGTCACGCCCGCGCACGACGCGACGGATTTCGCGATCGGCCTTCGCCACGGGCTCGATCCCGTCGTCGTCATCGACCGCGAGGGCAGGATGAACGAGCTCGCCGGGCGCTTCGCCGGCCTCGACCGGAAAAGGGCGCGCGCCGAGGTGCTCGCGGCTCTCGAGGCCGAAGGGCTCCTCAGGAAGGTCGAGGACTACGGCCACTCGATCGGCCATCACGACCGCTGCGGCACGGCGATCGAACCGTACATCTCGCGGCAGTGGTTCCTCCGGATGAAGCCGCTCGCGGAGCCGGCGGTCGACGTCGTCCGCCGCGGCGACGTCGTTTTCACGCCCGAGCGCTGGCGGAACAGCTACCTCTCGTGGATGGAAGGCATACGGGACTGGTGCATATCGCGGCAGCTGTGGTGGGGGCACCGCATCCCCGTCTGGTACTGCGCCGATTGCGACGAGACGATCGCCGCGGTCGAGACCCCCGCGCGGTGCACGAAGTGCGGCGGCACGAAGCTCGCTCAGGACGAGGACGTTCTCGACACGTGGTTCTCCTCGTGGCTGTGGACCTTCTCGCCGATGGGCTGGCCGGAGCGCACGAAGGATCTCGAGACGTTCCACCCGACGAACGTGCTCGTCACCGGCGGCGACATCATCTTTTTCTGGGTCGCCCGCATGATCATGGCCTCCCTCGAGTTCATGGGGGAGAGGCCCTTCTCGACGGTCTACATCACCGGCATCGTGCGGGACGCGAAGGGCCGCAAGATGTCGAAATCGCTCGGCAACTCCCCCGATCCGATCGACATCATGGACCGCTGCGGCGCCGACGCCTTCCGCTTCAGCCTCATGATGCTCTCGCCGCCGGGGCAGGACATGCTCTTCGACGAGTCGAAGGTGGACGTCGGGCGGCACTTCGCCAACAAGATCTGGAACGCCTCGCGCCTCGTGCTCGGGCAGACGATCGATCTCGACGCGCCGGACGCGGAGCCGGCCGCCGGGGCGGCGGCGAGCGGCGCGGGCGAGGCCGACGCGGCCGCGTTCCACGCGGCGCTTTTCGGCCGCTCCCCCGGCGGCTCGCTCGCGCTCGGCTGGGAGGAGCGGTGGATCCTCGGGAGGCTCGAGCGCGCGGCGCGCGAGTTCGAGGCCGCGATCGACGCGTATCGGTTTGACGAGGCGGCGCGATCGGTATACGATTTCTTCTGGCACGAGTTCTGTGACTGGTATCTCGAGCTCTCGAAGGCGGCTTTCCGGGAGGGGGGGGCGCGGGCGCGGGGGGCGGCCGTCGCCGCGCGGTGCGTGCTCGGCGCGTCGCTCTCGCTCCTCGGGCCGATGATGCCCTTCGTCGC
>DHHN01000072.1:22115-24031 GCA_002403295.1 bacterium UBP1_UBA4771 | reverse complement strand
GGACGGGGGCTCGACCGGCGTCTCGAGCGGTTCCGCGAGCCGATCCGGCTTCTGGCGAAGACCGCGGATCTCGTGATCGGCGAAGGGCTTCCGAAGCCGCCGGGGAGCGCGGCGGCGGGGCTCGCCGGCGCCGATATCTACGTGCCGCTCGCCGGCCTCGTCGACATCGAGGTCGAGAAGAGCCGGATTTCGAGGGAGCTCGAGAAGATATCGCGCGAGCGCGACAAGATCGCCTCGCGTCTCGCGGACGCGCGCTTCGTCGAGAAGGCGCCGCCGGCGGTCGTCGCCGAGGAGCGCAGGCGCCACGACGACATGTCCGATCGAAGGGCGCGCATCGCGCGCATTCTGGAGGATCTCGGGTGAACGACGAACGGCCGCAGAAGCGGATCGAGTTCAGCGACATGGGCCCCGAGAGGCTCGCCGACGAGATAGCGGCCGAGCTCGAGCGCGGCCCCGGCGATGCCGGCGAACGCGAAACGCCGCCCCGGGAGGCCGGAATCGCCGGCCATCCGCCCGGCGAAGGCGAGGGAGGCGACGGGCGCGCCGGCGAGGGACCGCCGGGCGCTGCCCCTTCCGCCGCGGGAGCCGAGCCCATGGGATCGCTCAGGAGCGAGGAAACGGTCGGGGAGATGCTGCTCGCCTCGCGCGAGCGGACGGGGCAGACGCTCGAGTTCATGAGCCAGGAGACGAAGATCCCGAAGCAGATGCTCCAGTATCTCGAGACGGACAACTTCGAGGCTCTGCCGGCGAAGGTCTACGTGAAGAGCTTTCTGCGCACCTATGCGTCGGCGCTCGATCTCGACGTGCAGCACGTTCTCAGCAAGTACGAGCTTCAGACGGGGCAGACGCACCGGACGAAGGGGGATCACTGGGAGATCGAGACGGAGATCGTCGAGGAGAAGATCCGCTCGCCGATCGTGCTGCGGAAATTCGTCGTTCCCGCGGTCATCGCCGCCGCGGTCGCCGTCTTCTTCGTCGTCAGGTTCGCCGGCAGGAGCACGGACCGCGCGGAGCCGGCCGCCCGGGTCGACCTCAAGGAGGAGCTGCTCGAGAAGCGCGAGACGATACCGGCCGCGCCCCCGGTCGAGCCGGCGCGCGGCAGGGCGGCGGAAACGCCGCCGTCGGTCGAGCCGATGGAGCTCACCGTCACCACGAGCCCGACGGACAGTTGCTGGATCGAGCTCGAGACGCTCTCGATCGTCGATCTGCAGCCCGAGAGCGCCGCGTACGCATTCAACCTGCAGCCGGGGCGTTCGCGGACGTTTCAGGCGACGGAGGAGTTCCGTTTCAGAAAGATCGGCAACGCGGGCGGCATCGTTCTCGAGCTGAACGGCGGCCGGCTCGCGAGTCTCGGCAAGAAGGGGAAAGTCATCACGAACTACTCGGTGACGCGCGAGAACCTTCCGAAGAGCGCCCGCCGGGAGTAGGGCGCCGCGGACCGCCATGCCCCCATTCGAGCTCACATGCGGATACCGGCTCACCGGGGATCAGCCCGAGGCGGTGGATCGTCTCGTCGCGAATGTCTCCGCCGGCCGGGCCTATCAGACGCTGCTCGGGGTGACCGGATCGGGCAAGACCTTCACGATCGCGAACGTCATCGAGCGCTGCGCGAAGCCGACGCTCGTCATATCCCACAACAAGACGCTCGCCGCGCAGCTCTACGGAGAGATGCGTTCGCTCTTTCCGCGGAACGCCGTCGAGTACTTCATCAGCTATTACGACTACTACCAGCCGGAAGCGTTCCTCCCGGTGACCGACACGTACATCGAGAAGGACGCCTCGATCAACGAGGACATCGACCGGCTCCGCCTGCACGCGACGGGTTCGCTGCTGACGCGGCGGGACGTCATCGTCGTGGCGAGCGTCTCGTGCATATACGGTCTCGGCTCCCCGGAGGAGTTCGAGACGATGACCCT
>DHHN01000072.1:14043-21946 GCA_002403295.1 bacterium UBP1_UBA4771 | reverse complement strand
ACGATCTTCCCGTCGTCCCATTTCGTCGTCGCCGGGGACCGGCTCGAGTCCGCGGCCGCGCTCATCGAGAAAGAGCTCGGAGAGCGGCTCGTCGAGCTC
The DNA here is from genome assembly GCA_002403295.1 of bacterium UBP1_UBA4771. GTDB lineage: Bacteria > Krumholzibacteriota > Krumholzibacteriia > Krumholzibacteriales > Krumholzibacteriaceae > SSS58A. Next base: position 21,847 of record DHHN01000072.1, on the reverse strand, counting down.
CGCGCGCAGGGCAAGGAGTTCGAGGCGAAGCGCCTCGAGACCCGCACCCGTTACGATCTCGAGTTGATCCGCGAAATGGGCTACTGCCCGGGCATCGAGAACTACTCGCGGCATTTCGCGGGGCGCGCGGCGGGCGAGCGTCCCGCGACGCTGCTCGACTACTTCCGCGGCGATTTTCTCGTCGTCATCGACGAGTCGCACGTGACGGTCCCGCAGATCCGCGGCATGCACGCGGGGGACCGCAGCCGCAAGCTCACCCTCGTCGAGCACGGCTTCCGGCTGCCCTCCGCGCTCGACAACCGGCCGCTCACGTACGCGGAGTTCGAGCGTCTCGTGAAGCAGACGATCTTCGTGTCGGCGACTCCCGACCGGTTCGAGCTCGAGCGCTCCGGCGGAGAGGTCGTCGAGCAGGTCGTGCGGCCGACGGGGCTCGTCGATCCGGCGATCGAGATTCGCCCCGTCGCGGGACAGGTCGACGATCTTCTCGCCGAGATACGGCGCCGCGTCGAACGCCGGGAGCGCGTGCTCGTCACGACGCTCACGAAGCGCATGTCCGAGGATCTCACGGGATATCTCTCGGAGCTCGGCGTCCGCATCCGCTACCTTCACAGCGATATCCACGCGCTCGAGCGGGTCGAGATCCTGCGCGATCTGCGTTTCGGCGAGTTCGACGTTCTCGTCGGCATCAACCTGCTGCGCGAGGGGCTCGATCTGCCCGAGGTCTCGCTCGTCGCGATTCTCGACGCCGACAAGGAGGGTTTTCTCCGCTCGCGGACGTCGCTCATCCAGACGGCGGGACGCGCCGCGCGCAACATCGGGGGCACGGTCATCTTTTACGCCGACGTCGTCACGGGCTCGATGGCCCGGGCGATCGACGAGACGAGCCGGCGCCGCGAGAAGCAGATCGAGTACAACCGTCTCCACGGCATCACGCCGCGATCGATCGTGAAATCGATCGAGGAGGTGATGCTCTCGACCTCGGTCGCGGACGCGAAGCGGCGCCGGGAAACGGAGAACGCCGCGGAGGTATACGTGCCGGCGGGCGCGGACGATCCCGCGCTCCTCGATCGGCTCGAGGCCGAGATGTGGCGGGAGGCGGAGGCGATGCATTTCGAGAAGGCCGCGAGCATCCGGGACCGGATCGAGGAAATGCGGATGATCGCGGGCGAAAGGAGACGCGGTGGACGATCGCGAACGGCGCGTCGTTGAAGCGGTGAAGGCGGCCCTCCTGGAGGACGCCGCCCGCAAGGACGCGACGACGAAGCTCCTCGTCGACGCGGGAAGGATCGGGGACGCCGTCATCCGGGCGAAGGCGCCGGGGGTCGTTTCGGGGCATGACGCGGCCCGCGAGGCCTTCCGCGCGCTCGATCCCGCGAGCGCCTACTCGGCGTCGGCGCCCGACGGCTCGCGCGTCGAGCCGGGGGCGGCGGTCGCCCGCATCTACGGGCGCGTGCGGGCGATCCTCTCGGCGGAGCGGACCGCCCTCAATTTCCTGCAGCATCTCTCCGGCGTCGCCACGCTCGCCGCCGCGTTCGCGGCGAGGGTCGCGGGCACCGGCGCGGTCATCCTCGACACGAGGAAGACGACGCCGGGGCTGCGATTCCTCGAAAAGGAAGCGGTCGCGCACGGGGGCGCGCGGAATCACCGCGCGGATCTCGCCGCGATGATTCTCGTCAAGGACAACCACATCGCCGCGGCCGGCGGGATCGAGGCGGTCCTGAAAAAACTCGGCGCGGCGAGACTCGCCGTCTGCGAGATCGAGGTCGGTTCCCTCGCCGAGCTTCGCGCCCTTCGCGAAACGCCGCCGATGCGGATCATGCTGGACAACTTCGATCCCGGCGGAGTCGCCGAGGCCGTCGCGGAGACGAGGGGATGGCCCGTCCGGCCCGAGATCGAGGTCTCCGGCGGGGTGAGCCTCGAAAACGCGGCCGCGTACGCGGCTGCGGGGATCGATTTTCTCTCGGTCGGCGCGCTCACGTCGCGGGCCGGCGCGCTCGACATGAGCCTCGATCTCGAGGGCGCGGATCGCCGGTAGGGCGTGGGGACGGACGAGAACCGGCGGACCGGCGCCGGATCCGGAGCGAACGATGGATATCGACGCGTCGAATGAACGCGAAACCTTTCTCGACCTGCATCCGGCCCGGCTTCTCGAGCTTTCCTCGGCGAAGCGCTTCGGCCGCTCGATCTATCTCTTCGACGCCGTGGAGTCCACGAACGTCCGTGCGATGGCCGCGGCGGGAGCGGGCGCCGCGGCCGGGAGCCTCTTTCTCGCGTTGGATCAGACCCGCGGCAGGGGGCGCAAGGGTCGGGGGTGGCATTCGACGAAGGGAAAGAGCCTCGCGATGTCGCTCCTGCTCCGGCCCCGGCGCATCGAGGAGGCCGTCACGGCGGTCTTCGCGCTCGCGGTCGTCCGCGCGCTCGACGGCTCCGCGCGCTCTCTCGCGCTGAAATGGCCGAACGACGTCTTTCTCGGCGATCGGAAGCTCGGGGGCATCCTCGCGGAGTCGAGGGGGGAGGCGATCGTCATCGGGCTCGGTCTCAACGTCAACGAGGAAGCCGCCGACTTTCCTCCCGACCTCGCCGGCGCCGCGACGTCCCTCCGCATGGCCGAGGGAAGGCGGTTCGATCGTGGCGCCGTGCTCTGCCGGATCCTCGAATCCTTCGAGACGCTTCACGACGCGTTCGATCGGGACGGTTTCGGAGGGCTTCGCGGCGAAATCGAAAAACGGCTTCTCCATATCGGAAAAATGGTGACGATCGGGGACGGCGCGTCGCGGCATGCGGGCGTTCTCCTCGGCGTCACGGAGGAGGGATACGTCCGCATCGACGTCGGCGGGACGGCGCGGGTGTTCCCGTCCGGGGACCTTACCTTGCGGGAGGAAACGAGTGGGAACGATTCTCGTTCTTGACCGGGGCAACCGGTCGCTCAAGTGCGCGCTGTTCCATTCGGGAAGGATCGTCAAACGATGGCTCGACGATTCCTCGTCTCCCCCTCGGGCGCTCCGCCGGATCGTCGCCGAGGCGCTCCGCGAGTGCCCGGAGCCGGAGCCGCCGGCGAAGCCGGGCGCGAAGGGGAAGCGCCCCGGAGCGGGCCGGGGGAAGGCGGGCCGCGGCCGGCGGACGGCCCTCATCGAGGGGGCCGCGTACTCGAGCGTCGTGCCCGAATGGAGCGCGGCGATACCCCGCGCGCTCCGCGCGGCCGGTGTCCGGCGGATCGTCGCCGCGGGATCGCGGATCGAAATGCCGTTCTCGCTCGCCGTGGACGCTCCCGACCGCGTCGGGCCGGACCGGATCGCCGCCGCGGCGGGCGTCGTCGCATACGGCGGGAGAGACGCGGTCGTCATCGACGCGGGGAGCGCGGTGACGGTGGATATGCTCGCGGGGGGCGCGTTTCTCGGCGGCGCCATCTTTCCGGGAGAGATGTTGCTGCTCGACGCCCTGCACGGGGGAACGGCGGCGCTGCCGAGAATCCCGCCGGCCGGGGGCCCGGCGCGCGTGCCGGGAAAGGATACCGCGGGGGCGATGCGCGCCGGCGCCTTCTGGGGGCTCGTCGGCGCCGTGAAGGAGCTCGTGCGCCGCTCCCTCTCGGCGTATGCCGGAGGGGCGGCCGTGTGGATCACGGGGGGCGGGGCCGAGGCGCTCGGGCCGCATCTCGGCATCGAGACGCGGCACGAGCCGGATCTCGTCGCGGTCGGCCTCCATTACCTCTACAAGCTGAACGAGAAATAGCGGGCCGCCCGGCCGCACGCGCGGCGAACGCGCTCCCGCGGGCCCTCGAACGTGAGAATATTTTCCTTGCGTTTTCTTCGCCCTCCTGTATATTTCTTCCCATAGCAATCGAACGGGTAGAGTGCCAACTCCATGTAAATGAAAGAGAAAGGGGGAGACTCGTATGAAGATCATGCCTCTTGCAGACCGTGTCCTCGTGAAGCCGATGGACATGAAAGAGGTGAAGAAGGGCGGGATCATCATTCCCGATACCGCCAAGGAGAAGCCTCAGGAGGGCGAGGTCGTGGCGGTCGGAAAGGGCCGCATCAACGAAACGAGCGGCGAGCGCATCGCGCTCGAGGTGAAGAAGGGCGACAAGGTTCTCTACGGAAAGTACTCGGGAACCGAGATCACCATCGACGACGTCGAATATCTCATCCTGCGTGAGAGCGACATTCTGGCTGTTCTTTAAACCGATCGGAAGGGGTGAAGGTACAAATGGCTAAGCAGATCAAGTTCAATGTCGACGCGCGCGACCGCCTCAAAGCGGGCGTGGACATTCTCGCCAACGTGGTCAAGGTCACGCTCGGCCCCCGCGGGCGGAACGTCATCCTCGACAAGAAATTCGGCTCCCCCACGATCACGAACGACGGGGTGACGATCGCGAAAGAGATCGAGCTCAAGGATCCGTGGGAAAACATGGGCGCCCAGATGGTGAAGGAAGTCGCCACGAAGACCCACGACGTCGCGGGAGACGGCACGACGACGGCGACGATCCTCGCGCAGGCGATCATCCAGGAGGGCCTCCGGGTGGTCACGGCGGGCTCGAACCCGATGTACGTGAAGAAGGGCATCCAAAAGGGCGTCGACGCTGCCGTCGACTACATCAAGAAGAAGAGCAAACAGGTGCGAAAGCGCGACGAGATCGCCTCGGTCGCGATGATCTCCTCGAACAACGACTCCGAGGTGGGCGAGCTCATCGCCGACGCCATGGAGAAGGTCGGCAAGGACGGCGTCATCACCGTCGAGGAGGCCAAGGGGATGGAGACCACCCTCGAGGTCGTCGAGGGCATGCAGTTCGACCGCGGATACGTGAGCCCCTACTTCGTCACCGACGCGGAGCGGATGGAATCGGTTCTCGAGGACGCGTTCGTTCTCATCCACGACAAGAAGATCAGCTCGATGAAGGATCTGCTGCCCCTGCTCGAGAAGGTCGCGCAGGTCGCGAGACCCCTCCTGATCATCGCCGAGGACGTCGAGGGCGAGGCGCTCGCCACGCTCGTCGTCAACAAGCTCCGCGGCACGCTCCATGTCGCCGCGGTGAAGGCGCCGGGCTTCGGCGATCGCCGCAAGGCGATGCTCGAGGACGTCGCGATTCTCACCGGGGGCCGCGTGATCTCCGAGGAGACGGGTTTCAAGCTCGAGAACACCGCCGTCGCCGATCTCGGCAGGGCGAAGAAGATCACCATCGACAAGGACAACACGACGATCATCGAGGGCGCCGGCAAGCCCGCGAAGGTCAAGGAGCGCATCGGCCAGATCAAGGTCCAGATCGAGGAGACGACCTCCGACTACGACAAGGAGAAGCTCCAGGAGCGGCTCGCGAAGCTCGCGGGCGGCGTGGCGGTCATCAAGGTCGGCGCCGCGACCGAGATCGAGATGAAGGAAAAGAAAGCCCGCGTCGAGGACGCGCTCGCCGCGACCCGCGCGGCCGTCGAGGAAGGCATCGTGCCGGGCGGCGGGATCACGCTGCTCCACGCGGCGGAGGCGATCGGCGAGCTCGAGCTCGAGGGCGAGGAGCGGATCGGCGCCAACATCGTCATGAAGGCGCTCGAGGAGCCCGCGAAGATGATCGCGTACAACGCGGGGCAGGAAGGCTCCGTCGTCGTCGAGCGTCTCCGCAAGGAGAAGCACGAGATCGGCTACAACGCCGCGACGAACGAGTACGTGAACATGATCGAGGCTGGTATCGTCGACCCGACGAAGGTGGCCCGCTCGGCGCTGCAGAACGCCGCGAGCATCGCCGCCCTCATTCTCACGACCGAGGCGTGCGTGACGGAGATTCCCGAGAAGAAGGAATCCATGGGCATGCCGCCGGGCGGAATGCCCCCCGACATGTACTGACGGCAGGGGTCGCCGGTTCGAAGCGAGACGGGCGCTCGGCGGCTCGGGCCGCGGGCGCCCGTTTTGTTTCCGGAGCCGGCCGGGGCCGGGCACGCCTTAAAATTAGCTTGAATTTCATCTTAGCGGTTACTATTTTATCAACGTACCGTAACTCTGAACGCACGTTTTCGAAGGGATACTGTGGGTCGGGTTCTGTCCCCCTCGGGCAATCGGGAGGTCGAACGTTGAGTCGCTTATCTGCAATGGCGCGGGCGGCGGTTCTTCCGCTCTTTACCCTGACGATTCTTTTCGTTGCCGGCTGTTCCGAGGACTCGGTCGGGCCGCCTCCGACGCCGGTGGAGATCGAGATCATCACGATTCTCTGCAATCCGCTCGCGCCGGCGCCTTCGGCGACGGCGACGCTCACGGCCCAGGTCACGGGGCAGGGAGGCGAGGCGGGTTTCACGTGGACGGTGAGCGGGGGAACGATCGTCGAGAACGGCGCCATCACCGCCACCTGGACCGTGCCATCGACTCCCGGCATCTATTCGGTCAGCGTCGTGGCGAGGATCGAAGCGGCCGCGGATACGATGACGAGATACATCCTCGTGCGCCGGTTCGAATCCATTCCGACGGGGATCCGGTACAGCTTCTACCCGAATCTACTCGAAGGCGAGCTCTTCTTCGTCGGTTCGACGCTGTCCCCCACCAGCAATCAGTTCATCGGTTACCACGCGTATTCTTACTCGTTCGGGTCGACGATCATCACGACGAATCCGAGCCCGCCGATCGACGGTGGAGCCGAGTTCACGTTCGGACCCCAGGGGCTTCTCGCGTCCGTGGTAACGGGCGGCTCGGAGTTCCTTCGCCAGCAGCCGATGAATGTCATCTTCTTCCCGCTGCCGTTCGGCTCGAAATGGTACGTGTCGAACAACGATCTTCTCGGAACGACGTTTCGCAAGAACCAGCATGTCCATCCGTGCGGATCGCCCGATATGTCGATGGTCGTCTGGCAGTATATCAGGGTGGGAGATAAGGACGACGGGACGCAAGACCGCGCCAATATCAGCTTCCGGAGCGGAACCAGTCCCATCCAGCGGCTCACCACGAGCGTCGATTCGACGTTTGTTCTCGGCGGCTGGAACTACAAGTATTACCGGAACATCAAGCCGCTTTTCACGCCCGGAATGAATTACATCGTGTACTTCGTCGATTCGACGGGAACCCTCGAGCCGTGTCTCATGCCGCTTGCGGGCAACGTCCCGCTCGTCGACGAGCGACGCGCCCTCATGGTCGACGCGCGCCGGGGCATCTTCTATTACGCGGGCGTCGGCGTGTCGCGGAGAACGGTATTTCAGTGGAATCCCACGGCGTCGAACCAGCTGTTCTTCATCGACGGGGCGCGCAAGCTCTGTCTCCTCGACATCGCCTCCGAGTCGGTCGAAATCCTCGCCGAAAAGGTGAGCGAGTTCGCGTTCTCCGACAACGGCGTTCTCGCGATGATCCGCGATGAAGGGGTGTACGTCGGCGCTCCCGGCGCGGAGCCGGAGCTGATCTTCGCGAAGGAGCGCGACAGCGACGATATCATCGGCGTGAGCTGGTCGCCGGGCACGAGCGACCAGCGGATCGTATTCCGCGTCGTTCGCAAGGGAGCAACCGTGACGGAAGGGTTCTCGGCGATGGTGCTCTACTCCTTCGACGACGGGCGGTGGTACTACGCGACGCCGCGCGTCCCGTTCGGCTCCGAGCCCGCTTTCGACGACTACCGCTGGAAGCGGACGGTTTTCGAGGCGTTCGGGGGCGGATTCATATCGCCGATTCCGGTTTCCGTCAGCGGCACGAGCGGCATCGCGCTCTACTGGTCCTACTGATGCGCGACGTCCCGTCCGGCCGGCAGGCGGATCGCCTCATGCGCGCGCAGCGGCTCGATGAGCTCCCCCCGTATCTCTTCGTCGAGATCGACCGTCTCAAGGAACGCCGTCGTCTCGCCGGC
>DHHN01000072.1:11271-13945 GCA_002403295.1 bacterium UBP1_UBA4771 | reverse complement strand
CGGAGCCGCCACGGCGTCTCGCTCGGCGAGGATGAGATACTCGTCACGATCGGGAGCAAGGAGGCGATCGGGCACCTGCCGCTCGCGATCGCCGATCCGGGGGACGCGGTCATCGTGCCCGATCCGGGCTACCCCGTGTACCATTCCGCGGCCGTGTTCGCCGGCGCGCGCTCCGTCCGCTGTCCCCTCGATGCCGCCGCGGGGTACCGCCCGAAGCTCGACGCGCTCGCCGCGCGGGATCTCGACCGGGCGCGGCTCATGTTCATCAACTATCCGAACAACCCGACCGCGGCCGTCGCCGACGAGCCCCTCTACCGGGATTGCATCGCCTTCGCGGCGAAGCACGGGCTCGTGCTCGCCGGGGATTCCGCGTACGGAGAGATCTGGTACGAGGAGCCCGCGCCGCCGCTCTTTCCGACCGCCCGCGCGGCCGGCGCGGCGTACATCGAGTTCTTCTCGTTCTCCAAAACGTTCTCCGTCGCCGGATGGAGAGTCGGATTCGCGATCGGTTCTCCGGCGGTCGTTTCCGCGCTCGCGAAGCTCAAGAACAATCTCGATTCCGGGGTCTTCGGCTGCATCCAGCAGGCCGCGGCGGAGGTCCTGTCGGGGCCCTTCGATGCGGTCATGGAGCGGACGCGCGCCGTGTACCGGGAGCGGCGGGACATCCTCGCTGGCCATCTCTCTCGCGCCGGCCTCGAATTCACGAAGCCGCGCGCGACATTCTACTTCTGGATTCGGACCCCCGGCGGCATGAGCTCGATCGAATGCTGCCGGCTTCTCATCGAAACGCTCGATATCGTCGCCACGCCGGGCGTCGGTTTCGGTCCGGGCGGCGAAGGGTACTTCCGCCTCTCGATCACGACCGGCACGGATACCGTCCGCGAGGCTGGGCGCCGCCTCGAAACGCTCGGCGCTCGTCTCGAGAACGGGTAAGGAGGCTCTCCATGCTCGAGGAGAAGATCACGCTCAAGGGCATCACCGTGTTCGGCTATTACGGCGTTTCGCCGATGGAGCGCGAGATCGGGCAGAAGCTCGAGCTCGACGTGGAGTTTCACCACGATTTCACGAAGGCGTGCGTCACCGACGCCCTCGAGGACACGGTGAACTACGAGCGCGCCTACGCCAAGGTGATGGAAACGGTCGAGGGTAACCGCTTCAATCTCCTCGAGACCCTCGCCGACGCCATCTGCCGCGCGTTGATCGAGCAGTTTCCCTCCGTGAGATCGGTCCGGACGACGGTGCGCAAGCTCACCCTTCCGTTCCCGAACGCCATGTCGCACGTCGAGGTGGTCGTTGAGCGGACCTCATCCGAATCCTGAGACCGTCGCGCTCCTCTCCCTCGGCTCGAACCTCGGACGTCGGGAAGAGACGCTTCTTCGCGCGCTCGCCCGCCTCGCGCGGCGCGACGGGGTTCGTCTCGACGCCGCGAGCTCGCTGTACGAGACCGAGCCGGTCGGCCTCGCCGCGGAGCGGCTCTTCGTGAACGCGGCGTGCGCGGTGACGACGCCGCTCCCGCCGCGGGATCTCCTCGCGCTCTGCCTCGAGATCGAACGCGAGTTCGGGAGGGCGCGCGGCGGGCCGTCCCGCGATCGCACGCTCGACATCGATCTCGTCGCCTACGGCGGCCTCTCGATCCGCGAGCCCGGCCTCACGGTTCCGCACCCGCGGCTTCGGGAGCGGCTCTTCGTTCTCGTTCCGCTCGACGAGATCCGGCCCGATTTCCGCCTGCCTCCCGACGGAAAAACGGTTCGAGAGGTGTTGCGCGGGCACGCCGGCGGGGGCTGGGCGAGGCGGGTGTCGTCGAGGGGGGAGGCGCGGTGAACGCGTTATGTATCAAACGGTTGTAATGCTGTTGACACGCCCGCTCGTTTCAAATAGTGTGGGGGCATGAAGGACCTGAAACAGAGGCTCTTCGAGAACGGCGTGCGATACATCGCCGTCGAGGGGAACATCGGCGCGGGCAAGACGACGCTCGCGCGGCTCATCGCCGGGGAGGCGGAGGCGTCGCTCTTCGAGGAGCAGGTCGACGACAACCCGTTCCTCTCGAAGTTCTACCATGACGAACGGGGATACGCCTTCCAGGCCCAGATATTCTTCCTTCTCAACCGGTACCGCCAGCAAACCGAGATCGCCCAGCGCGACCTCTTCTCCGACCTCGTCGTGGCCGACTACCTCTTCGCGAAGGACAGCATCTTCGCGCACGTCGTGCTCGGCGACGATGAGCTCGTTCTCTACAACCGGCTGCTCGATCAGCTCCGCGGCAGGATCGTGAACCCGGATCTCGTCATCTACCTGCAGGCCTCTCCCGCCGCGCTCATCGACCGGATCAGGCGCCGCGGGCGAAGCTTCGAGAGGGGTTTGAGCGAGGATTACCTCTCGACGCTCAACGAGGCGTTCAACCATTTCTTCTTCCACTACGAGGACTCGCCGCTCCTCATCATCAACACCGACCGGCTCGACTTCGCGGCGAGCCGGGAGCACCTCGAGGACATCTTCGCCCGCATTACGGAGCGGTTCACGGGCACGAGGTTCTACGTTCCCTCGTGGGAGCCGGGGCTGTCATGAGCACGAGAGTCACGAAGCGCACCATTCTCGACATGCGCGGCCGCGGGGAGCGGATCGTCGCGCTCACGGCCTACGATTACCTCTCGGCGAGGATCGTGGGGGCTGCGGG
>DHHN01000072.1:5097-11151 GCA_002403295.1 bacterium UBP1_UBA4771 | reverse complement strand
AACGCGGGCCGTCTCGTAAAGGAGGGCGGCGCCGAGAGCGTGAAGCTCGAGGGGGGGGAGCGCTACGTGCCGGTGATCGAGGCCATCGTGCAGGCGTCGATCCCCGTCGTCGGGCACCTCGGCCTCACGCCGCAATCGCTCCATCAGTTCGGCGGCTATCGCGTGCAGGGCAAGGACGAGAAATCGGCGGAGACGCTGCTCTCCGACGCCGCCGCGCTCGAGCGGGCGGGCTGCTTCGCGATCGTGCTCGAGGGCATTCCCTGGCGGCTCGCGAAACGCGTCACGGAGGCGTTGAAGATACCGACGATCGGGATCGGCGCGGGGCCTCATTGCTCGGGGCAGATACTCGTCATCCACGATCTGCTCGGCATCCACGAGGGTCCGCTGCCGCGTTTCGTCAAGACGTACGACGAGATGGGGCCGCGGATGCGGAAGGCGATCGAGGCGTACGCGCGCGACGTGAGGGAGGGCGCGTTTCCGGGCATGGAGCACAGCTACGACACGAACGGGGACGGGAAGGACCGCGCACCCGACCGATGAAAACCATTGCCGCGCCGCGGGCGGTCCGCGAGGAAATCGACCGCGCGAAACGAGGGGGCGCGACGGTCGGCTTCGTGCCGACCATGGGAGCGCTCCACGAGGGTCACGCGAGCCTCGTGCGGCTCGCGCGCGCTCGCACCGGATTCGTGGCCGCGTCGATCTTCGTCAATCCGAAGCAATTCGGAGCCGGTGAGGACCTCGCGCGGTATCCGCGCTCGCTCGATCGCGACGCGGAGCTTCTCGCGTCGCTCGGCGTCGATCTCCTCTTCGCGCCCGGCGAGCGCGATCTCTACTCGCCGCGGGACCGGACGCGGGTCTTTGTCGAGGGCCTCTCGAACGTCCTCTGCGGCGCGGCCCGTCCGGGGCATTTCGACGGGGTCGTCCTCGTCGTCGCGAAGCTCCTGAACATCGTCCGTCCCGACGAGGCGTATTTCGGGCAGAAAGACGCGCAGCAGGCGGTCATCGTGCAGCGGATGGCGGCCGACCTCGATATTCCCGTGCGGATCGTGATCGGGGCCACCGTGCGCGAGGCGGACGGGCTCGCGATGAGCTCTCGGAACGCCTACCTCGACGCGGACGCGCGGCGCCGGGCGTCCGCGCTCTACGGCGCGATCGCCGAGGCGAAGCGCCGCGTGGAGGCGGGGGAGCGCTCCGCCGCCCCGCTCGCCGCGACGATGGAGCGGCGGCTGCTGGAGGCCGGCTTCGGGGTCGATTACGCCGCGATCGTCGACGGAGAGACGCTCCGTCCGGTCGAGGAGATCCGGGGTACGGTCCTCATCGCCTGCGCGGGCGCTCTCGCCGGCACGCGTCTCATCGACAACGTGGCGCTGCGGGTCGACGGCGGCGCCGTCGAGGAGGTTCTCCTCGCCTTTCCCGAATGGAGCAGGTATGGATAGAATCTACGCGCCGTGGCGGAGCGCGTACTTCACGCTGGAGAAGGGCGGCGAATGCCTCTTCTGCGCGGTCCAGCGCGAGACGCGCGACGAGCTCGTCGGCATTCTCCATCGCGGAACGGGCTGGTTCGTGATACTGAACGCGTTTCCATACACGAGCGGCCACGTCATGATCGTCGCCGCCCGCCACGTGAAGCGCCTCGGCGAGCTCACCGCCGAGGAAGGGCGCGAGCTCGCCGGACTCCTCCCGCGGTGCGAGCGCGCGATCGAGGCGGCCTACCGGCCCGACGGCATCAACGTCGGGATAAACATCGGGGAGAGCGCCGGCGCCGGCATCGCCGGTCACCTGCACGTCCACCTCTGCCCGCGCTGGCAGGGCGACACGAACTTCATGACGACCGTCGCCGGGACGCGCGTCGTCTCGGAGGCGCTCGAGGAGAGCTGGCGCCGGCTGCGCCCGCAGTTCGAATGAACGCGGGCCGGCGCCGGGAAAGGATCCGGTCTGCGCATGAAGAGGCCGAGAGGCAGGAAGAAACGCCGGGCCCCGGGGCTGTACGTCCTCGCGGCCGTCGTCGCCGCCGCCGGACTCTCGCTCGCGATCCGCTGGAGCGATCTCGCCGGGCGGTTCGCCGGCGAGGAACCGGCGTTCCAGCTCGAAGTGCTGAACGGAACGCGCGAAACGGGGATCGCGATGGAAACGGCGAAGGCGCTCCGCGGGCGGGGCGTGGACGTGCTCATCGTCGACAACGCCGAGCGTTTCGATTTTCGCGAATCGGTTCTCGTCGACCGGGTCGGCGATCCGCGGCTCATGAGGCGGATCGCGAAGATCGCCGGCTGCCGGCTGATCGTCGAGCAGGTGCGCGAGAAGCCGCTCGTGGACGCGACGTTCATCGTCGGCGCGGACCGGGTGAAATCGCCGGGCGGCACGTGAACGCGGGCTTGTCCGGCCGCGGCGTTCCTTGTATCATGAAGAGAGGAGGTGCCGAGTGTCGGCGAAACGCAGGCTCGGGCTCATCGCGCTCGTTTTCTTTCTCGGCGTGATCGTCGGGAGCGTCGTCGGCGAGCTCATCGGACTTCTGCTTCCGGAGGGCAACGTCATGCGAGAGCTCTTCGTGAGCGGGACGAGCTTCACGGTCGGGCCGTTCAACGTCGATCTCATCGTGTTCGCCTTCACCCTCGGCTGCACGCTCAAGGTGAATCTCATCTCGGTGCTCGGTATCGTCGTCGTGGCGCTGCTCCTCAGGATGTACTGCTGAAACGGAGGAATCGCGGGATGTATTCAGGACCGCTGTTCGCGAGCTTCCGGCCCTTCTTCGGCCTCTTCGGGCCGATCGGCTGGACCGAGCTCCTCATCATTCTCTTCCTCGTGCTTCTCTTCTTCGGACCGAAGCGGCTACCCGAGCTCGCCGAGTCGATCGGCAAGTCGATCCGCCGGTTCCGGAAGGCGTCGCGGGACGCGAAGGAAGAGATCGAACAGTCGATACAGGGGAAAGACACAGAGGGCACGGACAAGCGGGGCTGACGCCGAGGCCGGGCCCTCGAGCCGTCACGGAAGCCGCCTCTCCCTGAGATCCTCCACCTTGGCCTTGTCGCGAATTCCCTGGTACCAGTTCGCCATGAACCGCGAGGCGACCTCGTTCCTCATTTCCTCGACGAGCCCCCCGCGCGCCTTGCTGTAAGCGGCGATGTCGGGCTCCGAGCGCTCGAGGAGCTTGATGATATGATAGCGCCCCAGTCCCTTGACGGGGGGGCTCACGGCGCCCACGGCGAGGAGCCGGCACGCCGCCGAGAAGGCGGTGTTGGCGCCGACGCCGGGAATCTGGTCCATCTGCTTGAACGGCGGCGTCGTCCGGACGTCGAGCCCGTGCGTCTTCGCGCCCGCTTCGAAGCCGCTCGCGATCATGTCCGCCCGCGCGGCGTCGGCGCGCGTTCTCGCCGCGGCGTCCGCCCGCGCGAGCCGCGCGTCGTCGAGAAGCCGCGCCCGCGTTTCCTCGAAGTGCCGCGCCCGTTCGGGAATTTCCTCGATCACCTTCACGAAGTGCACGGAGGTGGCGGTTTCGATCGGATAGCTCGCGTCGCCCGTCCGGTAATTGAAGGCGAAGCTCACGATGCGGGGCACGAAGCCGAGATCCTTCACGAACATGCCCTGCGCGAACGGCTCGATATCGCGGGTCGCGAGCTTCAGTTTGGCCGCCGCCTGCTCGAAACCGTCATCGCGGATCGCTTCGGTGACCTGCCGGATGAACGTCGAGAGCGAGTCGATCGTGTCGAAGCCCGGCTCGACCTTGATGAGGATGTGGCGGGCGCGCACCTCGGGGACCGTCTGCGACGATCTGCGCTCCTCCACCTTGACGATATGATAGCCGTGCGCGCTCTTGAAGGGGCCGCTGATCTCGCCGGGGCGAAGCTCGAAAGCGACGCGTTCGAATTCGGGATCCATCTCCCCCTTCTTGAAGAATCCGAGATCCCCGCCCTTCGCCGCCGTGGCGGCGTCGTCGGAGTTCTCGGCGGCGGCGGTCGCGAAATCGGTCGAACCGCGGACGATCTCGCCGCGGAGGTCGGCGAGGCGCGCCGCGGCGTCCTCCTCGTCGGCCGCGGAGGGCTTCTTGTCGATCTGGATCACGCGGATCCGGCGCATCGCCGGCTCCTTGAAGTCGTCCTTCTTTTCGTTGTAGAGCGCGCGGAGCTGCGCCTCCGGGATCTCGAGGGACGGGTCCGCCGCGGGGACCGGAATCTCGACGTACTGCGCCCGCATGGTCATCGTGCGCTGCGTGAAGCGATCGATGACGTCGTTCTCGGGGAGGTGCACCTGCGAGAGGAGGTAGGTCTGAAACTTGACCTCCGGGATCACGGCGCGGCCCCAGCGCTCGAGCTCGGTCCAGTCGACCTCGGGATCGGCGAGCGCCCTGAGGTACGACTGATAATCGAATTCCCCGTCCTCGCCGGTAAACATCTTGACGAGCTGCGGATGCGGGTTCTTGCGCAGAAACGATACGAGCTCGTCGTCGGATACGGCGATATCGAGCTTGCTGATCTCCCTGGCCATCAGACGGCTCTGGATGGTGAGCTCCCATGCCTGATCGGAAAGAACGCTGCGCTCGATCTCGCTCGGCTCGTACCCCTCGCCGCGCTCCTCCTTCATCTGCGTCCAGAGCTGGTTCAGCGCGTTCTGGTAGGTCTGGTAGGAGATATCCTCGCCGTCGACCGATCCGACGCGATCCCCCTCGCCGCGGCTTATCTCGGGCGTGCGCAGATCCATCCCCCACAGGGCGAAGATGGATATGACGAATGCGAGGACGACGATCCAGAGAATCGCCTTCGTACGTTCGCGGATACTCTTCAGCATGGCTCGTATTCCTTCTTTCGATTGGGCGTTCCGGCGCCGCCGCCGGGAGCTGTCACGCAAAAAAATCTGCTGTAAAGTAGCATATTGCACGCGGAAACGCAATCGCTTTCATGGCGCGGCGTGTGCGCGACGATTGCCGGGCATTGGCGGGTTGACAGGGTCTTCCGGCGGGTGATACCTTCCCCGCCGTATGAAACGAACGGGAATCATGCTTCTGGCCGCCGTTGCGGCCGCGGCCGCCGGGGCGGGAAGCGCCGAACGGTATCTCTGGCCCCTCGAGACGGAGCGGAAGCTCAGCTCGAGCTTCGCCGAGTACCGCGACGGGCACTACCACGCCGGCATCGATCTGAGGACCTTCGGCCGGATCGGTCTTCCCTGCCGGGCGATCGACGACGGCGAGGCCGTGCGGTTGCGCGTGCAGCCCGCCGGGTACGGCAAGGCGCTCTACCTGCGGACGAGCGACGGCCGGACCGCCGTGTACGCCCACCTCGACGGTTTCTGCCGCTCGCTCGATTCTCTCGCCTATCACTGGCGCCTCGATCGCGGGCGCAACTCGTGCGACATCGAGGTCCCCCCGGGTCGATTCACGTTCAAGCGGGGGGACGTCGTCGCCTATACCGGATCGACCGGATCGCTCCATCCGCACCTCCATTTCGAGCTGCGAGGAACCGACGGCGCTCCCATGAATCCGCTCGAGGCGCTCTACGACGTGCCCGACGAATGTCCGCCGATCCTTCTCGGCCTCTCCATCGTGCCGCTGCGGTGGGGGAGTCTCGTCGACGGCTCGCCGATCGCCGCCACGCGCCGTTTCCGGCTCGTCTTCGACAGCCGCTACGCCGTCGCCGACACCTTCTCGCTCGACGGCGAATTCGGTTTCGGCGTGCGCGCCTACGATCAGCAGACGCGCGGATCGTACCGCATGGGCTGGCACGAGACCGAGCTCTTCATCGACGGAACGGCCGCCTACCGCGCGCGCAACAGCAGTTTCGACTACGCGCATTACAACGACGTGGAGATCGAGTACGAGCAGCGCGGCGGCGGGTCTCCCGGCCGCTATCTCACGCTCTTCCGGAAGAGAGCGAACAGCATGCGGGACCGCGAGGGCGTCGGTGCGGTCACGAACGCCGGACCGCGCGCCGGCGTCATCGCCCTCGAGCCCGGGCTCCATCGCGGCGAGATCGTGATCCGCGACGCCGCCGGCAACTCGGCGCGCGGCGCGTTTCTATTCATCATGCGCGAGTTCGGCGTGGAGGAACCCGCGCCGGCCGCGCCGGC
>DHHN01000072.1:0-5044 GCA_002403295.1 bacterium UBP1_UBA4771 | reverse complement strand
ACGATCAGGACGGCGCCGCCGTTCGCCTCCGCGCCGGCGGTGGCGCTCCTCGGCGACACGACGGTCGCGCCGCTTCGCGTCATGCGGCTCCCGCGGGGCGAATACGTCGCGCTCGCGGCGCCGGAGCGGTTCCTCGGCGGCGCCCGGACGTTCCGCGTGCGCTTCACCGACGAGCGGGGAGGGACCTTCGATCGGTTCAAGACCCTCCCGGTTCTCGCCTTCGAGACCGGTTCGCGCGGCTCGTTCGACGCCGGGGAGAGCCTTGCCGTGTCGTTGCAGGCGCCCTCCGTGCGCGGGGCCGCGATCATGCTCGCGGGCGGCGGCGCCCCGGGAGCGCAGCCGCCGGCGTGGCTCGAGCCGCTCGCCGGACCATTCACGCTCGATTTCGCCCCGGAGGCGTTCGCGCGTTATCCGCTCTGCTCGTTCGAGGCGGAGCGCCGCGCCGGACTGTACCGTCTGGACGGGAAGGGGGGGTGGGCGTGCGTCGGCGTCATCGCCGGGGAGACGCGTGCGATCGAGATCAGGCGCCCGGGCGTCTACGCCGTCATGATCGATACGGAGGCGCCGACGCTCCGCGCGAGCGCGCTCGCGTTGGATGCCCCCCCGAGCGGTTACTTCAAGCGGCGGCTCCTCTCCGTTCCCGTCCACGAGAGGGGGTCGGGTCTCGATGCGGCGTCCGTCGCGGCCTTCGTCGACGGCCGTCGCGTCGTGTGCGAGTACGACTTGCACCGGGAGCGCCTCGTGGTGCCGCTTCCGCGTTCGCATCCGCGCGGCCCGGCGCGGCTTCGCATCGAGGTCGCGGACCGCGCGGGAAACGGCGGTTCCGCGGAGTACTCCGTTGTGATAGAATAACGCCGTTCCGAAGGAGTCGATCATGTCGGCCGCGCGATTCGTGCATCTGCACAACCATTCCGAGTACAGCCTTCTCGACGGCGCGATCCGTGTCAAGGATCTGGCCGGGACCGCGAAGGCGATGGGGATGGGCGCGGTCGCCCTCACCGATCACGGGAACCTCTTCGGCGCGATCCCCTTCTACCGCGCGGCCGTCGACGCGGGCGTGAAGCCCATCCTCGGCATGGAGACCTACGTCGCCGACGGGGGGATGAAGGAGCGGGGCCGGTCCGCCGGGCAAACGCGCAACGACCACCTCACGCTTCTCGTGCGCGACGAGGAGGGATACCGCAACCTCATCCGGCTCTCCTCCATCGCGTATCTCGAGGGCTTCTATTATCGTCCGCGCGTCGATCTCGATGTCCTCGAGGCCCATCGCGGGGGCCTCGTCGCCATGAGCGGCTGTCTGCAGGGGGGCGTGGCGCGCCTGCTGCTCGCCGACCGGCGGGACGAGGCGCGCGAGCTCGCCGCGCGGCTCGCCTCGATCTTCGAGCCGGGGTGTTTCTATCTCGAGATCCAGAATCACGGCATACCGGAAGAGACCGCCCTCATGCCGCGGATCGCGAAGCTCGCGGCCGAGACGGGGATCCCGCTCGTCGCGACGAACGATTGCCATTACCTGCGCGCCGAGGATCACACCGCCCACGACGTTCTTCTCTGCCTCCAGACGGGCAAGGATATCGACGATCCCGCGCGGGTGATGAGATCGCATCCCGAGACGTATTTCAAGTCGCCCGAGGAGATGGCGGCGCTCTTTCCCGACCATCCCGAGGCGCTCGCGGCGACGCTCGAGATCGCCGAGAAATGCTCCTTCACGCTCCCCAAAGGCCGGTCGCAGCTCCCGCGCTTTCCGCTGCCCGACGGCTTCGACAGCGCCGCCGCGTACCTCGAACGGCTCGTGATGGAGAATCTGCCGAAGCGCGTCGCGCGGGTGACGGACGAGGTTCTCGACCGTGCGCGCTACGAGCTCTCGGTCATCGAGCGGATGCAGTTCGAGGGCTATTTTCTCGTCGTCTGGGACATCGTGAACGCCGCCCGCGGGCGGGGGATCCCGGTCGGCGCCGGCCGCGGCTCGGCGGCGGGCAGCCTCGTCTGCTTCGCGCTCGGCATCACCTCGATCAATCCCCTCGAGCACGGGCTCCTCTTCGAGCGGATGCTCAACCCGGAGCGCGTCTCGATGCCCGACATCGACGTCGATTTCTGCGACGAGCGCCGGCAGGAGGTGATCGAGCACGTCATCGCCAAGTACGGCAAGGACAACGTGTGCCAGATCATCACCTTCGGGCGCATGGCGGCGCGGGCGGTCCTGCGGGACGTCGGGCGCGTGCTCAAGGTCCCGTACGCGGACGTCGACCGTCTCGCGAAGATGATCCCTCCGCAGGTCGGCACGACGCTCGCGAAGGCGCTGCAGTCCGTTCCCGAGCTCGACGCCCTGTACAAGCAGGACGCGACCGTCAAGAAGCTCATCGATCTCTCGTTCGCCCTCGAGGGGCTCGCGCGGCACGCCTCGACGCACGCGGCGGGGATCGTCATCACGCCGACGCGGCTCGTGGATCACGTTCCGCTCTTCCGCTCGAACAAGGGCGAAATCACGACCCAGTACGAGATGAAGATTCTCGAGAAGCTCGGCATTCTCAAGATCGACATCCTCGGGCTCAAGACCCTCTCGCAGATTCACAACACCGTGGCGCTCGTCGCCGAACACGAGGGCGCCCGGATCGATCCCGACGCGATACCGTTCGACGATCCGGGCGCGTACGAGCTGCTGCGGCGCGGCCAGACGGTCGGCGTCTTCCAGCTCGAGAGCGCCGGGATGCGCGATCTCCTTCGGCGCATCGAGCCGACGACCTTCGCCGACGTGACCGCCATCAACGCGCTCTACCGTCCGGGGCCCCTCGGCAGCGACATGGTGAGCGATTTCATCGAGTGCAAGCACGGCCGCAAGAAGATCTCCTACGAGGACCCGCGTCTCGAGCCGATTCTCGCGGAGACGTACGGCGTGATCCTCTATCAGGAGCAGGTGATGCGCATCGCGAGCGATCTCGCCGGCTTCACGCTCGGAGAGGCCGACAAGCTCCGCCGCGCCATGGCGAAGAAGAACCAGGCCGAGATGGATCAGAAGCGCCACGCGTTCGTCGAGGGCGCCTCGGCGCGGGGGCTCTCGCGGAAGAAAGCGATCAAGATATTCGATCTCATCAACTTCTTCGCGGGCTACGGGTTCAACAAATCCCATTCGGCGGCCTACGCCGTGATCTCGATACAGACGGCCTACCTCAAGGCGCATCATCCGGCGGCCTTCATGGCGGCCTCCATGACGTGCGACATGGGGAACACCGACCGGCTCGTCGTCCTGCTCGACGAGTGCCGCTCCCTCGGCGTCGCCGTGCGCCCGCCCGACGTGAACGCGGGCGGGGTCGGATTCGGTCTCTCGGGCGGCGAGATCACGTACGGGCTCGCGGCGATCAAGAACGTCGGCGAGCAGGCGATCGAGACGGTGCTCGAGGCGAGGCGCGGCGGGCCGTTCGCCGATCTCTTCGATTTCTGCGAGCGGGTCGACCTGCGGCAGGT
Source organism: bacterium UBP1_UBA4771 (assembly GCA_002403295.1). GTDB lineage: Bacteria > Krumholzibacteriota > Krumholzibacteriia > Krumholzibacteriales > Krumholzibacteriaceae > SSS58A. The sequence continues at coordinate 1,585 of DHHN01000072.1, read as the reverse complement.
GAACCGGCGCGTCATCGAGAGCCTCATCCAGAGCGGGGCCATGGACTGCCTGCCCGGCACGCGTGCCGAGAAGACGGCCTCCCTCGACCGCATGCTCTCGCTCGCGCAGCGCCGCCACGGCGAGCGCGAGCGGGGCCAGGGCTTCCTCGGATTTCTCGACGGCGGCGAGGGAAAATCCGTCCCCCTCGATTCGGCCCCCGACTGGGACGACGCGACGCGGCTCCACCGCGAGCGCGAATCGCTCGGATTCTACTTCAGCGGCCATCCCCTCGATCGATGGAACAAGGTTCTCGGCGGGCTTCTCAACGTCTCGAGCCGGACTCTCGGCGGGAAGCGCGACCGGGAGGGGGTCGTGTGCGCCGTCCTCGTGAGCGAGCAGCGCGTCATCATGGACCGGAAGGGGAATCCGATGGCGTTCGTCACGGCCGAGGATCTCCACGGCACCTTCGAGGTGATCGTGTTCTCCGATTGTTACCAGAAGCGGCGCGCGAAGCTGCAGCAGGACGCGCTCGTCGTCGTCGCCGGAAAGGCCGCCGTAAAGGACCGCGGCGAGGTGAAGATCATCGCCGACGAGATCTATACGATCGAGGAAGCGGTTCAGATGCTCGCCCGCAGGGTGCACCTCACGATCCGGGGCGAGACCTTCAACGAGCGCGAGCTCGAACGGATGAAGGAGATCATGGCGCGCTATCCCGGCGCGCGCGAAGTCGTTTTTCACGTGCGCGAGAACGGCCGCGAGCGGGGCGCCGTCCGCGCGCGGATCACCAAGGTGTCCCCGCGCGTCGAGCTTCTCCGGGAGCTCGAAACCGTCGGAGGAGTGGAACATGTCGAAATTTCGCGTTAGCGTGACAGCCGCCGCGGCGGCGCTCGCGGTGCTCGCCGCGTCGGCGGCCTCCGCGCAGATACTCGAGGACCTTACCATCGCGAGCGTGCCCACGGCCGGCGTCCTGCCGCACGGCGGCTATCTGTTCTACGGCAGCGTGGGGCCCGAAAGCAGCATTCTCGTCTCGGCGGCGGTCGGATTCTTCGACCGGCTCCTGCTCGGCGCCTCCTTCGGCCTTCAGGACCTGATCGGGAGAGGGGGGATGTCGGTGAACGACCGGATCGGGCTGCAGGCGAGGCTGCGTCTCGTCGAGGAGACGATAAGCCGTCCGGCGTTCACCCTCGGGATCGACACGCAGGGCGAGGGAAAATATATCGAAAGCGCCGAGCGGTACGAGCGCAAATCGCGGGGATTGTTTCTCGTCGCGGGCAAGAACTACCGCTTCATCGACGACCTTTCGCTCAACGGCGGGATCAACTACTCGTTCGAGGACCGCGACGAGTCCGGTCTCAACCTGTTCGGCGGCGTCGAGATCGGCATCGTACGCTGGATGAGCCTGCTCTTCGACTATGACTTGGCCCTCGACGACGGCGACGCCGGCGTGGCGACGAGCCGGACGCGGGGGAGGGGATACCTCGACAGCGGCCTCCGGCTCGACTACCGGGACAACCTCCGATTCAAGATCCTCTTCAAGGACCTGCTCGGCAACTACATCCCCGAAACGGGCGTGTACCGGGCGATCGAGGTCTGGTACATAAACGT
>DHHN01000200.1:7517-17707 GCA_002403295.1 bacterium UBP1_UBA4771 | reverse complement strand
CGCTGCTTGTTCATGACGTCGTCATACTCGAGCAACCGTTTCCGGATCCCGAAGTTGTACATCTCGACGCGCTTCTGCGCGTTCCCGATCGCCCGTGTGATGAAACGATGGGCGATGACCTCGCCTTCCTTGATCCCGAGACGGTCCATGACGGACGAGATGCGCTCGGAACCGAAGAGCCGCATGAGATCGTCCTCGAGCGATATGAAGAATTGCGACGCGCCGGGATCTCCCTGCCGTCCCGAACGTCCGCGAAGCTGCCGGTCGATGCGGCGCGCCTCGTGCCGCTCCGTGCCGATGATGTGGAGGCCGCAGGGGACGTCGTCGCGGCATTCGGCCGAGTTCTTTCGCGGATTCGGGCACGTCCCGCATTCGTCCGGCGTTTCGCAGAGGATGCAGCAACGCTCGCACTGGACGACTCCGTGATCGAGCTTGATGTCGGTGCCGCGCCCGGCCATGTTCGTCGCGATCGTCACCGCGCCGCGTTTTCCGGCGAACGCGACGATCTCCGCTTCCTTCTGATGATACTTCGCGTTGAGCACGTTGTGCGTGATCCCTTCGCGCGTGAGCATGCGGCTGAGCGTTTCCGAAACCTCGACCGAGACGGTGCCGACGAGAATGGGCAGCCCGCGCGCGTTGAGACGTTTGATCTCCTCGACGATGGCGTTGTATTTCTCGCGTTTCGTTCGGAATATGACGTCGTCGTAGTCGACGCGGCGCACCGGCCTGTTCGTCGGCATGACCTCGACGGGGAGCTTGTAGATCTTGTGAAACTCCTCCTCCTCCGTCTCGGCCGTGCCCGTCATGCCGGCGAGCTTCGCGTACATCCGGAAATAGTTCTGCAGCGTGATCGTCGCGAGCGTCTGCGTCTCCCCCTCGATCTTCACGCGCTCCTTCGCCTCGAGCGCCTGATGGAGCCCCTCGCTGAAGCGGCGTCCCGGCATGAGCCGCCCCGTGAATTCGTCCACGATCAGAACGCGGTCGTCCTGCACGACGTATTCGACGTCCTTCTCGAAAAGGGTGTACGCCTTGAAGAGCTGCGAGAAGTTGTGGATAATCTCCGTCTTCTCGGCGTACGTGCGGTAGGCGGCGTCTTTATTCCTCGCCTTTTCCGCCGCGGAGAGCGCCGTATCCGATTCGATCTCCTTGATCGTGATGCTCAGATCGGGCAGAACGAACAGCTCCTGGTCCTCCGCGGAGAGGTTCGTCCGCCCCCGCTCGGTCATGTCGATCGTGTTCGCCTTCTCGTCGACCACGAAGTAGAGCTCCTCGTCGAGCTCGGGGAGCCGCTTGTCGCGCATGAGCGCCGTTTCCGCGGAGAGCATGAGCTTCTCGAAGCCGGGTTCCTTGCGGAGCTTCATGAACCGCTTGTTCTTCGGGTCGCCCCGTTTCGCGAGCAGCAGGTTGACGCCGATATCGTCGCCGCCCTCCCCGCCCTTCGCCGCCGACTCGACCTTGTTCATGAGATCGTTCACGAGCTGCTTCTGTTTCCGGACGAGGCCTTCGACCTTGTTTCGAAGCTGCGAGTAGTTTTCGGCGAGGGCGGATCCCGACACGGGGCCGGAGATGATGAGCGGCGTCCGCGCCTCGTCGATGAGAACGCTGTCCACCTCGTCCACGATCGCGTAGAAGAACCCGCGCTGCACCTGATACTGCTTCGCGGGTTTCATGTTGTCCCGGAGGTAATCGAAGCCGAACTCGTTGTTCGTTCCGTAGGTGATGTCGCAGGCGTAGACGCGCTGGCGCTCCTCGTTGTCCATGTCGTTCTGCAGGTATCCGACGCTCACGCCGAGAAAACGGTAGACCTCGCCCATCCACTCGGCGTCGCGGCGCGCGAGGTAATCGTTCACCGTGACGAGATGGGCGCCGCGCTTGGCGAGCGAGTTGAGATAGAGGGGCATCGTCGCGACGAGCGTCTTGCCCTCTCCCGTCGCCATTTCGGCGATCGTCCCGCGGTGGAGCACGATCGCGCCGGCGATCTGCACGTCGAACGGCACCATCTCCCACGTCATGGTCCGGCCGACGACATCCCAGCTGCGGCCGACGAGACGGCGACATGCCTCGTACGCGAGCCCGTAGGCCTCGTGCATGAGCGCGTCGAGGGATTCACCCTTCGCGATCCGGTCCACGAACTCGTCGGTCTTGCCGGGGAAATCGCCGTCGGCGAGCTGCCGGTATCTCTCCACCCATGCCCTGACCTCGGCGATGTCGGCGTCGAGACGACCCATGAGCCGGGATTTCCGGTCGCCGAAGAGCTTCTGCATGACGCCTTTGAGCACTCGCGAAACCTCCATTATTGCAACAAGATAACAAATATCGCCGTGCAAGGCAAGACGGCTCCGCCTCTCTCGCGGCGCGCGCCCCGGTCGAATGTGTCGCTATATCTCTTTACATAGAAATCGATTACGCGGTGGGCACGAGCCACAACGCGACAAATACGCCCCCGTTCGAGCCGAAATAGACGCGCCCGCCGTCGACGGCCGGAGACGAATAGATCGCGGAATCGGCGCGATAGCGGCCGAGAACCGTTCCGGTCGCCGCATCGAAAGCGACCAGGTGCGAGCCGTACGTCGTGACGAAGACGGTGCCCCCGGCGACCGCCGGTTTCGAGAGCACGGTCCCTCCCGCGCCCGCACGCCAGCGCTCCGCCCCGTCGAGACCGACGGCGTAGACGCTCCCGCTCCGAGTCCCGACGTAAATCACGCCGCCTTCGAGCGTCGCGGAGCCGCTCACGGGTGAATCCGCGGCGACCTTCCAGACGATCTCCCCCGTGGCGAGGGACCGCGCCTGTATGGACCGATTCGGGGCGCCGACGACGACGATGCCGTTCTCCTCAATCGCGAGCGGGCTCGAAAGTATCTCGCCCCCGACGACGACCTTCCAGAGAATCTTCCCGTTCGAGTCGAGTTTGACGAGCGAGCCGTCCGTCGTCGCCGCGACGACGTAGTTCTTTCCGGCCGCCGGCGTCGCGCGCACGGAGGCGCCGATCTTTTTCTCCCAGAGCCGCTTTCCCTCCCGGGACCGCACCGCGACGACCCGGCCGTCGGTCGTGGCCGCGTAGAGCACGTCGTCCCGGCCGGCTGGCGAGCTCACGACCTTCGCGCCGAGCGGGAGCTTCCAGACCGGGGCGCCGCTTTCGAGCGCGAGGCAAAAAAGCTCTCCCCGGTAGTCGGCGCAGACGATGCGGCCGTTCAGGACGAGCGGGGAGGCGCCGATGCCGTCCGAGGCGCGGTATTTCCATCGGAGCTCGCCATCGGTTCCGTATGCGTACAGATGCCCGTCACGGCACCCGAAATAGACCGTCTCCCCCTCGCAGCGCGGCGACGAGGTCACCGGCGCCGGAAACGCCTTTTTCCAGGCCTCCGAAAGCGGCGCGCCCGCGCGGCTTTCCGCCCGGGTCATGGAACGATCCTCATCGCGCGGCTCCGGCCGCGGCGCCGTGTCCCGCTGCGCGTCTGCCGCGACGAGACGGGAGCGGCTTTCCCCCACCGCAGCGCGATCTCCCCCGCCGCGGAAGAGGATACTCAACGCGAGAACGATGAGCCCGGCTCCCGCGCAGGCCGCGATCGGAACGCGCCGCGGGATCGTTTTCCGCGCCGCCGCCGCCGGTCGCGCGCCGCCGGTCCCGCCGCTCCGCCAGTGAAGCACGGGAAAGGATCGCTCCACAGGCAGCGCGAGCCCCGTCTCCCGGGGGATCTCGAACGACGGGAAAAAGATGCTGTTTCGGAGCGTTTCCGCGTGCCGCTCGGCGAAGTCCCGCGAGGGAACGAGCGCGATGGTGTGGAAGCCGGACGTCTCGAACTGATGGAGCGCGAAGCAATCCTCGGGGGCGCGGTCGAAGAGATCCCGCTGTCCGCTCCGGCCGCCGAGAGAAAGCTCCCGGATACCGGGCACGGCTTCGAGCGGCGCAAGCGAGCCGGTCTCTCCGTTCCAATGGAGCAGCGCCGCGTCGCGGTTGCAGAGGAGGAAGGCGTCGTCGCCGCGGCGGATCTGTATCAGAAGGAGCGCGTTTTCGAGCGGATTGCCCAACTCGGTCGCGGGCGAGGCCGCGGGCGAGGTCGCGAGCTCGAACTGTTCCATGACGCGCGCGAAGTAATGGAGCGGCGACCCGAGCCGGGAAGCGGAAACGGCCTCGCGAAACATCGTTCGCAGAAACGCTTCCTGCCGTGGTGCGCCGGGGGCGAAAAAGAGGAAAAACTCCTCCCCCCCTTCCCGTCCCGGTATCTCCTGGTACACGAGGGCATCTTCGCCGCCGGACTCGCCGAGGCAGACGAAGGAACTTCGCTTCATCTCCATCACCCCGGAGGGCGAGGGTAGCGGCGGACGGCGAAAAAAGCAACAGGTAATAGCTTCGGGGGGCGGGCGGCGCTCGCGTGGTCGGGTCAGCCGCGCGAGAGGATCCCCTTGACGCCGGCGAACAGCTTGTCGATCGGCCCGATCTCCTTCTTGACGTCCTCTCCGCTCAGCGAAACGTACTTGCTCGCGATCGGGTTCGCGGGATCCCACTTGAGCGCTTCCTTGAAGTGCTTGATGGCGATCTGCTTCAGGCCGGCCTTGATATAGACGAATCCGAGATTCGCGTGATAGTCGGCGTTGTAATATTCCATCTGGATCGCCTTCCGGCACGCGTCCCGCGCCTCGTGCAGCTTCGTGTTGAGCATGCCGAGACAGAACCCGTACCAGCTGAAATAGGCCGGGTTCGTCGGATCGTACTTCGACGCCGACTTGAAGAGGAGCGCGGCTTTGTCGAAGCGGCCGCCCCGCATGGCGTCCTTGGCCTGCTGAAACGACAGGCTCGCCGAACGGCGATCCGATTCCTGGATCGCGCCGCCGTCCTTCGAGGCTTTGTTCTTGCGAAGGGTCTCGTCGTACGCGACGCGTTTCTGGGGATCGCTCAGGACGCCGTACGCCTCGTTGATGGTCTTGAAGCGCTCCCGGTTCTCCACCGTATCCCCGGCGGCGTCCGGATGGTACAGCTTCGCGAGCCGGAAATAATTGCGCTTTATCTCCTCGACGGAGGCCGTCGGCCAAACTTCCAGTATCGAGTAGTAGTCACCGCTCAATGTGTCCCACCTCTACTTGTGTACGGGCTGGAGCTCGCGCAGGAGATTCACCGCGAGCTCGTTCTCGGGATCGAGCTCGAGCACGATCTCGAGATTGCGCATCGACTCCTCGCGGGCGCCCTTTTCGTAGAAGGCGAGCGCGAGATTGAGACGCGCCTTGAGATAATCCGGATTTATCTTGAGCGCGATCTCGAACTCGATGATCGCGTCGTCGGTCATGCCCTTGTTCGCGTACGCTATGCCGAGGAGATTGTGAATGTCGGGATAATGCGGATTCACCGAGATCGATTTCGCGAGCTCCTGTATCGCCGCGTCATGGTCCCCGTTCTGGATCGACTCGAGCGCGAGCTGCTTGCTCACCTGCGCCGAGCTCGGACGCTCCTCGATGAGGCGCCGGTAGAGAACCGCGCGCTCGTCCGCCGGCGCGTTCGTGCGGTGGAGTCTGATGAGCTCGCGCACGTGCTCGGCGAGAAATCCGGGCGCGCTCGCGAGGCTCGCCTCGAGCTCCTCGATCGCGCGGCCGTCGTTTCCCTGATCGTCGAAGCTCCGGGCGAGCATGATCCGCGCCTTGAGAAAGTGCGGGTTGATCTCGAGCGCCCGCGCGAAACAGGCGCGCGCGTCGTCGATCCGGTCGAGCGCGACGTATTGCAGCCCGAGGCTCGAGTGAACGTCGGCGTAGCGCGGCTGGATCGCGACGGCTTTCTCGAGCGTACGCGCCGATTCGTCGTGCTTCCCCTCGCCTGCGCATCGCTTCGCGTGCTCGAGATACGACTCGACCATGTACATGCGGACCATTTCCTGGTCCTGCCCCGCGGCGCCGTCCTTCCGCACGCTCGCGATATACGTCTCGAATTCCTTGCAGGCTTTGCGGTAATCCCCTCCGTTGAAACTCGCGAGCGCCTTCTTGAGCGAGTTGCGCGGCACGAATCGAAAAAAACGTTCGACAAACATCGCTGCTCCCTGTTCTCTGGTGCGCGTTTCCCAGTGTCGCATGCCGGGCCGGTGTTCCGGCAAAGAACGATACAAAGCAAGGAATGCGCCAACCCGTAACGATTCAGGGGGTTCGGGGGGAAGAAGACGCGTCGACGCGGGGGGACAGGAGCCGGCTCTCCCGCCGGACGGTGATATACTCCCGTGAGGAGTATGTCGGTTTCGCCGCGATGACGAGACTGAGCTTGCATTTTGCAAGCTCCTCCGCGTTCGGGCAATCGACCTCGATGCGACGCCTGAACGTGCCCGGAGGCAGGATGTAATCGGGAAGGAGGGTGAATCGCTCCTTGCCGTTCTCGTCGCGCAGCACGAGCGTGATGTTGGCGTACTCGGTGAGCAGAAACGACACCTCGACCCCGCAGCGCCCGCGTTCGGGATCGAACGCGAGGTTGTCGGCGCTGAAACGGATTATGTCCGTTCCGATCCAGAAGTACTGCGCGCCGCCGCGCTCCGACACGAATATCTGCCCGAACCGGCGATAGCAGGCGATGCCGCGAGGCTCGTCCAGACGAATCCCATCCTCGTCTCNNCCGCTCTCCCGGTCGGTCACGTAGATGCTTCCATAGTAATCGATCGCGACGTGGCCGAACGATCCGCGGCCCCCGAGCGAGGAGCGCCGCGCGAGGGCGAGCGCCTTTCCGTCGGGGGAGAGCTTCCAGAGGCGCTGTCCGAAGCTGTCCGTGACGGCGATGAAGAAATCGGCGTAGTAGAGGTGTTCGTCGCCGGCGGTGACCGCGGCGAGCGCGAACGGCCTCGTGAGACGCGCCCCGCCCAGCTCGGCGCCGAACGATTTCACGAACGAGCCGTCCGGCCGGAAAACGGCGATCCGGTCGTTGCCGGTGTCGGCCACGTAGAGCAATCCCCCGCTCAGCGCCGCCCCGGACGGACCGTGGAGCGGTCTCGCCTCGGGACCCGCGATCTCCTTGACCCACACGAGCTCGTCGTCGACGTAGCGCAGGTGCGCGACGCGGTCGTTTCCGGTGTCCGCCACGTAGAGATTTCCCGCCGCGTCCCCCGTGAGGGCGAGCGGGTTGCGGAATCGCGTTTCGCCCGATCCTTTCCCGCCGAAGACGCCGATCGACGTCAGGCTCTTGTTGTAGATGATGTCGTGATTGCCGCTGTTCACCCCGTACACGGTGAGCTCGTCGTCGTCGCGGGAATAATCGGGTTTGTCCTTGCCCGCGAGCTTGATGCAGAAAAGGCCTTCCGGCTCGTTGAACTTTTCGCGGTAACCGGAATAGACGTCGAGGTGAAACTGCGTCACCTTGTGGAGTCCGAGACAGTGCGTCCAGGGGGGCGTGACGAGCGTCGTGCCGGTCCCCTCCCGCGATCGCCCGAAGGGAAACACGGCGATGATGAACGCGAAGAGGACCGAAACGCCGTGAGCGTTCATCGCTCCGCCGCCTCCCGTTCCCCGGCGCTCCCGTAATAGAAGCACAGGGTTTCGAGGACCTTCCCCACGTAGAGCCGCGTCTCGCGAAGTCCGATAAGCTCCATCGCGACCATCGGATCGGCCGCGGGATCGAACTGTTTTCTCCAGCGCGACATCCTGCCCTCCCCCCCGTTATAGGCGGCGAGCGCCGCGACCAGGGAGCCGTCGAAGCGGTCGAGGAGGTAGGCGAGATACCGCGAGCCCATCGCCACGCTGCATGCCGGATCCCGGAGCTCCGTGCAGCGATCCCCCCGCCATCCCCGCTCGCGACCCAGCCAGCGCGCCGTCGAGGGCATGAGCTGCATGAGTCCGATCGCCCCCGCGCGGGAAACGGCGTTCGGATCGAAGGCGCTTTCCTCGCGCATGACGGCGAGGACGAGCTCGGCCGGTATCCCCGGGAACGCCGCCGCGGAGATCGCGTTCGGAAACGCGACGGGATATCGCAGCCGACCGCCCGATTGTTGAGGGAGAACGTGCGCGGGCGGCGAGTTCAAAAGCCTCGCGGCAAAATGATGGAATCCCCGATCCCTCGCCTCGCGGTAGATCGCGAGGGCGCGGGCGTTCGCGGTCCCGCCGAGTCTTCCGAGCGCGGCGACGCAATCGGCCGCCTCGTTCGTGAGACCGCAATCGAGAAAGTAACGATAGGCGTCGTGCGCGTCGCCGCCGGCGGGCGCGCCATCCGTCGCGAACGCGGCCGCGAGGGAATCGACGAGACGGCGCTCGGCCTCCGCCATGAGCCCGATGCGATCTGCCGCCGGCGTCGCGCGCATGACGGCGAGAAGGGAGTCGATATGACCGCGGGCGGCGAAGGCGTAGAGGGAGCGTGGATGAGCGCGGATGAGCGCCGACAGCGTCCGTTCCTTCGATTCGGCGTCCGGCGCCGTCCGCCAGAGCCAGTACAGGATCGGCGGCGACGCGCGACGGCCGAGGTCCTCGTATCGTCCGCCGCTGGCGTCGCCCCCGGACAGGCGCGTCCTGATGAGACGGTGCGCCTCGTCCTCGCGCCCGAGAACGCAGGCGAGCGCCGCCGCCGCCTGAATGCCGGCGGCGTCGATGGAAACGTCCGCGCCGGACGGCGCCGAGCGCACGAGCCCGCAAAACGTCGCGAACGCGCGATCGAAACGGCCGAGCGAGATGTCGATCCTGGCGCCGAACGGCAGAAGCCCCGTGTCGCCGAAGCGATCGGCGTGCTCGCGGCAGAGATCGACGGCGCGCTCGCGATGTCCCAGATCGTGCTCGAGATACGCGAGCCGCCGGTGGGCCTCCTTCTTCGCCGCGTCCGGAGCGGGAAGGGCGAGGATCCGCTCGCAGAGCGCCGCCGCCTCCCGCGTGCGCTTCTCCTCGCGGAGAATCCGCGCCCTGAGCAACATCGCCTCGTAATCCCGGGCGTTTCGATCGAGAAGCCGATCGACGATCCGCCGCGCGGCGCCGTGCAGCCCCGCCGACATCGCGTTCCGCGCGGCCTCCCGCAGGTCGGCGGGCGCCATGTTTTCGTGGTAGCGCTCGCACCGCGAGAGGGCGTCTCCGAGGACGTCGCGGTCCTCCGGAGCCCAGGAACCCCGGCAGGCCCCTCTGATCTCGGCCGCTCCCAGGGAATCCATCCCGGCTCGCAACAGGGCGAGACCGAGCGCATAACGCGTCCTGCCGGGCAGCTGGGCCGCGTCGGGCGGAACGCCTTCCGCCGCGAGGAGGCTGTCGCATTCCGCGAGTATCGCCGCCTCGACCTCTCTCGAACGCGCGTGGAACCTGTCCGGGTGCTCGCGGCGCGTGCCCGCGGGGTATGGGATCGCCCGTATCGTGCCGAGGGCCTCCACCAAGCGGCCGCCGGCGAGAAGCGAGCGCGCCGCGTAGTAGAGCCTGAAGCGCTCCACATACGGATTGGGGGAGGGACGGCGCAGGAAGAGAACGGCCGTCTCGTGTCTCCCCGCGAGGGAGGCGACGATCCCGGCGCGCAACGAATCGGCGCCGGGCGCGAGCGCATCGAAGGAGTCCCCGTATCGCCCGACCGCGGCGAGACGGGCCGCCTCGTCGAGCGAGCCGTCGCGCCCGCCGCCCGAAGCGGCGACCGCCGCCATGAAGGCGGGGCCCGGAACCGGGAGCACGCCCGCCGAAACGCCGGCGGCCAATGAAAATGCCGCGGCGACGACCGCGGCCGCGCCGGGAGCATGTAGGCGAGTCACGATGCGGCGATCCTTCCTTTTCCCCTGAACGAAACGGGGATACGGGCGGGGGCGGGGCAAGTTGAATGCCAGAACGGGGAAGAATCGCCGAGAGGCGCTCATTCCCACTCGATCGTGCTCGGAGGCTTGGAGCTGATGTCGTAGACGACGCGGTTCACGCCGTGAACCTTGTTGATGATGTCGGTCGAAACCTGCTGGAGAAACTCGTACGGCAGTCTCGCCCAGTCCGCCGTCATGCCGTCGATGCTCGTCACCGCCCGGAGCACCGCCGATCGCTGATACGTGCGCTCGTCCCCCATGACGCCGACGCTTCTCACCGGCAGAAGCACGGCGAAGGCCTGCCATACGCTGTCGTACAGTCCCTCGCGCAGCAGCGCGTCGACGAAGATCCGGTCGACGCGACGCAGAAGATCGAGATCCTCCCTCGTCACGACGCCCGGTATCCGCACGGCGAGCCCCGGACCGGGGAACGGATGCCGCTTCACCGAGCGATCGGGCAGGCCGAGATACCGGCCGACCTCGCGC
>DHHN01000200.1:5751-7512 GCA_002403295.1 bacterium UBP1_UBA4771 | reverse complement strand
CCGCCGACGTTGTGGTGCGACTTGATCGTCGCCGAGGGACCCACGGTCGACCGGCTCTCGATCACGTCGGGATAGAGGGTGCCCTGGGCGAGGAAGGCGAATGGGCCGCGGAGACGGCTCTGCTCCTCGAAGACGTCGATGAAGCACGCGCCGATGATCTTCCGCTTCGCCTCCGCGTCGGCCACGCCGTCGAGCCTGCGGAGAAATTCGTCGGCGGCGTCGACGAAGACGAGATCCGTCGTGAGGTGCTGGGAAAGCAGCTCCTTGACCTCCTCCGCCTCGTGAAGCCGCAGAAGCCCGTTGTCGACGAATACGGGGACGAGCTGCTTGCCGATCGCGCGATCGACGAGACATGCCATGACGCTCGAGTCCACGCCCCCGCTCACGGCGCAGAGAACGCGCTCGTCCCCCACGAGATCGCGGATCTTGGAGACCTCCCGGTCGACGAACGAGCCCGAATTCCAGTTCGGCCTGCAGCGGCAGACGCGGAACAGGAAGTTATGGATGATCTCCGCGCCGTAGGCGGTGTGATAGACCTCGGGATGAAACTGCAGCGCGTAGATGCGCCGCTCGGGCCGCTCCATCGCGGCCGGCACTCCGTCCGCGGACGTCGCGGTCACGGCGAAACCGTCGGGGAGCCGCTTCGCACGGTCGCCGTGGCTCATCCAAACGCGTTGCTCGGCGGGGGTCTCGTGAAACAGGTCGCTCGTCCCTTCGACGGCGATGACGGCGTGGCCGTACTCCCTTCGGTCCGCCTTCTCGACCTCTCCCCCGCCCGTTATCGTGATGAGGTGCAGTCCGTAGCAGATGCCGAGCACGGGCACGCCGAGGGAGAACACGCCGGCGTCGAGCGTGGGCGCGCCCGGATCCGTCACGCTCGCCGGCCCGCCCGAAAGGATGACGCCCGCGGGCCGCTCGGCCCGAATCTCGGCGAGCGTGGCCTTCGGCGGAAGAATGACGGAGAATACCTTCTGCTCCCTGATCCGCCGTGCGATCAGCTGCGTGTACTGCGATCCGAAATCGAGAATGACGATCGATTCGCCGTCCCACGTTTCCATCGCCCCGAGACTCCTAATGTCTGAAGTGCCGTCGTCCCGTTATGACCATCGCGAGGCCGCGCCGCTCGGCCGCCGCGACGACCTCCGCGTCTCTGATCGATCCCCCCGGCTGGACGATCGCCGTCACTCCCGCCTCGGCGAGCACCTCGACGCCGTCCGGGAACGGAAAGAATGCGTCGCTGCCGGCGGCTGTGCCCTCGATCGCGAGTCCGGCGCGGCGGGCCTTGTCGACGGCGATGCGGCACGAATCGACGCGGCTCATCTGCCCGGCGCCGACGCCGATCGTTCCCGTGCCGTTGCAGATGACGATCGCGTTCGATTTGACGTGCTTCGCGATCCGCCAGGCGATGCCGAGCGAGCGTTCCTCTTCCGTCGTCGGCCGGCGCGAGGTCGCCACGGTCCACGAGTCGAGCTCGGGAAGGCCCTCGTCGCGATCCTGCAGGAGAAGGAGATTGCCGATCTCGCGCGCCGCGAAGCTCCGGTCCTCCTCGTCCCAATCCTCGTTCGGAACGGACACGAGCCGCAGGTTCTTGCGTTTCGCGAGGATCTCGAGCGCCGCCTCGTCGAATCCGCGCGCCACGATCACCTCGAGGAAGATATCCGCGCAGGCCTCGGCAAGCGCCCGGTCGGCGACGTCGTTCACCCCGACGACGCTGCCGAACGCCGATGTCTCGTCGGTGATCCGCGCCCGCCTGAAGCTGTC
>DHHN01000200.1:2650-5610 GCA_002403295.1 bacterium UBP1_UBA4771 | reverse complement strand
CCATACCGGAGCGGGCGGATCTTCCGGTACGCCGCGGCCCGCCGCTCCGGAAGCTCGTCCGGCGAGACGAGACGCTCGAACCAGCGGGAAACGCCGGCGTCGTACGCGGCGGTGTGAAAGTACGCCTTCGCGGCGAGCCGCCGGCGCATGTCGAGCGGAACGCCGCCGTCGTTCCCGTCCATCGCCCGCAGTATCCCGCCGTAATCCGCCGGCTCGACGACGACGGCGGTCGAATGATAGTTCTTCGCGGCCGCGCGGATGAGCGCCGGCCCCCCGATATCTATCTCCTCGACGATCTCGTGCTCCGAGAGCGCGGGATTCGCCGCCGCGCGGGCGAAGCGATAGAGGTTCACGACGACGAGGTCGATGAGCCGTATGCCGTGCTTCTCGGCCTGCTCGATGTGGCTGCGCTTGTCGCGATCGGCGAGAATGCCGCCGTGGATCTTCGGATGGAGCGTCTTCACGCGCCCGTCCATGATCTCCGGAAATCCCGTCACGTCGCCGATCTCGCGAACGGGCACCCCCGCCGACGTTATCGCCCGCGCCGTGCCTCCCGAGGCGACGATCTCCACGCCGCGACGCGAGAGCTCGCGGACGAAGGCATCGAGTCCGCCCTTGTCCGTGACGCTCACGAGCGCCCGTCTGATTGCTGCATTCATCACAGACGCCTTTCGATGTGAATGTCGGGAAACAGGAGCGCGAGGGCCATCCGGTAGCGCTCGGCGGTCTTTTTCACGACGTCGGCCGGAAGCGGCGGCGCCGGCGGCGCGTGATCCCATCCGATGCCGTCGAGATAATCGCGCACGAACTGCTTGTCGAGGCTCGGCGGCGATATGCCGGGGCGATACTCGCCGGCGAGCCAGAACCGCGACGAATCCGGCGTCAACACCTCGTCGATGAGCGACACGCGCCCGTCGATGAACCCGAACTCGAACTTCGTGTCCGCGATGACGATCCCGCGGCCCGCCGCGTATTCGCGCGCGCGGCCGTAGATCTCGAGGCTCAGCCGCTCCACCTCCCGAACCGTGTCGGCGCCGACGATCCGTCCCGCTTCCTCGATCGTGACGTTCACGTCATGCCCGGTGTCGGCCTTCGTCGACGGCGTGAAGATCGGCTCGTCGAGACGATCGGACTGCCTGAGCCCGGACGGAAGGGGGATGCCGCACACCGCGCCCGACGCTTGGTACTCCTTCCAGCCCGACCCGGCGAGATAGCCGCGGACGACGCACTCGAGATCGATCCGCTTCGCTTTGCGCACGAGCATCGACCGCCCGCCGAGCTCGCGTTCGAAGCCGTTGAACGGGGGCGGATACTCCGCGACGTTCGTGCTCACGATATGGTGCGGAACGTCCGCGAGCCACCTCGTCCACGCGGCCGAAAGGCTCGTCAAGACGGCGCCCTTGCCCGGCACCGGCGTCGGCAGGATCGAATCGTACGCGGAAATGCGGTCCGAGGCCACGATGACGAGCCTGTCGCCGAGATCGAAGATGTCGCGTACCTTTCCGCGAAAATCGGGAACGAGGCTCGCACGCCCGCGTTCCCCGGAGTTATCGTCAATCGTCGTCATGGATGAAAACCCTCCTTCCGTCGGCGCGGACCCTCCCCTCGGCGATGAGCCTCACCGCCATTGGATAGGCAATATGCTCCTCGGCGAGAATCCGCGCGCTCAGGCTCTCGACGGTGTCTTCCTGCGACACGGGAACGACGCGCTGCACGAGGATGGGCCCCGTGTCGACCCCCTCGTCGACGAAATGGACGGTGCAGCCCGCGTAGCGCACGCCGTACTCGAGCGCCTGACGCTGCCCATCGAGTCCCTTGAAGCTCGGGAGGAGCGCCGGGTGGATATTGATCATCCTCCCCCGGAAGGCGCGCATGAGCTCGCCCTTCACGATCCTCATGAAGCCGGCGAGGCAGACGAGACCGACGCCGCGTTCGCCGCAGAGCGCCGCCATCCTCTCGCTCGCATCGGGGCTCATCGATCCCTTCTTCGGGCCGCAATCGACGACGGCCCGTTCGATGCCGAACGCCTCCGCGACGGCGAGCGCCCCGGCTTCCGGATTGTCCGTCAGAAGGATCGCGATCCGCGCCGGGAAGCGATCATCCCGGCACGCGGCGGCGAGCGCTTCGAAGTTGCTCCCTCGACCCGAGGCGATCACGGCGAGCGCGAGCTTTTTATCCATACCCTCTCATCCAGGCGCCGGAACGGGCGCTCGAGAGGCCCGTTCCCCGGTTCCGTCCCGCCGGCATCCGCATCAGCGGCCCATCCCGACTGGCGCCGGACATAGTATGCGCGGCGGACGCCCCAAGTCAAGCGGTGTGATGCCACCGGCGCCGCATCAGCGATTCCCTGGCCGCTCGGGACGCCGCGGGAGAAAAGCGCCCGTTTCGATCCGTCCGCCGACACGCGGCTCGACGATCTTGAATGCGAGCGACGCCTCCGCTCCCGGGACCGGCCTCCCGGCCGGCGGTGGAAACGGCGGCCCCGTTATAACCACGAGCACCCCCGGCCCCGAGAGTCTCGACCCGATCGGCGCCGCCGTCACGGTTATGCCGCGCGACGCGAGCGCCTCGAGTCTCCTTCCCTCCCGCGACGCGGCGTATGGGCTGCACACGATCTCGCGCATCCTCACCCTCGCCGCAATCAGGAAAACGCCGTGATCCCTCCGCAGCGCCGCCGGAACGAGCACGCACCGGTCGACGCTCCGGACGCCGCGCGCCCAGAGCTCGCGCGAAAGACGGCGCGCCTCCGCCGCGCCGAACCGGTCGCCGAGAAAGAGAAGCCCGCCGCCGGCCGCGAGGTACGCGTACCCGTCGTCGCGGGACAGCAGCACCGCGGACGCGGCCGATCCGCCCGCCCCCCGCCGCGGCCGGTCGGGGCGCGCGACGGCGAAAGGCTCGCAGAACGAACAGGCCACGAGCGCGGCGGAGATCGCCAGAAGCGCTCCCCGCCGACGCGTCCG
>DHHN01000200.1:1533-2543 GCA_002403295.1 bacterium UBP1_UBA4771 | reverse complement strand
CGAAGACGTAGATCGCGCCGGCGTAGATGAGCGCCGTGAACGGGAGCGCTACGATCACGTTGACGAGAGGCGAAACGATCGGCGCGCGGCCGAAGAGCGCGAGCACGAGCGGGAGCGTGGCGAACTGGACGGCGCACGTTATGACCGCCGGATACGCGACGATCCGCGCGCCGGCGCCGGCGATGCCGCGCGGGACGACCCTCCCGAGCGCGCGGGTGACCGGAACGCCGATCGCGGCGATGCCGAGAACGGCCGCGAAGGAGAGCTGAAACCCGGGCTCGAATACCGCCCGCCCGTCGATCGCGGCGACGGTGAACGATCCGGCGACGAGCGATCCGGAGAGACTCCCCGAAACGCCGGCGAAGCGATAGATCGTGAATGCGCCGGCGAGCGCGAGAGCCCGCACGAGGGAGGGCGGAAAACAGGCGATCGAGGCGTAGAGCGCGAGCAGCGAGAGGAGCGCCGCGTCGCGAAGCCGCCTCCGCGGCAAGAGCAGCGACAGCAGCTTCGCGAGGGGAACGGCGATGACGCCGAGATGAAGCCCGCTCAGGGCGAGGAAATGGGCGATCCCGAGGTACGAGTAGCGCTCGCGCACCGAGGCGGCGAGCCCTCCGCGGTCGCCGAGAACGAGCGCACCGACGAACCCCCTGCCTCGCGGGGAGAGCCGGCCGTCGTCGAGACGCGAGACGAGACGCGATCGCGCCCCGCTCATGGAGAGCGAGGCGATGCCTCCCCGTCGCTCCATCCCGGCCGCGGCGCCGGGCCTCCCGCCGTACGGGCCGCGGCGCCGGGCCGCCGCTCCGTCCGGCCCGTCGATCGAGATGCTCTCGACGGCCGCGGTCTGCCAGAGCACGAGCGCGCCCGCGACGAGGACGACGAAGCGCGACAACGATCGCGCGCCGCCCCCGTCGCCCATGCCGCTCCGGCGCCCGCCGGCGCGCTCGCGAACGATCCACGCCCCCGCGGCCGCGGCGAGAGCCGCCGCCGCGAATGCCGCCGCCGCGCCCCCC
>DHHN01000200.1:158-1494 GCA_002403295.1 bacterium UBP1_UBA4771 | reverse complement strand
GCCGGCGCTCCCGCAGCCGTCCGTCATTCTCCGTGAAAAACGACCCTGTTCTTTCCCTCCTCCTTCGCCTCGTAGAGCGCCTTGTCCGCCATCCGGAGCAGTTGGTTCTCGTTCTGCGCGTTTCCCGGATAGATGCATCCCCCGACGCTGATCGTGACCTTCACCTTGCGTCCGTCCTCGAGGGCGAGTTCCGCGCGCGCGACGACGCCGCGGATACGCTCGGCCGTCCGCCGCGCCGAATCCGCGCCCGCGCCAGGCAGGAGCACGACGAACTCCTCGCCCCCGTAGCGGAAGATGAGGTCGATCTTTCGCAGCGAGCGGCGGATTGTCTGCGCGACGAGCCGCAACACCCCGTCGCCGGTATCGTGGCCGTACGTGTCGTTCACCTTTTTGAAATCGTCTATGTCGATCATGAGAAAGGCGAAGCTCGATCGCGATCGGTTCGCGCGCTCGATCTCGAGGGGGAGCTGGAGCTCGTAATAGTTGCGGTTATGCACGCGCGAGAGCCGGTCGATCGAGACCATCGTTTCGAGATGCCGGTTGTTCTCGAGGAGCCGCACGATTCCCTGGCCGAGGATGGAGAAGCTCGAAAGGGCGCTCCGGTCGAGCGAGTCGACGGGAAGGTGCGCCTCGAGGATCGCCCAGCGTATGTCGCGCGCGAGAAGCGGCAGCAGAAGCACGGATCCGGTGCCGGCGTCGATGTCGAACGCGCTCTCGCCCGAATGATCCCCGGCGAGACGGATGAGGGTATGCGGCGTGCTTCCCGTGAGGCACGCGTGATAGAAGCGCCGCTTGAGCGCCTCGCTCTGCGGCAGGAAGGCCACCGAATCCCGCGGCCATTCCCGCACCGGCGGCGCGTTGTTGATGAAAAGAAGCTTCGCGCGTGCTCCGCCGACGATATGCCGGGCGAGCCCCAGCATCTCTTCGACGCGGCTGACGATCGTCTTCGGCGAATCGTTGAGCGCGAGCGACGAGATGATTCCGGCGAACACCGAGGGAACGATCCGGTCCGCCGCCGGCTCGCGTCCGGTCACCGAGCGCCACTCGTCGGCGGTCATGACGAGACTGAGCCGCACCGCCTCCCGCGCCGACCGGTAGCCGAGCGATACGCTCCGCTCCGTATGCGTCAGGCCGTCCCGCCGGAACTCGCCGAGCGCGCACAGATCCTCGAGGGCGAGATAGGCCTGCCTGACGCACGGGATCCGCGCGCCGCCGGCGAGCGCGCCGTCGATCGCCGCCCTGCGCTCGCCGGAAAGCCGGCGGCGGGGAATGATCCGGGTAAGAAGGTACCGGTAGTCCTTGTCGCTCCCGCGGTGCATGGCAGACCTTCTTCGCC
>DHHN01000200.1:0-120 GCA_002403295.1 bacterium UBP1_UBA4771 | reverse complement strand
GGGGCCGCCCACCCGCGCCCGCCGATACATGCCGCCGCCCGCGGCGAACACTTGTACACGGCGGTGCGATACGCTATATTGCCACCGATGCATTCGAACCCGGCATCGATCCTCCAGAGG
>DHHN01000180.1 GCA_002403295.1 bacterium UBP1_UBA4771 | reverse complement strand
GCTCCGCTTCCCGGAAGGGGAATACATCGGCTGTCATCGATCCACGTCCTTGCAGCGGCTGATGTCGGCGATCACGTGATAATCCTCCCCGGCGAGATCGACTTCCGCGCGCGCCCCCCGCGCGACGAGATAGGCGACGATCTCGTCCGCCGCCTCGCGGCTCGACACGATTATCCGGAGCCGCGCCCGATCCGTTTCCCTGAGCCGCTTGCGCACGATGAGCAGCGGCCCCGGCGGGCGGAGCCCCCGCGCCGTTATTCGCTCCTCGTCGATGTTCGCCGCGCTCATTCGCTCCCTCCCTCGCCCTTCGCTCAGCCCCCGGAGACGAGCTGGCGGAGTTTTTCCTCGATATCCTCGCGGGAGACGGCGCCGATCGCCTGATCGACGACCTCCCCTCCGTCGAAGAAGAGCAGCGTCGGAATGCTCCGGACGGCGTAGCGAGACGCCGTGCCGGCGCTTTCGTTGACGTCGACCTTGTAGAAGGAGACCTTGCCCTCGTACGAGCGCGCCACCTCCTCGAGAATGCCGTCGAGCTGCCGGCAGGGCGCGCACCAGGTCGCCCAGAAATCGACGACGCTCGGCCGCCGGCCTTCGAGAACCGTCCCGGGGAAATCCGCGTCCGTGATCTTCACGATTGCGTGCGACATGCCCCCCCTTGTCCGCATGCGCGCGGAGCGCGCGCTCATGCCTACATTGCCGTAAACGGATGATTGATGCAGCGCCCACGGAACGAGTGCGCGAACGCTCCCACGAGAAGCGCTTCTTCCGGAAAGGAGCTCGTTTTGAGGTGGAGCTCCGCGCGTCGTATGTTCTCGAGCCACACGACGAGAGACCTCGTATCGAACGCCTTGGCCGCGCGCCTCTGCCGCTCCGAGACGTACCCCCCCGTCGCGCCTCCCGCGCGAACCTTGAGGAGCGCGAGAAAATGTCGTCCGAGATGGTAGAGGAGCGAGGACGGACGCTCGGCGTCCGTCGCGAGAATCCGCCCGAGCACGGACAGGGCGGCCGCCTCGCGGCCCGGCTCGATGGCGTCGATGAGCTCGTGCACGGCGTTCAGCCGGTAGCCGCCGATCACCGAGGCGAGATCCGGCGGCCGCACCGTGCCCCCCTCGAAGCGGAGCGAGAGCTTGGCGATCTCGTTGCGAAGATCGAAGAGATCCTCGCCGGCGCTCCCGACGAGCGCCTCGGCCGCCTCCGGATCGAGCTCGAAGCCGAATTGCCGCGCCTTCTGGCGCGCCCAGCCGCGTATTTCCGGCCCCGAAAGCCGCTCGAACGCGAGCACGCGGCCCGAGCGCCGGACCGCCTCGGAGAGCGCGGCGTACTCGCGGGGATCGCGGATCTTGCCCCCCCATTCGTCGACGCCGCGATAGAGAAACATGACGACGCTCGTGGGAACGGGATTGCGGCAGTACTCGACGAGCCGCTTCCAGCTCCCCCGCAGCTTCTCGAGATCCCGCAGCACGAGAACCCGGTGATCGGAGAGGAACGGGAACGACGAGGCCGACGAAATGAACGCCTCGACGTCGAGCTCCCCGCCGTGAGCGGTCGTGAGATTGAAGGCCCGGAGATCGTCCGGCACCAGCGATGAGACGATCCGCTGCGCCATCTCCTCCATGATGAAGCTCTCGGGGCCGTGCAGCAAATAGAGGTTCGATATGTCGCGCTTCTCGACGTCGCTGAAGATCTTCTTGTAATGCGTCGCCCCGGTTTTCACGCCTTACCACTCCTGCACGGTCGCGTTCAAGATGCCCTCGACGAGGTACCGGTAGACGTCCTCGAGCGCTTCATCGTACGTCCGCTGACCCGTCGCTTCAAGGTAGTAATCGCCGTGAGCGTCGATTCCTTTGTCCCGCCAGATGTAGGTGTTCGTCTTCGGATCGAAAAGCGACGCCCGTATCGCGATCACGAGCCGGTACTGCTGCGCTTGGAGCTTCGTGTCGAACGTAAAGGGAACGTTCTGGTACCGCTCGACCGTTCCCTCGAGCACCGCGTCGGCTTCCGTTCCCGCCACGACCTTGAGGGTGTTGTCCTTGACGAGACCGTCGATGATGCTGCGCGTTATCTCGATCTCGATTTCGGGTTCGGCCGTCTCGTTCGACAGGTAGGGCACGGCGATACGCTTGATGTCCCCCGCGGTCCGCCCTTTCGTGCTGTAATAGCCGCACGAAACGAACGCCGCGAGCGCCGCCGCGCAGAAAACGAGCCACGTCCCCCGCCGAGCCATGATTCGTCACTCCTCCGGCGCCGCCGGGTTCTTCAGGCGGTAGCGGATCTTGTCCCTGTTGAGACGCAACAGCCGGGCGGCCCTGCTCTGATTCCCGTCCGCCTCCCGCATCGCCTTGTCGATGAGCTCGCGCTCGATCACGCCCATCAGCTCTTCGAAATCGGCGCCTTCATCGGTGAACGGCCTGCTGAGCGCCATCTCGAGCCGCCGCACGGCGGCGAGCTCCTGCGGCGGCGCCGCCCCCTGGCGGATGCCGAGCGGGATGTGGACGAGGCGCATCACGGTGTCGTTCTCGAGGAGCACGATTCGCTCCACCATGTTCTTGAGCTCGCGGATGTTTCCCGGCCACGCGTAGTTGAGGATAACCTCGTAGGCCGCCTCCTCGACGTCCTGGAAGCCCTTGTTGAACTGCTTGTCGAAGTGGTTCAGAAAGTGCTTGAGGAGGAGGTATATATCCTCTTTCCGCTCCCGAAGCGGCGGGATGAAGATCGGAACGACCTTGAGACGGTAGTAGAGATCCTCGCGGAAGATCTTGTTCCGGACCGCCGCCTCGAGATCGCTGTTCGTCGCCGAGATGATCCGCACGCTCACCTTGATGTCCTTGGTTCCCCCGACGCGCCGGAAGGTCATGCGCTCGAGCACGCGCAGCAGCTTCACCTGGATCGTGAGGCTCATCTCGCCGATTTCGTCGAGAAAGAGGGTCCCTTTGTTCGCGAGCTCGAGAAGCCCGATCTTCTGCGATTTCGCGTCCGTGAACGCCCCCTTCTCGTGGCCGAAGAGCTCGCTCTCGAGCAGCTCCTCGGGAAGCGACGCGCAGTTGATCTCGAGGAAGGGCTGATCGCGGCGCCCGCTGTAGCGGTGCACCATCGTCGCGATCATCTCCTTCCCCGTCCCGCTCTCTCCCTGGATGAGCACCGTCGTCGTGTCGCTCTCGGCGACCCGCTTCACGATCTCGTAGATTCCCTTCATCCCGGCGCTCTCCCCCGGAATGTAGTCGTCTCCGATGTCGATGCGCACGCGGCGCCTGAGCTCGAAGAGCTCGCGCGTGAGCTTGCGGGAGGCGAGCCCCTTCTCGATCGTGAGGAGCAGTTGCTCGAGGTTCACCGGCTTGCTCACGAAATCGAACGCCTGTTGCTTCATCGCGGCGACCGCCGTCTCGATGTCGCCGAACGCGGTCAGCATGATGACGCAGACCTCGGGCACCTCTTCCTTTATCTGTCGCAGGACGTCGAGTCCGTTCGTGTCGGGAAGCTTCAGATCGAGAAGCACGAGGTCGGGAAGCTCGCTTCGCGTGAGCTCGATGGCCTCGGCGCCCGTCGCTGCGGTGAGCGCCTCGTACCCCTCGTCCCGCAGGGTCTTCTCGAGAAAGAGCCGTATCGTATCCTCGTCATCGACGAGCAGAATGACCGGCTTCAACCTGTCCTCCCTTCCGTGGACGGGTGATCGGCAGATAGACCTTGAAGGTGGCGCCCGCTCCGGGCGTCGAGGCGACTGAGATCCGTCCCTGATGGTGCTGCACGATGCTCTGGCTCACGAAGAGCCCGAGGCCCGTGCCGCCCTTCTTTCGCGAGAAGAACGGCTCCCATATCTTTTCCCGGTCCTCGCGGTCGATTCCCGGCCCGTTGTCGGAGATCTCCACGCATACGAGCTCCCGGTCGTGCTCCCAGACCACCTCGGGATCGTCTCCCCGGTACAGACGGGCGCGCACGTCGATCGTCCCCCCGTCGGACACGGCCTCGGCGGCGTTCTTGAGAAGGTTGATGAGCACCTGAACGATCTGGTCGGGATCGATCTCGATGGGGGGCACGCCGTCGTCGACCGACACGGTGATCGCGACGCGTTTGACGGCGAACAGATCGCCGAGCGAGCGGCGGCTCCGCTCGACGAGATCCCCCACCGCCATCGTCCGGCAGAGCAGGTCGCGAGGCTTCGCGACCTTGAAGAGATCGGTCACGATGCGATTGAGGCGGTCGACCTCGTTCAGAATGAACGAAATGTTCTCCCGCTGATCGTCCGAAAGCGTCTGGGAGCGGTTGAGATACTGGATGCCCGCGGCGATTCCGGTCAGCGGGTTCCGGATCTCGTGCGCGACGGCCGAGGTGAAGCGCCCGAGCACGGCGAGCCGGTCGAGGTAGCGGATCTCCTCTTCCATGCGCTTCATCTCGCTGAGATCGATGAACTCGATGATGGCGCCCTGCACCTCTCCGTCCTCGCCCGTCATCGGCGCAACGTTCATCCGGATGGGCACGTGCATACCGTCCCGGCGGCGCAGGTACGCCTCCCGGTAGGTCAGCGGCGCGGCGCGCTCGAAAACGCGGAGCACCGGCGACGCCCCGTCCCCGCCGTCCGATTCGCCCACGACGAGCTCGCCGATGCCGAGCGACCGCACGTGCCGCTGCTTGTACTGGCTCATGTCGCGCGCCGTCCGGTTGGCGAGCGTCACGTTTCCCGCGCGGTCGATCACGAAAACGCCGTTCAGCATTCCCTCGATGACGCGCTCGCGAAAGAGCTCCTCCTGCCGCAGCTCCTGGTAGAGATACCAGTTCTCCATGTTCGAGCTCACGAGGCTCGCGACGGTCTCGAGGGTCACCTGATCGACGTTCGTGAGCGGCGTGCCGCGGTATCCGTCCGTCACCACGAGCGCGCCGAGAAGGGGCATGTGCGCGCAGCCGAGGCATATCTCGCTCGCGAGGTACGGCGGGACGTGAGCGTCCTTGGCCGCGGAGTTCGGGCGAAGGGCGCAATCCTCGTTCTCGCTGCATGCGGCGGTTTCGACCGATTTCAGAAGGGGCACGCACAGGTACGAGGTCATCGTGCTCCCCGGAAAGAGCGGCTCGCCGCCGGCCGTGAAGAGCGGGTGCATGGCGGCGTCCTTGATGAGAAAAGACTTCCCGATGAGGCACGTTTGGGACTCGGCGCCCGTGAGATCCGCGTAATTGAGCGAGAGCGAGCGCCGCACGACGCGGGACGGCTGCTCGATGGTGATGATCGCCTGAAAGGCCCGCTTCTTCTTGCGGAGGATCACGAAGGCCGTTTCCTTGTATCCGACGCCCCGGCTCAGGTATTCGAAAACGGAGTCCATGAGGCGCTGTTCGTCGAGGCTGCTGATGATCGTGCGCCCGATCTCCTTGATGCTGAGGAGCTGGATGTTCTTCTCGACGAGCTTGAACAGCGTCCGCTCGAGATCGCCGAGGAGAGCCATGATCATGCGATGCATGACGTCCTCCTCGGAGCCCCGCGCCTTTTCCTCGATCAGCAGACCCTCGCTCCGCAGGTTCGCGAGCCGCTGCTGGATCGCGTCGATCTTGCGCGCGTGCGAGCGCCGGCGGCGGGCGATCGCGAGGCCGGTCACGCAGAGACCGGCGGCGGCGCAGAGCCACCAGGGCACCACGGTCGCGAGCGCGAGAAGGACGATATACGCCGCCGAAATGGCCAGGAGATCGCGATAGCGCTTAGGGGTGTTCATCGGATGGGAGTGTACGGGGATGCCCGCATCAGGTCAAGACAATCCGCCCCGGGACACATGCATAGGGGCTGCGCGGGAGCGGAGAAAACGGCTTCGGACCGGCGTCAGCACGCGCCCTTGCCCGTGATGACGACGTAGACCGTTTTGAAGAGGATGCGGATCTCCTGCCAGACGGAGAAATCGGCGATGTATTTCAGGTCGTAGAAGAGCTTGTGCCGCATCTCGTCGATGCTCGAGGTATAGCCGTTCTCGACCTGCGCGAGTCCCGTGATGCCCGGCTTCACGAGCAACCGCATCGTGAAATGCGGCACCTCGACGCGCGCCTTGTTGATGAAGAAGGAACGCTCGGGGCGCGGGCCGATGATGCTCATGTCGCCCCGTATCACGTTCAGAAACTGCGGCAGCTCGTCGATCCGCGTCTTGCGCATGAACCTTCCGACGCGCGTGATCCGCGGATCGCGCGCGCAGGCGAGCGCCGGACCGGAGCGCTCGGCGTCCCGCACCATCGTCCGGAACTTGTAGATCCTGAACGGGCGGCCGGGATGCAGGCTCTTCCGGCGGTCGGATCCGGGACGCCCTTCGAGCCCGATGGCCCCCGCGCGCGAGCGCCGGTCGACGCGCCGCCGGTTGAGTCCGATCCGCTCCTGGACGAAGAACACGGGGCCGGGCGAATCGAGCTTGATCGCGAGCGCCGCGAGAACGAGAACGGGCGCGACGAGCACGAGCGCGATCGAGGAAACGGCGATATCGAATACGCGCTTGACGGCCCATACCGCGCTTGCACGCGCCGATTCCAGGTTCCGTATGGAGTCGGGTTCGCTCAGGATGTCTTCGTAGCGGGAGGGCCGCGCCGGCTCGTAGGCGCCATACTCCCCGGCGCGCTGCAAGAGTGTTCTATTGAAAATCGCCATTTTTCCGTTCGCCTGTCGAGTCTCTCAGGATACACGTATAGCTCTAGCTGCAATCACATACGCAAGTTCCATTCCTCATGCGCAAAAGACGAACATTCCATAGAAATTACCTTCGCTGAAATTTATATCTATATGCTATTAAATAAAATAGCAGATAGTTCGATTGGCCCCGGGACCTCAATGGCTCCGAAGCGAATCTTTAAACCCCGAATATTTTGGGGAATATTTCCCTTATTAACGAGCCGCTTGGTGAAAAATACTCACGCGGCGCTTCGATCGGACGGGCGACCAAGGCCCGCTATTGCCCCGTATCGACTTCGTTGCTTCGAGAGTATTTTCCCCCCAGATCGACCGCGAAGAGACGATAGTAATATGTGTTCGCGCCGGTGTCAAGCCCCGTGTCG
This sequence comes from bacterium UBP1_UBA4771, assembly GCA_002403295.1. Classification (GTDB taxonomy): domain Bacteria; phylum Krumholzibacteriota; class Krumholzibacteriia; order Krumholzibacteriales; family Krumholzibacteriaceae; genus SSS58A. Next base: position 3,007 of record DHHN01000180.1, on the reverse strand, counting down.
TCGAAGAAGGTCGTCTCCCGGTCGCGGATCGTCGCGACGAGGAGCGAGGAGATCGTCACGCCCGGCTGCGTCGCGCGATAGAGCCGGTATTCCCCGAAATCGGTGTCGGGGTTGACGCTCCATGTCAGGGTCGCGCGCGTGGCTCCGATGGCGCTCGGCGCGGCGAGAACGGGAGTCGTCGGAAGCCCGTCGTACGTGTTCGCGGCGATCTCGTTGCTTCCCGCCGATTCATCGAGATCGTTTACGACGAAGATACGGTAGTAGTAACGCCTGCCCTCGATGAGCTGGCCGTCGGGATAGCTCGTTTGGCCCGCGTTGAAGAGCTCCCGCACGAAATGGAGCGGGGTCTCCGCCACCCCCGGCGATTCGCTCCGATAGATCCGGTAGCTCGCGAAATAGGGATCGCTCGACGCGATCCATCTGATCGTGATGCTCGTTCGCGACGAGTCCATGACCCCGATGAGGGAAACGGCCGCGGGCGGATCGGTGAAGGAGATCGTTCCCGCCTCGAAGACGGGCGATTCGTTTCCCGCGCGGTCGATGAACGACGCCGCGAGCGGGATGTCGATGCCCCGCAGCGACGCCGGCAGACGATACTCGGCTTCGTATATTCCGTCGTCCGCCGTCCCGTCTCCGCCCCGCCCGTCGTCCAGGAGCGCGACGGGGTCGGCGAGCCCCGGGAACGACAGCGCGCCCCTCCCCCCCGTTTCGTCGTCCTCGACGCGCATGCGGAAATGCACGGACGAACCGGGCGCGTAGAGCCGCGCAGCGGGTTGAATGTCCAGCCCGGCGACGCGGGCGTAGGTGTCCTTGACGATCTCGTCCGAGACGACCGGCGAGAGCGCGCCGCCCGCGTCCCGGAACCTCGCATGGACGACGATCGCGCCGTCCGGCCCCTCGATCCGGAACGCACGGGAAGGCGCATATCCCTCCCACGCGGCCCCTTCGAATGCGGCCGACTGCGAGATCATCATGTGCGCCGTCGTCGCGGGAGCGGTCAGCGTGAGCGCCACCACGGTCGATCCCGTGTAGCGCTCGCCGCCGTTTATCAGCACCGAATAGACGGCCGGAGACACGGTGACGGCGTCGCTCTGCGGACCCTCGAGCCCGCTTTGGCCGACGGCCGCGATCCGGTACACGTAGACGGTTCCGTTGCGCGCCGTGGCGTCGGTGTAGACGGTGTCCGGCGTTTGCGCGAGACGCGCGAGCGCCGACGCGACGTCGGCGGAGCGATAGACGCGATAGGACGATGCCCCCGCGACCGGGTTCCATCGGAGCGTCACGGAGCCGTTTCCCGCCTCGGCGGCGAGCGCTTCGGGCGCGCCGATGTCCCGGTCCGGAATCTCGAGCGGCGTATCGGCGATATTGTCGAAGCAGCCGGCGCAGACCGCCGCGACGGCGAGCGCCGCGGCGAGGAGCGATATCCGTCTCATTGATCGAACCTCCATGCCTCAGAATCGAACGGCGACGGCGGCCCCCCGGGAATCGATCTCGAGGGCATAGCGGGAGATTTGCACGTCGCCGGAATCGAAGAACGTATCGGCGCAATTCCAACCCCAGATCGCCGCGAGGACGGCGAGCGAGATGACGCGGTTTCGCTTCTCGTCGTCCGCATCCGAACGGAGCAGCCCGCAGGCCGCCGCGAGGGCCTCCTTTTCCGGCACGCTCGAGGCCGCCGCGAATCGCTCGACGCAGAGGTCGTACTCGCCGACCGCCTCGTCGTATCGGTTCCAGTATTCGAGGGCGGCGAGACCGGCCGCGAGCGTTCCGGCGGAGAAGAAGAGTCCCCGGCCGGTCTTTCCCTGATAGAACTGCCCCCGGCCCGGCCGGAGGAGCGAATAGACGAACGCCTTTCCCCGCGACCTGCCCGCGCCGGAGAGCATGAGCGAGCCGCCCTCCCCCGCCGGCCCCGATCCCGGGGGAACGTCGGCGAACAGCGGCTCGATCGCCTGCCATCCGTACAGGGCGCCGCAGAGGACCGCAAGGCGGCGACGGTGCGCGTTCTGAATGTTCACCATGACCACGGCCTCGTGCGCGCCGTCTCGGGCGCGGGCGGCCTCCTCGTACGTTTCCGCCCCGGCGGCGAGGGACCGCAGGACGTCGAGACGGTTCCGCAGATGACCGTATTCCCGCTGCTCCGCCGCGAGAACCGCGAGGGCCGCCGCGAGCGAAACGCCGTCCGCGGCCGCCGCTCCTCTCCTCCCCGCGTATGCGGATCCCATTCCGGGCACGAGGGCGTTTCTCGCCATCACGCCGAGCCGGATGCCCCCGACGCTCGCGCCGTCAGGGCCGATACGCAGGCTTCCGACCCGACGTTCGAAGCCGGGGCCGGCGAGCTCGAGGCGATAGACCTCGTTCCGCCCGATGCCGCACAGGGTGACGGGAAGCGCGCCCGCGAGCACGCGGCCTCGCGAGAGCATGATCGTCTCCCCCCCCGCCGATCCAACGAATTGCACGCAGAGGGAATCCGGCCCCGCGAGAGCGGCGGCCGGCAGCAGAACGGCGAAGCCGGCGGCGATCGCGATCAACGAACGCGGCATTCTCATCGCGTACCTCCCGCGCCGGAGCCCGAAGCGGGGCTCCCGTCGGCCGGCGCGCCCGGCACCCCGCCGTCGCGCTCCCGGTACCCGTAATACTTGTAATCGTAGTAGTACGGCAGGACCTCGGAGAGATTGTTGACGACGACGCCGAGCATGTTCGCGTTCGCGTCCCGGAGAATGTCGCAGGCGCGGACGGCGACGTTTCGCGGCGTCTTCCCGGCGAGCAGGACGAGGATGACGCCGTCCACCTCGCTCGAGATGAGCATCGGATCGCTCACCGGAATGACCGGCGCGCAGTCCACGATCACGATATCGTAGTAGAAGCGTATCTTCCTGAATATCTCCGAGAGGATGTCCCCCTCGAAGAGATGGGCCGGCGATTGCGTGCGGGCGCCCGCCGGGATCACCTTGAGATTCTCGACCGGCGTATTCTTGACCGCCGCGAGGGGATCGATCTTGCCCTCGAG
>DHHN01000059.1:18965-22466 GCA_002403295.1 bacterium UBP1_UBA4771 | reverse complement strand
TAGTACAGGCTCGGCTTGTCCTTGCTCCAGAGATATCCGATCGAGTAGAGGATCGAGAGCACCGTGAAGATCGCCGTGAAGAGCAGCACGAACGAGCTGAAGTGGTAGAGCCGCAGGCCGAACACGAACGGGAGCTGTCCGCCGAGGTTGAAGAGCACGCTCGACCACGCCGTCTCGCCGCCGCCGTAGAGGGCGACGGCCCGCAGGAGCACCCACGCGGCCACGGCGAGGGCGTAGACGCCCGCGACGACCTTCCAGCGGCGGGGGATGAAGATCGGGACGAGCCCCGCCACCGCGGGAACGATTATGATCGAGAGCAATTCATGCATGTCGTTACGCGCTCCGGTTTCCCACGCCTACTCGCGCCCCGCCTCCGCGGCGAGACGCCGCCGGATCTCCTCGGTCCGCTCATGGCTCAGCCTGACGATATCCGCCTCGGTGAGGACGCGCCGTCCGCCGCTCCGGCAATCCACCACGCCGACGCGCTCGGTGCAGGAGTAGCACGGATCGACCGCCGCCGTGATGAGTCCCGCGTCGGAGACGGTGTTGCCCGGCACGCTGACGTTGTTCGTGAGGATGTTGTTGAAGCTCGGCGCGCGCACCTTGTGGCGGATCGGCATGTTGCCGCCGTTCGAGCGCACGTAGTGCAACACCTCGCCGCGCGGCGCCTCGTACATGCCGAGGCCCTCGCCGGGCGGCACCTCGCGGATCTCGGCGCAGATGTCCCCCGCCTTCGTGTCCGAGATGAGCGAGAGGCACTGGCGGATGATCTTTATCGACTCGAAATTCTCGAGCTGCCGGACGACCGCCTTGTCGAAGACGTCGCCGTGCTCGCAGAGGATCACCTTGAAGCTCACCTTGTCGTAGGCGTCCATCGGATGGTCCCGCCGCGCGTCGATGTCGTAGCCGGCCGAGCGCGCGGTGGGGCCGAGCGCGCCGTAGAGGCGGCAGTTCGCCTTGTCGAACACGCCGACGCCCTTCGTGCGGGCGTGGATCACGGGATCGTCGACGATCGCCTTCGTGAGGAGATCGTTCTCCTTTTCGAGGCGGTCGAGAAGCTTCAGGATGTTCGGGATCTCCTCGGCGGGCAGGTCGCGCCGCACGCCGCCCGGCCGCATGACCGCGTAGTGGTTGCGGTTCCCCGTGACCGCCTCGAGCACGTCGAGGAGCGGCTCGCGGAACTTCCACGTCCACATGAAGACGGTGTTGTATCCGAGAAAATGGCCGGCGAGGCCGGTCCAGAGCAGATGGCTGTGGAGCCGCTCGAGCTCGGCCGCGATGCAGCGGATGAACTGGGCCCGCAGCGGCACCTCGACCTGGCAGAGGTCCTCGACCGCCTTGACGTAGGCGTACGGGTGCGAGCACGAGCAGATGCCGCAGATGCGCTCGACGAGGAAGGGGACCTGGTCCCATGTCTTGTGCTCGGAGAGGAGCTCGATCCCGCGGTGGCTCCAACCGATCGTCTGATCGATCTTCACCACGCGCTCGCCCTCCACGTGGAGCTCGAAAAACTCGGGCTCCTCGAGGATCGGATGGAACGGGCCGATCGGGATCTTCTTCGCCATTAGGGATTCTTTCCTTTCGGCGGACGCCCCGCCACCTCGTCCGCGCGCCAGTCGCCGTCGTCCCGGTTGCGGACGAGCGGCAGGCCGTCCTTGACCTCGCGCTTGGCCGGATAGAAATCGGCCGGCCGCGTGTCCGCGCGAAGAACCGGCCTGAGGTCGGGGTGATTTCTGAAATTGACCTCGTACATCTCGAACATCTCCCGCTCGATCCAGTTCGCCCCGGGGATCACGGGCGTGATCGAATCGAGCGTCGGATGCGGCTTGGCGGCGAACGTCTTGATCGTCACGTAGTAGTGCTCGCGGTCGAACGGCATGAAGAACATGACCTCGACGCCCTCGCGATCGTCCACCGCGGCCCCCGTGTCGAAGCGGGCGTCGAGCTCCTCGAAGAGGAAGCGGGCGAGGTCGACCCAGATCTCGTTCTCCGCGTATACGTAGACGCGCTTCGGCGAGCGCTCGGCGATCTTGACCTTCGCGCCGAACCGTTCAGCTATCCGCCGTTTCACTTCTTCGCGTTCCATGTCTCTCTCTTCGCCCCGGGCCGGCGCGGGGGCGCGCCGCCCGCGGGAGCTACAGCTGGCTCAGGACCTTCACGATTCCGGAGATGATCGTCTCCGGCTTCGGCGGGCATCCCGGAATGTAGGCGTCCACCGGTATGTACTTGTCCATCGGGCCCACGACGTTGTACCCGTCGCGGAATATGCCGCACTTGCAGCCGCACGCGCCGAACGCGACGACCTTGATCGGCCTCGGCGCCGCCTCGTAGAGGCGCCGCAGGCGCGGCAGCACATTCGCGGTGACCGGGCCGCTCACGANNAGCACGTCGGCGTGCCGGATGCTCCCGACGAGCACGACGCCGAAGCGCTCAACGTCGAATCGAGGCGTCAGGCAATCGAGAATCTCGATATCGCAGTTGTTGCACGCTCCCGTGTTCACGTGGAAGACCCACGGGGATTTTTTCAACGCCTTGAGCGCGAGCGACATCCGTGCCTCCGCATCAGTATCCGAGCGCGGCGAGGACCAGCGCGACGGCCGAGAGAACGAACATCGGCCCCCAGAAGAAACGCAGCGCATGATCGATCCGCACGCGCGGATTCGTATTCTTGACGACGACGATGATGACGACGATCGCGACGTACTTGAGGACGGAGGTGAGAATCCTCCAGCCGACGAAGTTCACGCCGCCCCAGAACATCGTGATGAGAAAGAGCGGCATCACGAGGTACATGATCGCCGTGTTGAGCCGCACGACGGCGAGCGGCGCGCCCGAGTACTCGATGTGCGTGCCGCCGGCGATCTCCGTCTCGGCTTCGGGGATGTCGAACGGGATGAAGCCGAGCTTCGCCTGCGCGCAAAAGATCGCCACGATGAAGGCGATGACGCCCGAGACGCTCCCGAGCATCACGCCGTTGTATTCCTGATGAATGAGGATCTTTTCGAAGGAAAAGCTCCCGACCTTGACGACCGTCGTGAGCACCGCCATCACGAGCGGGAGCTCGTAGCCGAACATCAGCTTCATCTCCCGGCTCGCCCCGAGGATGCCGAGCGGGTTGCCCGAGGCGCTCCCGCCGATGACGAGGGCGAGCGCCGGGATCGTCATGATGTAGAGCGTGACGATCGTGTCGCCGACGAACGACGTGGTGGGGTCGAGGTTCACGAGCCAGAGAATCGTCGAGGCGAGCGTCGCCGCGGCGAGGCCGACGACCGGCATGATGAGAAATCCAGTCGTGCGGGCGCCGGCGGGCACGACGACCTCCTTGCCGAGGAGCTTGATCGTGTCGGCGAACGGCTGGTACCACGGCGGACCGACGCGGTACTGAACGCGCGCGGTGACCTTGCGGTCGACCCACGTCGTCAGCAGCCCGACGACCGCCGAGAAGACGAATCCGGGGAACAGAAGATACTTCACTATGTATCCGAATCCCGTCATGGCCGT
>DHHN01000059.1:18664-18957 GCA_002403295.1 bacterium UBP1_UBA4771 | reverse complement strand
TCGATCTCCTGGAGCTCCTCGAACACGAGCGCCCCCGACGTGCATGTCGCGACACAGCGCGGCTCCTTGCCTTCGGCGAGGCGGTCCGCGCAGAGGTCGCACTTCGGCGACGTATGCCACGTCGAGTACGGGAGCATGACGCCGAACGGGCACGCCATGATGCACGACTTGCAGCCGATGCAGAGGTTGCGCATCCGAACGATCGTGCCGTTCTCGTCCTTCTTGATCGCCTCCTGCGGACACACGTTGAGACACAGCGGCTCGGCGCAGTGCCGGCAGTGGAGCGGCAGCGT
>DHHN01000059.1:17558-18562 GCA_002403295.1 bacterium UBP1_UBA4771 | reverse complement strand
GCCGTCGGGCCGAGCACGATCTCGCCCGCCGCCGAGAGCCGCCACGGGAAGAGCTTGCGCACGGCGGGGAAATGGATCGTCGCCGCGACGATCTTCCCCGAGAGTCGTTTCGTGACCTCGACCGCGAGCACGATCTCTCCGCCCGCGGTCGACACGTCCACGCGATCCCCCTTCGCGAGCCGGAGCCCCTCCGCGAGCTCCTCGGAGACCATGAGCGCCGCGTCGGGACACGTGATCTCGGACCAGTGGAAGTTCCTGCTCGCGGAGCCGTCGGCCGCGTGGGCCGCCTCGCTCCACGGGATGAGCGCGATCTCCGCTCCGCCGAGTTCCTTCTGCGCGGCGGCGTACTCGGCCCATTCGACGGACAGGCCGTCGGTCGAGGCCGCTCGCGCGGTCTGCCGCTTCACGGCCGCGGTCGGAGCGAGCTCGCTCCCCATCTCGCGGGCGAGCATCTGGAGAAAATCGCCGTCCGTCACGCAGCCGGCGAGGGGCTTCATGGCCTCCGCGCGGACGAGGTCCTCGCCGAAGGCCGGCGACACGGTGCCCGGCTTTTCCATGAGGGTCGCCGCGGGGATAACGATGTTGGCGCGCTCGGCCGTCTGGTTCCAAAAAACCTGCGTCGTCACGGTGAACCGCTTCTCGCGCATCGCCTTCTCGATCGGGCCCGCCGGATACGCCGAGAAGAGATCGAGCCCGAGGATGACGAGCGCCCGGAGCTCCGCGTCGGCGAGCTTGCGGATGCAATCCCCCGCGCCCGCGGCCGCGAGCGCCGAGTAGACGCCCCACGTGTTCTGCTGCACGAACTGGGGCACGAACTCGCGCTCTCCCGGCATGATGCCCGTGAGCGCCTCGGCGAACGAATAGACGAGCGCGGGGGCGCCGAAGCGCCCGAATATGTTGGAAACGTAGGTCGCGACCTTCGCGGCGCCGAGCATCGACTGCGCGGCCGCGGCGATCGCGTCCTTCGAGACGCCGCCGAGCCGCTCGATCTCGGCCCAGTCGGT
>DHHN01000059.1:13106-17443 GCA_002403295.1 bacterium UBP1_UBA4771 | reverse complement strand
GTTCCGTACCTGCCCGGCAGGATGCTCTTGGCCGTGCAGGGATGCTCCGAGAACGGATCGCCGAAGACGAGCGAGACGACCCGCTCGCCCGCGGGCTTCGGCCCGGCGGGCTTCACGCCGGAAAAGTCCCGGGCGAGGTGCGCGCGGAAGAGCGGCGCGTCGTCCGGGGCGAAGAGGGCGATGTTGTCCGTGCCGACGACCTCGCGGGCGAACCGCGACGCGAGCGAGGCCTCTTCGACGGTGAGGTTCTCGCCGAGGAGCACGCCGATCGAGCCCGCGCCGTGGGCGGCCTTGACGTCGGCGAGGCTCTTCGCCGTCTCCCGCACGGCGGCGCCGATCGTCGTCCGCTCGCCGAGCATGAACGGATAGTTCATTCGCTGCGGATGGGAAAGGAACTCGGCGACCGCGTTCCCGCGCGCGCAGAGGCTGCCGCCGTACTTCGAGCCGGCGCTCCGGTCCCAATCGACCGAGAGGAGCGCGTCCTTGCCGAAGATCGGACCGCGCTCCCCGCCCGCGATGACGAGCGGGCAGGCGAGCGAGCAGAGCGAGCAGTTGCCTTTCAGTTCCTTCATACGCCGTCCGCGGCGCCGCCCGGAGGGGCCGCGCCGCACGTACCGATCAGCCGAACACGTTCGGGACGTGCTTGATCTTGTCGTAGCACATGTCGGGGCCGTCCACGCAGAGGTAGTAGTGCCCGACGTTGCAGCGGCCGCATTTCCCCATGCCGCAGGACATCTTCCGGTTCATCGAGAGGTAGATCTGCGGCGGTTTGTAGCCGACCTCGAGGAGCTTCAGCGTGACGAACTTGAGCATGATCTCGGGGCCGCACGAGACCGCGATCGAGTTGTCGAGATCGAGGTCGAGCCCGTCGAGGAGCGTCGTGACGAGCCCCACGCGCCCCGTCCAACCCGCCGCCGGGACGTCGATCGTGTTGGTGAAATCGACGTTCGGCGCGGCCTTGGACCAGCCGTCGTACTGGCGCCGGAAGCAGAGCTCCTCGGGGGCGCGGGCGCCGTACCTTATCGAGACTCTCTTGTACTTCTTCGGGTTTTCGAGAAGGGCATATATGAGCGAACGGAGCGGAGCGAGCCCCACGCCGCCGCCCACGACGAGCGCTTCCTTCCCCTCGAGCTTCTCCATCGGGTAGCCCTTGCCGAAGGGGCCGCGAAGACCGACCTCGGCGCCGGGCTTGAGTTCGTGGAGAGCCTCGGTGACCTTGCCGGTGCGCAGAATCGTGATCTCCATCTTCTCGGCGACGCTCGGCGACGAGCTCGGCGTGAAGGGCGCCTCGCCGCATCCCGGCACGGTGAGCTGCATGAACTGGCCGGCCTTGAACTTGATCGGGCGCGAGGGCGCCAGCACGAAGGTCTTGATCGTCGGGGTCTCGACGATGACGTCCTCGACGACGGTCTCTACGGGGTAGTACGGATTCTTCATGGCGCGTCTAGGCCTTCTTGCTCCCGGCCGTTTCCTTTATCGTGCGGAGCGACTCCCGCATGTCGATGCCCGCCGAGCACGTGTCGATGCAGCGTCCGCAGCCCGTGCAGAACACGGCGCCGTGGCTCTGCACGAGATAATCGTACTTATGGTAATACCGGTGCTTCACCCGGTCGGTCAGGCGCGGCCGCGGATTGAGCATCCCCGCCATCCGNNGAACCGTTCGCGCGCTGGTCGAAGAGGAGGAAACAGTAACAGGTCGGACATATGTTCGTGCACGCGCCGCATTCGACGCAGCGCGCCGAGATGGCGTCCCACGCCTCGTCCTGCAGCGCCGCCCGGACGATCTCCGTGAGCTTCGCGTCCGCCTTCGGGTAGGAGCGGTTCTGCTCCTCGAGCCGCCGGAGGACGGCGCCGCGCGCATCGTCCCGCGTCTTGACCTGCGCGTCGCGCGCCTCGGCGAAGAGGTCCCTGCTCTCCTTGACGAGCTTCTCGCCGCGATCGCTCGCCGCCTCGGCGAGGTAGCCGCCCTGGATCTTCGCGATCGAGATGTCGCAGCCTTTCTCGGGCCACGGCTTGCCGCCGAGCAGGTTGCAGAAGCAGCTCGCGCCGCATTCGCCGCAGTCGGCGCCGATGAGCAGCATGCGGTCGCGGCGGATCTTGTAGAAGGGATCCGTGAACTCCCCTTCCGTCTCGACCGTGTCCACGAGGGCGAGCGCCGAGAGGTCGCAGCCGCGCGCGCCGACGATCGCCGTCATCGGGAAGGTCTTCTCCTCCGGCATCTCGTCGCCCTCGGTCGAGGGATAGTCCGCGACGGGGCAGCGCAGAAGCTGGGCGAAGGATTTGACCGGCTCGACCGTGCGGTAGCCGTCGAGCGCGAGGTTCTCGGGAAGGGGAAAGTTCTCTATGCGCTCGAAACGGAGCTTGCCCGTATCGGCGTTCCGCACGGGGACAAAAAGTTCCCCCTGCGCTGAGAGCTTCTTCAGGAAGCGCTCGAAGTTCGTTGCGTCAATAAAATACATGCGCTCGCGATTGAGGGACAAAATCGACCACTGAAGCGCGCGGCCCTTGCATCGAGTCGACGACGGCCTCAGTGGCCCGGCAAAACAGCGCTAATTATCTTAAAAAGCGCCGAAGTGTCAAGGTCTTTTTTTATTTTTCCGCGATGAGCTTCTCGACCGCCTCCCGGAGCATCGGGCCGCGCAGGTTCTTGTAGCGGATCTTTCCCGTGCGGTCGATGAGGAAGGTCGCCGGAATCGCGTTCACGGCGTAGGATCTCGCTGCCCCATTTTGCCAGCCCTTCCCGTCGAAGAGCTGCGGCCATTCCATCTTGTTTTCTCGTATAAAGTTATCGAACTGAGCCCTATCCTCGTCGAGGGAGACGCCGATGATCTCGAACCCTTTTGTATGAAACTCGTTGTAGGTCTTGATGACGTTCGGCATCTCCATGCGACAGGGGGCGCACCAGGCGGCCCAGAAATCGAGCAGCACCACCTTGCCGCGGTACGCCGCGAGATCGATCTTCTTTCCCCGGTTCGAGGTGCCGGTGATATTGGCCGCCGGAGCCCCGACCTTGATCCGCCGCAGCGCTTCGACGCGGGAGAGCTCGTTTTCGGCGGCCTCGACGATCCGCGGGTCGACGGCGAGCCCGGCGCCCGCCACCTCGCGGAGCAGCTTTTCGGCCTCGTCGTGCCTCTCGAGCGCGAGATGGCTCGACGCGAGCGCGAACGTGGCCTGTGCGCGGGCGTCGGGGCTCTTCTCGCCCGGCGTCTTGAGGTACGCGTCGAACTGCTCGATCGCCTTCTCGTGGGATCCCGTGCCCGAATAGATCCTGCCGAGCGCGAAACGGGCCTCGCCCGCCTCGGGGGATTTCGGGTAGCGCTTGATGAACTCCCCGAGCGAGCGCTCGAGGAGACCGAAATACTCGCTGGCAGCCGTCGTGCCCTGCTTCGCGCGCAGCTCGTTCGTGAGGCGCTTGAACTCGCGGGCCGCCTCGGTTTCGGCGGCAGCCGCCGCCTCGACGACGAGCGCCGCAAGCCCGATCGCGCATCCGACGATGATCGCTTTCGATTTCATTCGCAGTCTCCCTCGAACTCCTCGGGTCGAACGCGAGAGTGCGCCCGCCGGGGGCGCACTCTCGAGCGAAACGTATTCGTCGCCGGCTATTTTCCGGCTTTCGGCGCCTTTTCCGCCGTATCCGCGACACGCACGGTCCCGATGAGGTCGAGGTTCAGAACCTTGTATCTCGGATGGTTCGTATGGATCTTCACCGAGCCCATGTACTGCCCGATCCGGCTCGTCGGCCGCACCCACACGGTGCCGCGGAACGACTTGCCCGGCACGAGCTCCTGTATCTTCACGGTGATGTCCTCGCTGTTCGGCTCGACCTTGAGGATCTTGAGGGAATCACCCCGCGCCGAGACGATGTTGAACTGCCGCTCGAAGCTCTTCGTGGCGCCGGGCGGTATGACCATTTCGCTGAAGTAGATGCGGTTGGGGTGAATCTCGACCTCGGGCGCGATCGTGATGGAGAGCTGCATCTTCTTTTCCTTGAGCTTCGGGAAATCGGTCGAGAGCACGACCCCCGCGACGAAACTCTCCGGCGTCATCTCCTTCTTGCGCCAGATCTTGAGGCGGTACTTCCTGCCCTTTTCGATCGTTTCGAGCTTGAGCCCGATCTTTTCCTCGTAGCCCTTGCGCTTCGCATCGTCGTCCCACCGCACGCCCGTGATGTTCACGGGATTCGAGAGAAGGTTCGTGACGATGCTCTCGATCTTGAAGTCCTCCTCGACGAATCCGGCCCACCTGAGCTCTTTCGAGAAATCGAAGACCTTCTTGATGTTCATCTGGATGGACAGACTGAAGCTCGCGTTCTGCGGGTCGTTCGTCTTGACGGCGAA
>DHHN01000059.1:12549-13041 GCA_002403295.1 bacterium UBP1_UBA4771 | reverse complement strand
CTCCGCCGCCCCGGTGTTCCGGATGACGAACGAATGGTTGTAATCCTGCCCCTCGAGCACCTCGCCGAGGTTGATCGTTTTCTCGCCGATGACGGCGATCGGTTTCTTCTCGGCCGGATTGCCCCGGGGGTTCGACTGGGCGAAGAGAGCCGCCGAAAAGACGGCGACGAGGAGAAGACCGAGAGACAACGCGATGATTTTCCTGCGCATAGCCGAATAGCCCTCCAAAAGGTTGCATTCCTCAAGGGGCGACCAATCAATAGATTATAAGGGATTCGGGGGNNGCGGCGCGGGGGCGGGGCCGACGGGGGGCGGCTTGCTTGACAGGGGTGATGCCAGGCGTTATGTTCGCTCCGATGGCGCTGGCCGCGCTGGAAAGGAAGGAACTCATGGCCGACAAATCTTTCAACGCATTCGAGATGGCGCAGGGGCAGTTCGATCGCGTCGCGGGTCTTCTCGACCTCGACGAGGCGACCCAGCAACTCCTCAGAT
>DHHN01000059.1:1822-12532 GCA_002403295.1 bacterium UBP1_UBA4771 | reverse complement strand
TTCCGCGTGCAGCACAACGACGCGCGAGGCCCGGCGAAGGGCGGCATCCGCTTCCACCCGATGGAGACGATCGACACGGTGCGAGCGCTCGCCATGTGGATGACGTGGAAGTGCGCGGTCGTCGATATTCCTCTCGGAGGCGGCAAGGGCGGCGTCATATGCGATCCGCACCACCTGAGCATGCGCGAGCAGGAGCAGGTCTGCCGCGGCTGGGTGCGGCAGCTTTCGAAGAACATGGGGCCCCTCACCGACGTGCCGGCGCCCGACGTCATGACGAGCGCGCAACACATGCTCTGGATGCTCGACGAGTTCGAGACGATCCGCGGGGAGAGGCTTCCCGGCTTCATCACCGGCAAGCCGGTCGGCATGGGCGGCTCGCTCGGCCGCACCGAGGCGACGGGCTACGGCGTCGTCTTCACGATCCGCGAGGCCCTCAAGGAGCTCGACATCCCGCCGGGCGAAACGACGGCGAGCATTCAGGGGTTCGGCAACGTCGCGCAGTACGCCATCGATCTCTACCAGCAGATCTGGGGGAAGGTCGTCTGCGTTTCGTGCTGGGACCAGACGGACCAGACCTCGTACTCGTTCCGCAAGAAAAACGGTATCGATCTCGCCGAGCTTCGCGGCATCACCGATCGCTTCGGCGGCATCGACAAGGCCAAGGCAAAGGAGCTCGGCTACGAGGTCCTTCCGGGGGAGGCGTGGCTCGAGCAGGACGTCGACATCCTCATCCCCGCGGCGCTCGAGAACCAGATCACCGCGGCGAACGTCAAGAAGATCAGCGACCGGGTGAAGATCATCGCCGAGGGCGCGAACGGCCCCACGAACCCCGAGGCCGACGCCGAGATCGCGAAGCGGAAGATCTTCATGATTCCCGATCTGCTGGCGAACGCGGGCGGCGTGACCTGCAGCTACTTCGAGCAGGTCCAGTGCAACATGAACTACTTCTGGGAAAAGGACGAAGTGCTCGGCAAACTCGACGTCAAGATGACCTCGGCCTTCGCCGCCGTGAGCGAACTCGCGAAGAAACGCTCGCTCTACATGCGCGACGCCGCGTACGTCATCGCCATCGGGCGCGTCGCGCAGGCCTGCAAGGACCGCGGCTGGGTATAGCCCCGCCGCGTCGGCCCGTGTCCGAACGATAACGCCGGGAGGCTCCCCGCCGGCGCGGGAGCCTCCCGCGCGGACCCGCCGGCAGAGGAGCGAAGGCCCTCCGGATGCGAAAGAGGAATTACAGCCCGCACCGCGGGACCCTCACCCGCTTCGACCGCCGGTTCTATTCCCCCGCGGCGCGGTTCACCTACATCGGCTCGGGAGAGCTCGGCGGCAAGGCGCACGGGCTCGCCCGGGCCAAGGGTATACTCGATTCGAGCTTCCGCGAGGCGTTCGCTCCCGCCGTCGAGGTGTCCATCCCCGTCCTCACGGTCGTCACGACCGATCTCTTCGACCTCTTCATGAAGGAGAACGATCTCTTCGAGGCCGCGTACTCGGGCGGGCGCGACGACCTCATCGCGCACGCGTTCCAGCGGGCCTCGCTTCCCGTGCAGCTCGTCGGGGACCTGCGCGCGCTCGTCGAGCAGGTGCGCGCGCCGCTCGCGATCCGCTCGTCGAGCCTCCTCGAGGATGCCATGTTCGAGCCGTTCGCGAGCGTGTACGCGACGAAGATGGTTCCGAACAACCAGCCCGACGCCGATACCCGCTTCCGCAAGCTCGTCGAGGCGATCAAGTTCGTTTACGCCTCGACTTTCTTCCGGTCGGCGCGCAACTACATGAAGGCGACCCATCACGCGACGCTCGACGAGAAGATGGCGGTGATCGTGCAGGAGGTCGTCGGCGCGCGCTTCGGCGACCGGTTCTACCCGCACGTATCGGGCGTGCTCCGCTCCTACAATTTCTATCCCGTCGGATACGCGAAGCCCGGGGAGGGCGTCGTCGAGCTCGCGCTCGGGCTCGGCCGGACGATCGTGGACGACGGCGTCTCGTGGTCGTTCTCGCCGAGCTATCCGAAGATCGACCCGCCCTTCAAGTCGATACGGGACATGCTCAAGCACACGCAGACCCGCCTCTGGGCCGTCAACATGGGCAAGCCCCCCGCATTCGATCCCATAAACGAGACCGAGTACCTCGTTCGGTGCGGCGTCGACGAGGCCGAGTACGACGGCTCGATCCGCCACCTCGCCTCGACGTACATCGCCGCCGACGACGTCGTCGAGATGGGGATCGAAGCGCGCGGGCCGAGGATCATCGACTTCTCGCCGATTCTCAAGGCGAACGCGCTGCCGCTCGCCGAGCTGCTCCGCTCGCTCAAGGAGACGTGCGAGGATATGCTCGGCGCCATGGTCGAGGTGGAGTTCGCCATGACGCTCGACCGAGAGCGCTGCGCTCCGGCGTCGTTCGGTTTCCTCCAGGTGCGGCCGATGGTCGTTTCGACCGCGGCCGTCGATCTCGACGAAACGGAGCTCGCCGGCGAGCGCGTGCTCCTCTCGTCCGAGACCGTGCTCGGGAACGGCGTGCTCGACTCGATCCGGGACATCGTGTACGTGGACCCCGAACGCTTCGACGTCTTGAAATCCCGCGAGATCGCCGCCGAGATCGAGCGCCTGAACGGCCCGCTCATCGAGGCGCGGCGCCCCTATCTCCTCATCGGCTTCGGCAGATGGGGAACGACCGACCCGCTCGGCGGGATACCGGTGGACTTCGGCCAGATATCGGGGGCCGCGGCGATCGTGGAGGCGTCGCTTCCGAACCTGCCGTTCACGCTGAGCCAGGGCTCGCATTTCTTTCACAACGTCACGAGCTTCAAGATCCTCTACTTTTCGATCCGCCATCACGACGAGCGCAACATCGATTGGGACTGGCTGCGGCGGCGGGAGCGGAGATGGGACGGCGCTTTCGCGAGCCGCCTCGAGCTCGACGCTCCGCTCCTCGTGAAGGTGGACGGCCGGAGCGGCCGGGGAGTGATCCTGCATGATTGACAATCCGAAGAAACTCGACGACATCCTCCGGTTCTCGCGCGAGCGCGAGAAGGAGCTCGAATGCCTCTACCGGATCGAGGAGATCCTCAAGAAACCGGGCGTCGAGACCGACCGCACGCTCACGGCGATCGTCGAGGCGGTGCCGTCGGGCTGGCAGCACCCCGAGGTTTGCCGAGCGAGAATCGACGTCGGCGCCGAAACCTACGCGCCACGCGGTTTCGCCGAGACGCCCTGGGCGCAGAAGGCGGACATTCTCGTCCAGGGCAAGAAAGCGGGCGAGATCGGCGTCTATTACACGAAGGAGATGCCGCCCGGCGACGACGGCCCCTTCCTCACGCACGAGGCGAGGCTGCTGCGGGCGATCGCCGACCGGCTCGGGAGCTTCATCTTTCACCGCCAGATCGAGCAGGCCGTCAAGGACATTCCCGATTTCCGGCCGGGCGAGGGCGGCGGCGACTGGCAGGTCGTTCTCGATCTCCTGCGGCAGACCGACCGGAACCTCTTCATCGCCGTGACCGAGCGCATGCTCAACCTTCTGAGCTGGAGCGGCGTCGAGGAGGCGGAGCGGCTCCGCGAGCGCGCCGGCGAGCCGGAGGCCGCCGCTCCCGACGAATCTTCCGGGCTCGTGAACCGGCCCGGGCGGCGCGCCATGCTCGAGATCACCGACGAGCGCAGCCGCGAGATATTCGGCATCGCCGCCGAGCACTACACGGACGATCAGCTCCTCGCCTACATCCGCAAGTGGATCCTCGACGACAAGCTGAAGTTCCTCGTCCGCGTCGCGAGCCGGAATCTCCCCCTCGCCGAGGTGATCGACGCGCTCCGGCAGTACCGCGACATCCGCCTCGACGGGGTCGAGCTCTCGGCCGCCTCGAAGAAGGGCGTGCTCGTTTCGCTCATCCGCCGCTTCCTCTCGAGCCAGCTCAACTACATCCGGATCGCGAAGAGCTACGTGGACGTCAGGGACTTCTTCGAGTTCCTCGACCGCACGATCTACTCCATGGAGAGCAGCGGAAAGCTCGGCGGAAAGTGCGCGGGGCTCTTTCTCGCGCGGCAGATCATCGAGAAGTCCCCCGAATCGAACGAGCTCCTGCGGGGGATAAAGACGCCCCGGACCTGGTACATCACCTCCGACATCCTGCTCCGGTTCCTCAGCTACAACAACATGGACGAGGTCGCCGAGCAGAAGTACAAGGACATCAACCAGGTCCGCCTCGAGTACCCGCACGTGATCCAGCTGTTCAAGAACGCTCGGTTCCCGGCCGAGATCGTCCGGGCGCTTTCGGTCGTGCTCGACGAGTTCGGCGACCGCCCGCTCATCATCCGCAGCTCGAGCCTCCTCGAGGACAGCCTCGGCTACTCCTTCTCGGGCAAGTACCGCAGCCTCTTTCTCGCCAATCAGGGCACGAAGCGGGAGCGCCTCGAGGCGCTCATGGACGCCATCGCCGAGGTGTACGCCTCGGTCTTCGGGCCGGATCCGATCGAATACCGCGCCGAGCGGGGGCTCCTCGACATCAGCGAGGAGATGGGGATCATGATCCAGGAGGTCATCGGCGCGCGCATCGGCGATCATTTCCTGCCCGTGCTCGCCGGCGTCGCGTTCAGCCGCAACGAGTTCCGGTGGTCTCCGCGCATCAAGCGCGAGGACGGCCTCATCCGCATGGTGCCCGGGCTCGGCACGCGCGCCGTGGACCGCACGAGCGACGACTATCCGGTCCTGCTCGCGCCGGGGCAGCCGGGGCTTCGCGTCAACGTGGCGACCGAGGAGATCGTCTACTACTCCCCGAGAAAGCTCGACGTCATCAACCTCAAGACCAACACCTTCGAGACGATGGACGCCTCGGAGCTCCTCCGCCGCTCCGGCGCCTCGGTCCCGATGCTCGAGAAGCTCGTCTCGATATATGACGGGCAGAGCCTGCGCCGGCCGCTCGCGATGAGCGTCGCCCCCGATACGGACACCCTTTTCTTCACCTTCGAGGGGCTCATATCGGACAACGTCTTCGTCCCGCGGATGCACGAGCTCCTCAAGCTGCTCGAGGCGAAACTCGGCACGCCCGTCGACATCGAGTTCGCGCACGACGGTCGGGATTTCTATCTCCTCCAGTGCCGCCCGCAGAGCTTCGGCGAGGACGCCGCTCCCGCCCCGATACCGAAGGACGTGCCGCGCGATTCGATCGTCTTCTCCGCCCGCCGCCACGTCTCGAACGGCCGCGTGCCCGACATCACGCACATCGTGTACGTCGATCCCGAGGAATACGGCAACATCCCGGAACGGGGCGACCTCGTCGCCGTCGGACGCGCCGTCGGGCGGCTCAACAAGCTCCTGCCGAAACGGCAGTTCATCCTCATGGGGCCCGGGCGCTGGGGAAGCCGCGGCGACATCAAGCTTGGGGTGAACATCACCTACTCGGACATCAACAAGACGGCCGTCCTCATCGAGATCGCCCGCCGCACCGGCGGCTACACGCCCGATCTCTCGTTCGGCACCCATTTCTTCCAGGATCTCGTCGAGGGGGAGATCCGCTACCTGCCGCTCTATCCCGACGACGCGGGGATCGTCTTCAACGAGCGCTTTCTGCGAGGCTCGCCCAACATCCTCCCCGACCTGCTGCCGGAGTACGCGCACCTCGCCGGCGCGCTGAGGCTCATCGACGTGCCGGCGGCGACGGGCGGGAAGGTGCTTCGCGTGCTCATGAACGCCGAGCTCAACGAGGCGATCGGCATCCTCGCGGAGCCCCACGCGGGGACGGAGCTTCCGACGGCGCCGCGCGACGACGGCGGGCGTCCCACGGAGCAGTTCTGGGTGTGGCGTCTCCACATGGCCGAACGCATCGCCCTCGAGGCGGACCCGGAGCGATTCGGCGTCGTCGCGATGTACGTTTTCGGCAGCACGAAGAACGCGACCGCGGGGCTCAAGAGCGACATAGACCTTCTCGTGCACTTCCGCGGCACCGCGGAGCAGCGCGCCGAGCTTCAGCTCTGGCTCGAGGGCTGGAGCCTCGCCCTCGACGAGATGAACTACCAGCGCACGGGCTACCGCACGGGGGGCCTCCTCGACGTGCACGTCGTGACGGACGGGGACATCGCGGCGAAGACGAGCCACGCGGTGAAGATCGGCGCCGTCACCGACGCGGCGCGGGCGCTGCCGATGAAGAGGAAGGGCGAGTAGCGGATCAGAGAAGCTCCCGCGCGGCGCCGTCCGGATTCTCCAGATCGAACCGCACGAGCGCGAGTTCGGGGCCGTCGTGGGCCGCCGAGAGGGCGAGCGTGCGCCCGATGCGCACGCGCCACGCCCCCGTCAGGCGCGCCGACTCATGAACGTGTCCGTGGAGCGTCACGAGCGGCGCGCGCTCCTCGATGAAGCGGCGAATCGCGATGCTCCCGACGTGAACGTCGAGCGGAACGTGATCGATCTTCATCCCGTCGAGCGCGGCGCGGTCGAGCCCCGACGCGTGCGGCGGCGAGTGAAAGAGAAACACGGCCCGCTCGAGGTCGTCCGAGCCCGCGAGCGAGGCGAGGTCGTCCTTGATCGTGGAGAACTCGATCTCATCGAGGGGCGCGCGCACCGTGCGCACCCCTTCCTCGGGCGGGATGCAGCCCGGATCGACGTGCCGGGAGACGTCGTAGCGCTCCCAGTCCTTGAGGCGGAATGGCGTCGGGGGCACGTAGGAGTACCCGTACACCGTCCAGCGATCGAGCGCTTCCCTGCGCCCGTGGATGTACGAGACGAGCCCCGCCCGGGATGCCTCCTCGAGCGTCTCCTCGTCATGGCGCCCGTCGTCGTTGCCGAGGATGACGAAGACGCGGGGATACGCGGCGCCGAGGCGGTCGCGAAGCCGCGCGAGCTCCGCGAGGAAGAAATCCGAGAGAAAATCCTCCGCCGCGCCCCGGGCGCCGTAATGGGGCAGGATGTCCCCCCCGATGAAGACCGCGCGCGGCCGCTCGCGGGCGATCGCGTCGAAGAGCTTCAGGCAGCGGGTCTCCCTGCCGTGAAGATCGGATACGAAAAGGCAGCTCGTCATGTCGCTCCCGTCGAACGATCGTCCCGCGTCGAGCCCCCCCGCGGCCCGCCCGCGCCCGGAGGCGGGCGCCATCATACCATATTTCCCCTTTAATTTTGCCCCCGCATGCCGTAGATTATCCCCCGCCGGCGAGCCGTCGCTGATAATAATCGCAACAGCGGTTGTATAAGAGTAGTGAAGGGGCGGGCGCGCCCGCCGTGGGGAACATGAACGATCATCCGAAAAACGAAGAGATATACATGGACCATATCGCCGCCGGGCCGATCCGGCCGGAGGCGGCGAGGGCGATGGCCTCGCTCCTCGCGGACGGCTTCGGCAACCCGCAGAGCGTGCACTCCCGCGGGCAGGCCGCCGCCGAGGCCCTCGCGCGGGCCCGCGAGCAGGCGGCCGCGCTCGTCGGCGCGGATCCGTGGGACGTGATCTTCACCGCCACCGGCTCCGAGGCCAACAATCTCGCCATAAAGGGGATCGCTCCGGGGCGCAGGAAGAAATCGAACCGGATCGTCGTGTCGGCGATCGAGCACCTCTCCGTGCTGAACCCCGCGCGCACGCTCGCCAAGAACGGGTACGAGCTCGCGATCCTTCCCGTGGACGGCCACGGCCTCGTCTCCCCCGCGCGGCTCCGCGAGGAGCTCGTGAAGGGCGCGGCCCTCGTCTCCGTCATGCACGCGAATACGGAGATCGGAACGATCGAGCCGCTCGAGGAGCTCGCGGCGGCGTGCCGCGAGCACGACGTGCCGCTCCATTCGGACGGCTGGGGCGCGGCCGGCGTCGTGCCGGTCGATCTCAAGAAGATCGGCGCGAGCGCCTACACGATCGCCGCGCAGAACTTCGGCGGGCCGCCCGGAGCGGCGGCGCTCGTCCTGCCGAAGGGCACGCCCGCCCGGCCGTTCATCGAAGGCGGCGTGCAGGAGCGCGGGCTTCGGGCCGGGCAGGAGAATATCCCCGCGATCGCGGGGATGGGGGTCGCGGCGGAGCTCGCGATGAAAGAGATGGAGCGGAACGCCGCCCATACGCGCGCCATCCGCGACGCGCTGCTCGCGCGGCTTCCGAAGGAGATCGACGACGTCGTCTCGACGGGGCATCCGGAGCGCCGTCTCCCGAACCACGCGAGCTTCTGCGTGAAGTACATCGAGGGCGAGGGAATGCTCCTCTTCCTCGACCGGGCGGGGATCATGGCGGCGAGCGGCTCGGCGTGCACGTCGAAGGCCCTCAAGGGGAGCTACGTGCTCGAGGCGATCGGCGTCGACACGGCCGTCGCGCAGGGCTCGATCGTCTTCACGATCGGGCCGGAAAACACGATCGAGGACGTCGACAGGATCCTTGCGGCGATGAAGCCGGTCGTCGCGAGGCTGCGGGAGATGTCACCGTTATACAGAAGGAAGTAACGCCATGGCTCTCTACAGCGACAAGGTGATGGACCATTTCATGAACCCCCGGAACGTCGGCGACATACCCGGCGCGGACGGCGTCGGGGAGGTCGGCAATCCGGTCTGCGGGGACATGATGACGTTCTACGTCAAGGTGAAGGACGACCGTCTCGCGGAGGTCAAGTTCAAGACCTTCGGCTGCGGCGCGGCGATCGCCGTCTCGAGCATGGTGAGCGAGATGGCCACGGGGAAGACGCTCGACGAGGCGATGAAGATCACGAACGAATCGGTCGCCGAGGAGCTCGGCGGGCTCCCGAAGAACAAGATGCACTGCTCGAATCTCGGCGCCGACGCCCTGCACGCGGCGATCGAGAACTACCGCGCGCGAAAGCGCGGAGAGCCGGCGGCGACCGCGGCCGCCGCGCACGCCCGCGATCACGACGAGTGCACGTGCCCCTTCTGCGACGCCGAGATCGACGAGGAAGATCCGATCTGCAGGAGCTGCGGCGTCGAGTTTCTCGAGTGCCCCGCCTGCGGCAAGCTCGCCTCGAACAAGGACGCGGCCTGCCCGCACTGCGGCGCGGCGCTGAGGAAGAAAGCGTAGGCCCCCGGGGCCGAAGAGACGACATGCCACGACGAGAGCTCGTCCAGAAGATCCTCGCGCTCAAGGCGGAGCGGGGCGCCGTCATTCTCGCCCATAACTACCAGCCCCCCGAGATTCAGGACGTCGCGGACCGGCTCGGCGATTCCCTCGACCTGAGCCGCTTCTCGGCCGCGGCGGCCGAGCGCGTCATCGTTTTCTGCGGCGTCCACTTCATGGCGGAGACGGCCGCGATCCTCGCGCCGGAGAAGACCGTGATCCTGCCCGAACCCGCCGCGGGCTGCCCGATGGCGGACATGATGAGCGCCGAAGGGCTCGCGGACCTCAAGGCGAAACACCCGGGCGCCGTCGTCGTCACCTACGTGAACTCGACCGCCGAGGTCAAGGCCGGGACGGACGTCTGCTGCACGTCGGCGAACGCCGTCGAGGTGGTTCGATCGATACCGGAGGGACGCTCGATCATTTTCGGCCCCGACAAGTATCTCGGCGGCTGGGTCAAGAAGCGGACGGGCCGCCGGATGATCGTTTGGAACGGCTGGTGTCCGACGCACCAGAAGATCTACCCCGAGCAGATCGAGCAGCTCCGGAAGATATTTCTCGACGCGGTCGTCATGGTGCATCCCGAGGTGAACCCGGCGGTGACCGAGCTCGCCGACGTCGTCCTCGGCACGGGCGGCATGATCCGCTACGTGCGGGAGAGCGCGGCGACGACCTTCATCGTCGCCACCGAGATCGGCATGGTGTACCGCCTCAAGAAGGAGTTTCCGGACAGGCAATTCGTCGCGGCGTCGAAGCACGCGCTTTGCCCGAACATGAAGAAGATCTCGCTCGAAAAGGTCGTCTCCGCGCTCGAGCGTCTCGAGCCGGTCATCACGGTGCCGCAGGAGGTCGCCGGCCGGGCGCGCGCGGCCATTCAACGGATGATCGAAATCGGCTAGCGCCGGGGCGCGCCGCGCGGCCGCGGATTTCCATCACGCCATGAAGCTGTTCCTCGACGAGAAGAAGCTCTTCGCCGCCTCGTTCGCGTCGCTCGTCGCGCTCCATCTCGTTCTCGTCTTCACGAGCCGCCTGTTCCCGTTCACCGATCTCCCCGACCATCTCGCGGCCGCCACGGTCGCCCGCCACATCGGCGAGCCGGGGAGCCCCTTCGCGGAGCTCTACCGCGTCGAGACGGGGCTTCGTCCGAACACGGCGCACATGCTCTTCTGCGCGCTGCGGACGTTCCCGTCGGTCGAGTCGGCGAACAGGGCGCTTCTCGCCCTCTACGCCGCGCTCCTCCCCCTCTCCGTTCTCCTTATAATACGGAAGCTCGGCGGCAATCCGTGGTATTCGCTCCTCTCGTTCCCCCTCCTTTACAACTACAACGCGAGTTGGGGGTTCATGGGCTTCACGCTCGCATCATTCCTCGTGCTCCTCTTCCACCGGCTCTTCGTGATCGACGGGAGCGCTCTCGGCTCCTCGCGGCGCGCCGCGCTCGCCGCGCTGTGGCTCGCCGGCATGTACTTCGTCCATATCCTCGCCGCGCTCTTCGCGCTCCTCGTGCTCTTCGCGGGCGCGCCCTTCGCCGCGAAGCGGTCGTGGCGCGCGCCCGCGCGGTGCCTCCTCGCCGCCCTTCCGCTCCTCATCTTGACGCTCCGGTGGTGGCACGCGGAGAACCTCGGCGCCGCCGACCCGGGCCTCGGGAGGTTTCTCGCGTCGTATTACCGCGGCGAATATCTCGCGGGGCTCGCGGACCGCCGGCA
>DHHN01000059.1:1045-1713 GCA_002403295.1 bacterium UBP1_UBA4771 | reverse complement strand
TCGCGGGCGCCGCGCCGCTCCTCGTCGCCGCGCTCCTCTGCTGCCTCGTTCTCCCGAACGGGATCCCCCGGCAGCCGGTGCTCTACGAGCGCTTTTCCGTATTCCTCTTCCTCGGGCTCGTCGTCGCGGGGGGCGCGCTCGCGGGGCGGCGGCTCCCGCGGCCCGCGATCGCGGCGTTCGTCGCGCTCGCGATCCTTCACGGCGCGCTCTGGGCGGAGCATTTCGCCGCCTTCAACCGAGAGAACGAGCGGTTCGACGCCGCGTTCCTTCGGGGCCCCTCCGGGGGCGGGAGGCTCGCGGGGCTCGTGTACGACTACCGTTTCCGCGGCCGCCCGGCGTACATCCACTTCCCGAGCTATTACACGGTGTGGGAGCGGGGCGCGGCGACGGCGAAGTTCGCCGATTTTCGATTCGGCGCCGTGCGGCGGCTCCCCGGCGGCGCCGCCATCCCGCATTACCTCGAATGGGTCGGCAAATTCGGCGCCTACGACGGCCGCTACGCCGGCATGGAGCTCCTCCTCACGCGCGGCGTCGTCCCGGACGGCCGGGCGCTCGAGGGTTTCGATCACATCCGCGATTCGGGAAAATGGTCGCTCTTCGAGAAGCGCGGAGCCCCCGCGCCGCCCGGCCGGCCGAATATCCCCTGAAATTCATTGACGGCCGGTCTG
>DHHN01000059.1:0-908 GCA_002403295.1 bacterium UBP1_UBA4771 | reverse complement strand
CTCTACGTGCTCGAGCCCAAGCCCGCGGGCGCCTCGAAGAACGACGTCCTGAGCGCCACGGCGCGCGAGACGCGTCTCGGCTTCGAGTTCAACTGGCTCGAGGGGGATTACCGGACGGACGCGAAGGTCGAGCTCGACTTCTACGGCCTCGGCGTCTCCTCGGCGAACCTCACCGCTCAGGAAAACAAAGCGGCCCCCATGCTCCGCCACGCCTACGTGCAGGTCGCGCGCGGGCGCTGGTCGATCCTCGCGGGGCAGACGAGCGACGTCATGTCGCCGCTCGTGCCGAAAACGGTGAACTACACGGTCTGCTGGGATCAGGGCAACATCGGATACCGGCGACCGCAGCTTCGCCTCTCGACCTTCGCGAACCCGTCGGAGAGGGCGAAGTTTTCTCTCGCCGTCGCGGCGGCGCGCACCATCGGAGGCGATCTCGACGCCGACGGAGTGGACGACGGCGCCGACTCCGCCGCGCCGACGATCGAGGGACGTCTCGGCGCCGTTTTGAAACCGTGCAGCCGCAGATCGTTCGACGTCGGCGTCTCGGGGCACTACGGCAAGGAAACGTGGGCGGCGGACGCCGAGGAGATCGAGTCGTGGTCGGCGAACGCCGATCTGCGGGCCATGTTGAGCGCGAAGCTCGAGCTCTCGGGTGAGTTCTTCGTCGGCCGGAACCTCGGCGGGTACCTCGGCGNNNNATCCGCTCGGCGAGGGGATCGGCGCAAAGGGCGGCTGGGCGCAGATCTCGTTCGCCCCCGTGGGCGGCTGGTGGATCAACGCCGGCTACAGCGTCGACGATCCGGACGAGGAGGATTTGAACATCGCCGCGGGCGGCGCGCAGAAGGCCTTCATCGACCGGAACGAAAATATCTTCGGCAGCGTCTTCTATAGCCTCACGAGCAACGTGC
>DHHN01000057.1 GCA_002403295.1 bacterium UBP1_UBA4771 | reverse complement strand
CTGCGCACGGGCCGCCCGATCGTGTACACCTCGGCGGACAGCGTTTTTCAGATTGCGGCCCACGAGGACGCGATACCGGTGCGCGAGCTCTACCGCATCTGCCGGACGGCGCGGAGCCTGCTCGTCCCGCCCCACAACGTGGCGCGGGTCATCGCGCGCCCCTTCGCGGGGAGCGCGGGCGCGTTCGTCCGCACGAAACGCAGGCGCGATTTCTCGCTCCCGCCGCCCGGGCCGACGCTTCTCGACGCGCTCGCGGAGCGCGGGCGCGAGGTCGTGACCGTCGGGAAGATCCACGACCTGTTCGCGAAGCGCGGCATCGCGCGGATCGTCCGGGCGGGCGGGAACGATTCCGCGATGCGCGGCGCCGACCGCGTGCTCGGCGAGGGCGCCGCGTTTTCTCTCCTGTTCGTCAATCTCGTCGATTTCGACATGGTCTGGGGGCACCGGCGCGATCCGGGAGGCTACGCGCGCGGCCTCGAGCGCTTCGATCGATGGTTCGCCCGTTTCAGGACGCGCCTCCCGCGGGGCGCGCTGCTCGCCGTCACGAGCGATCATGGGTGCGATCCGACGATGCCGGGCTCCGACCATACGCGAGAGCACGTTCCGATCCTCGCCTCGATCACGGGCTCCGGCCGCGCGGGCTCGGCGCTCGGAACGAGAAATACCCTCGCCGACCTCGCCGCCACGCTCGCCGAATGGTTCGGCGTGCCGTTCGGGGCGGGGGAGAGCTTTCTCGCGGCTCTCGGGTGAGCCGCCGTCCGTTCGCGAAGGGAGACGACCGTGAAGAAGATCGATCTCGCACGGCTCATCGACCACACGCTCCTGCGGCCCGAGGCGACCGCCGCCGACGTGAAGCGCCTCTGCCGCGAAGCAGCGGAATACGGCTTCTTCTCGGCCGTCGTCAACACGCACTGGGTGCCGCTCGCCGCCCGCGAGCTCGCGGGCACCGACGTCGTCGTGTGTTCCATCGCCGGCTTTCCCCTCGGCGCCGTCGACACCGGGGTCAAGGCGTACGAGGCGGGCCGGGCCGTGCGCGCCGGAGCGCGCGAGATCGACATGGTGATGAACGTCGGCGCGTTCAAGTCGGGCGATCTCGATTTCGTGCGAGCGGACATCGCCGGCGTCGTCGGCGCGTGCGGGGACGCCCGCGTCAAGGTCATCATCGAGGCGGCCCTCCTCGACGACGAGGAAACGGCGGGCGCTTGCCGTCTCGTCCGGGACGCGGGGGCGCGTTTCGTCAAGACGTCGACCGGATTCGGTCCGCCGGGAGCGAGCGTCCGCGCCGTCGAGATCATGCGCCGCGCGGTGGGGCCCGGCTTCGGCGTCAAGGCGTCGGCCGGCATCCGCACGGCCGCCTTCGCCCTCGAGCTCGTGCGAGCGGGCGCCGACAGGATCGGAACGAGCGCGGGCGTCGCGATCATGGAGGAATGGAAGAAGCTCTCGTGAGCGCGTACGACGTCATACGGAAGAAGCGCGACGGCGGCGTCCTCGACGAGGACGAGATGCGCGCGTTCGTCGCCGGCTGCCTCTCGGGGGAGGTGCCGGACTATCAGGCTTCCGCGTTCCTCATGGCCGTCGTGCTGCGGGGCATGACGCCCGGCGAGACGGTCGCCCTCACGCGGATCATGCTCGAGAGCGGGCGCACGCTCCGCTTCGACGCTCTCCCCGGACCCCTCCTCGACAAGCACAGCACGGGAGGGGTGGGGGACAAGGTCTCGATCCCGCTCCTTCCGATCGCCGCCTCGTGCGGCCTCTTCGTGCCGATGATCTCGGGACGCTCGCTCGGCCACACGGGGGGCACGCTCGACAAGCTCGAATCGATCCCCGGCATGACGACGGCGCTCGGGGAGGAGGCGATCTCCCGGCAGGTCCGCTCGCACGGCGGCTGCTTCGCCGCGCAGACGGCGGATCTCGTCCCCGCCGACCGCATGTTCTACGCGCTTCGCGACGCCGTCGCCGCGGTGGAAAGCGTGCCGCTGATCGTCTCGAGCATCCTCTCGAAGAAGCTCGCGGAAGGGATCGCCGGCGTCGTGATCGACGTCAAATGCGGCCGCGGCGCGTTCATGGAGACGATCGGCGGCGCTCGTGAGCTTGCCGGCGCCCTCGAGGCCGCGGGCGAGGCGATGGGCGTTCCGGTCAAAACCCTCGTGACGGCGATGGACGAGCCCCTCGGCGCGGCCGTGGGAAACGCCATAGAGATCGAGGAGTCGATACGCGTGCTCGAGGGGCGCGGCCCGGCCGACGTCGCCTCGCTCACGGTGCGGCTCGCCGCCGAGATGTTCGTCCTCGGAGGGCTCGCGCCGTCCGTCGCGGACGGCGAGGCGATCGCACGCCGCGCGATCGATTCGGGCCGCGCGCTCGAGCGGTTCGAGCGGATCGTCGCCGCGCAGGGAGGCAGACTCGATCCCGGCGCCCCGCGATTCGGCCTTCCGGCGGCGCCCGTTACGAGGATCGTCCCGGCCGCCGAGCGGGGGTATCTCTCGCGCCTCGACGCGCGCGCCGTCGGCGAAGCCGTGCGGGGGCTCGGGGGCGGGCGGCTGCGCCGGGAGGACGCGGTCGACCCGGCGGTCGGGATCGTGTGCCGGAAGAAAACGGGGGACGCGGTGGCGCCGGGAGATCCGCTCTTCGAGATTCACGCCGCCTCCGCGGAGGGGGCGGACGCCGCGGCGCGGAGGCTCGCGCGAGCCACGGGCGTCTCGGCCGAACCGGTGCCGCGCGCGCGCGTCGTTCTCGATCGAACCTATCCCGGTTGAAAATCCTGACGAGGCGGCCGACGCCCGCTCAGCGCGGGACGACCTTCTCGCGGGAAGCCTCGCGGTCGAGCTCGCGGAAATCCTTTTCCTTGTCGAGCAGGTCGTACGCGCTCACGCGGTGAATGTCGCACTGGCGCGCCGGCTCGCTTCCGGCGATGAAGATCTCGCGGCGCACCTTCGGGCAGTAGGGGGTGCCGAGGAGACCCGATTCCTCGCAGATGAGATCCTCGACGATGTTCTCGGGCACGCGGAACGCCGGCCCGCGGTTCGTAAGGTAGAACGCCTTCATCGTCTCGACCCAGACGGGGAGCGCGGCCCGGGCGCCCGTCATCCCGCTGCCCATTGTTTTGCGCTCGTCGAATCCCGTCCAGACGCCGATGACGATCTCCGGCGTGTAGCCGATGAACCAGGCGTCGGTGTAATCGTCCGTCGTTCCCGTCTTGCCCGCCGCGGGGACGTCGAGGCCGTAGGCGCGCACTGCGGCGCCCGTACCCTGCACCTCGTCGATCACGCTCGTGAGCATGTCCGTGATGATGTAGGCGACGTCCGCGCCGAGCACCTCCTCGCGATACTCGCGATACTCCTCGAGCGTGTTGCCGTTGCGGTCCTCGATGCGAAGTATCGCGATCGGCTCGGCCCGCATCCCCTCGGCCGCGAGGCAGCCGTAGGCGTTGGCGAGATCGAGCAGGGTGACCTCGTTCGTTCCGAGCGCGAGCGAGAGGACGTTTTGAAGGCGGCTTTTGATGCCCATGCGTTTGGCGACGTTGATCACGGTGGGCGGCCCGATCGCCTGAATGAGCTTCACCGAAGGGATGTTGAGCGAGCGCGAGAGCGCCTCGCGCAGCGACACGGCGCCGTGGAACTTCCGGTTGTAGTTGCGCGGTTTCCAGACGTCGCCGTTCGGCAGCTCCACGACGAAGGGCGTGTCGATGAGGATGTCGGAGGGGCTGTAGCCGCTCTCGAGCGCGGCGACGTAGAGGAACGGCTTGAACGCCGAGCCCGGTTGCCGCGTCGACTGAAGAACGCGGTTGTACTGCGTCTCGCGGTAGTTCCGCCCGCCGATGAGCGCGAGTATATGCCCGGTGCGCGGGTCGATCGCCGCGAGCGCCCCCTGGATGTACTCGGCCTTCACCCTCTCGCCGACCGCCGCGGCCTTCTCGTACTGCGCGCGCGTCTGCGCGAAGCGCTTCTCCGTCTCGAGCCGCAGCATGTGCGACTCGAGCGCGATCTCCGCGGCGCGCTGGAGGCGGGCGTCGAGCGTCGTGTAGACGGTGTACCCGTCGCGGTAGATCGGGCGCGAGCCGTATTTCGATTCGAGGATCTGCCGGATGTGCTCGCAGAAGTACCCCGCGAAATCCTGGCTTTCCGACACCTTCGTCACGATATCGAGGGAGCCGGCCTTGAGCGAGTCGCGCTCGGACTTCGTGACGACGCCGAACTCCTCCATCGCGCCGAGCACGACCTGCATGCGCCGCGTCGCGCGTTCGAGATTCGCGAACGGGTTGTAGCCGCCGGGATTCTTCGGCAGCCCCGCGATCAGCGCGATCTGATTCAGCCCGAGCTCCCGCACCGGCTTGCCGAAGTACTTCCGCGAGGCGGCCTCGATGCCGTACGTGCCCTCGCCGAAGTAGATCTGGTTGAGATACATCTCGAGGATCTCGTCCTTCGAGTACGTGCTCTCGATTTTGAATGAGAGGAGCACTTCCTTGATCTTTCGCGCGAAGGTCTGCTCCTTCGTGAGGAAGAGGTCGCGGGAGAGCTGCTGCGTGATCGTGCTCGTCCCGCGCGCGCCGCGCAGGTCGAAGAGGTTTCGCGCCGCGACGAAGATCAGCCGCCTGAGATCGATGCCGCTGTGCTCGTAGAAGTGCCGGTCCTCGACGGCGAGGAACGCGCGGCGCACGTTGACCGGGATCTGGTCGAGCGGGAGGAAGATCCGGTTCTCCTCGTAGAACTCTTTCACGACCGAGGAGTCGCGCGCGAGAATGCGCGTCTTGATGGCCGGCTCGATCATCTCGAGGCGTTCCATCGAGGGCAGATCGCGCGAAAAGTATATCGCGGCGCCCGCGAAGACGCCGAGCAGACATACGAAGCAGAGCCCGAGGCTCCAGAGGAGAATTCGTTCCCCGCACGTGAGCGGCCTGAACGCCATTTCGTTCCGTCTCCGTTCTCGATGCGGCGCCGCGTCGCGCGGCCGCCGGCTGCGGATAATGTAGCGACAGCGGCGGCCCTTTTCCACTCTTTTCGGCCCCGGGGCGCCGCGCCGCGCCGGAACGCGAATAAAAACAGCGGCCGCCGGCAAAAAGGTGTTGACAAACGCCCCGCCGCGGCTTATATACACTGCACGCCTAAGGCAAAGCGCGATAGTGTTTTGCAGGCCTCCGAAATTTTTTGTGAATCCCAGAGATAGGGATTGACAAAAAGGGCCAATAGGGATATATTGGCCTTTCGGGGAAAATCCATATAGGGATTTCTGTTCTTTGAAAATGAAATAGCGTGCGATGCCCTTGCCAGATGGTTCGGGCCCGCCGATCCTTACGGATCGATGGGAAGAACGTCAATTGGAGCGTAGCGAGAGCTACAGCTCTTCGGTTTTTTTACAACGGAGAGTTCGATCCTGGCTCAGAATGAACGCTGGCGGCGTGGATTAGGCATGCAAGTCGAACGAGAAAGCATTCTTCGGATTGCGAGTACAGTGGCGAACGGGTGAGTAACGCGTGGGAAACCTGCCCTCGAGCGCGGAATAACAGCTCTAACGGGCTGCTAATACCGCATAACATTGCAGGCCGCATGGCCTGCTCTCAAAGATGGCCTCTACTT
>DHHN01000012.1:1571-2605 GCA_002403295.1 bacterium UBP1_UBA4771 | reverse complement strand
CCACCTCCACACGCCCTTCAATCATGCAGCCCACCAGTGATAGCCAATAAAAACATGGCTATAGGTTTCTTTCCAAGCTCTTAACGGCATCGAGCGCTCTGTCAATGAACGCGTCGCGGTCCGCAGCGGGCGAATGGTCCCCCGCGTAGGCGCCGGCCTCGCAGGAGCCCATGATCCCGCGAATCGATTCCATCGTCGCGGGGGGCACGCCCCGCGCGCCGAGCGCGCGGACGACGTCCCCCGCCGTGAGCGTCGCGCCCGGAACGGCGAGCCTGTCGCCGAGGTACTCGCGCATCGCCCCGAGGACGAGCTCGCAGAGACGCGAGCCGGAGGCGTCGCCCTTGCGGATCGACTCGAGGCGGCCGCGCAGGCGCCTCAGGGCGCCGCGGGCTCGAAGGCCCTCGACATTCTCCTCGCGGCGGCGCCGCGCCGTCACGGCGCCGAAGAGCGCGAAGAAGGCCGCGGGCGGCCCGAAGAGCGCGGCGAGCCAGAGCGGGCTCCCGAGCGCCGAGAGGAGGCCGAATGTCCGCGACTCGAGGACGGCCGACCCCTCGTAGTTGTACGCGATCCCCTCTTTCCAGCTCTCGAGCGGGCTCCCGAGGGGCCCCGCCGCGATCCCCTCGGCGTCGACCGCGGTCACGACGCGTGTCGCGCGCACGGTGACGGGAATCGGGGTCGTGGAAGCCGTTTTGTACGTGCCGCTCTTCGTGTCGAAGTAGGAGAGCGCTATCGGCGGGATCTCCTTCACGGTCGCGTTTTTCGCCCGGATCGTCTGCGTGAAGACCTTCGTGCGGCCCGCGATCTTTCCGTCCGCCCGCTCGTCCGGGATCTTGAAGTACGTGTTGAGCTCGGTCTGATCCTGCAGTCGCGGCAGATCGACGGTGCCGAGATAATCGGGGCCCGAGAGGATGATCTTGAGCGTGATCGGGTCGCCGACGCTCACGTCCGTGGGAGTGGCGCTCGCCGATATCTTGTAGTCGCCGATGTGGCCCGCGAAACCCGCGGGGCGCCCCTCGCGCGGGAGGTCGCGCACG
>DHHN01000012.1:744-1547 GCA_002403295.1 bacterium UBP1_UBA4771 | reverse complement strand
CGGAAGAAGTCGTCGAAGAAGTCCCGCCCGCGGAGCGTCCCGCTCACGGCCGCGCACTCGATCGTCGATTGGGGGATCGAGAGCGTCCCCGCGCGCTTCGGCACGAGAGCCTTCTTGAACGATATCGTCGCGAAGGCGCGGCCGTCGAGGGTCGCCGTCCCCTTCTCGGCGATGACCTGCGAGGCGCCGGCCTGTATCCGGTAGTACTGCTTGCTCGGATCGGTCCGCGCCTCCGGGTCGTAGAAGTCGAAATCGGGGCTGTCGAGGAGCGGCATCGTGATACGGAAGTCCTCGACGTCGCGCCCGATGTACCACGTCACGGTGAGGACGACGGGTTCGCCGATGTACGCGCTCCCGCGCGAGAGCGACATGCGGAGCTTGAAATCCTCCGTTTCGACCGGCTGGTTCACGCCGAGGCGGATGGGATTCGTGTTGTACGTCTGCCCCTTCACCTTGACCGCGACGGCCGGGATCGTAATGTCGCCCTTCGCGCGCGGCGTGAGGCGGTACTGGAAGACGTAGCCGCGGCTGACCTGCCTCTCCATGCGGCCGTTCACGATCGTGATCGACTGGCTGTTGTTCGATCTCCCGCCGAGATACTCGACGGTGAAGAGCTGCTGAAGCGGCGCGACGTCGGGCTGCGAGACCTCGTCGCTCCCGTCGACCACGATCTGGTAGACGAAGGACTGGCCCATGTAGACCGACTCGGACTCGACCGCGGCGCGGACCGAGATCTCCTGAGCGGAGACGGGGGCGGCCGCGGCAGCGGCGGCGAAGCCCGCTGCCGCGGCTATGGCAAGGCA
>DHHN01000012.1:0-723 GCA_002403295.1 bacterium UBP1_UBA4771 | reverse complement strand
TCCGGGCTCGCCCCGCGACGCGCGGGCCCTTCGATCGATTGCCGAACGCTCCCGCCATTTACCAATCCTTGCCGACAGGCCGGTACTTCGAGCGGCTCTCCTGCCGCTGGCGCTCCTTGCGGTTCTCTCTCTCCTCATCGAGAATCTGCCGCGCGGTCTTGTCGCTTTCAAGCGGTTTTTCCTTGGGTTTTTCGGGGGCGGCCTGCTCGTCCTCCTTCTGCTGCTCCTCGGGCGAACGCTTTTCCTCGCGATCCTCGGCGCCCTCCTGCCGCTCCTCCCCCTCCTGCCGCTCGCCCTCGCCCTGCCGCTGCTCTTCGCCCTCTTGTTGCTGCTGCTGTTGCTGCTGGCTCTGGTCGCCGCCTTGCTGCTGCTGTTTCTGTATCTTGTCGAGGAGGTCCTTGATCTTGAGCCGCGCGATCTCGAGGTTCTCGGCCGCCTCGTCGAGATCGGGATCCTTCTCGAGCGCCGTGACGTAGTGCCTCACGCTCTCTTCGAGCGAGGCGAGGGCCTTTCTCAGATCGCTGTCCTCCTGCCGCTCGCCCTCCCTGAAGGCGACGTTCCCGAGGTTGTACCACGCGCGCGCCTCGAACGGGAGAGACTTCGTCTTCGCGGCCGCTTCCTTGAAATGCTCCCGCGCCTTCTCGTAATCCCCCTGCTTGTAGAGCGCGGCCCCCCTGTTGAAGGCGACGATCGGAGACTCGGGCGATTTCACCGAGGCCTTGT
>DHHN01000188.1 GCA_002403295.1 bacterium UBP1_UBA4771 | reverse complement strand
GCGTTCCGCGCGTCGAGCGCGCTCCTGACGGCCTTCAATAGGGCCATGATGGAGAAGGGCTTCTGCAGAAACGGTATCCTCCGGGCGCGTATCGTTTCCCAGCGCGCTTCCTCCCCGACGAATCCGCTGCAGAGGAGAACCGGCAGGCCGGGATGTTCCTCCTCGACGCGTTCGACGAGCTGCAGCCCGTCGCCGTCGGGAAGCACGACGTCGGCGATGACGAGATCGAGCACGCCCCCCTCGGAGCGGATGATTGCCGCGGCGTCGTCGACCGCCGCGGCCCTCCGCACCGCATACCCGTTCGCGTCCAGCGCCCGGATGATGAAATCGCGCACCGCCTCGTCGTCCTCGACGACGAGGATCCGTTCGCCCGAGCCCATGACGTCGCGAAGCGGCGGCGGCTCGTCCCGCGGTTCCTCGACGCCCTCCGTCGAGACGGGCAGAAAAATCATGAAGGTCGTCCCGGCGTTCGGAGCGCTCGAGACGTCGATCCAGCCCCCATGCTGCTTGACGATGGCATAGACGATGGTGAGGCCCCAGCCGGTGCTCCGGTCCGCTTTCTTGGTGCTGAAGAAGGGCTCGAATATCTTCCGTTGAGTCTCCCGATCCATGCCGACGCCGGTATCGGTCACGGACAACCGCACGTGCCATCCCGGTCGGGCCTCGGGGTGCGTGCGGCAATAATCGAGGTTGATCTCCATCGCATTGGTCCGCACGACGATGGAACCTCCGTCGGGCATGGCATCCTTCGCGTTCACCACGAGATTCAAGACGACCTGCTCGAGATTGCTCTCGTCGGCCCTGACGGGAAGGAGCCCGCTCGCGAGCTCGATCGAGAGGGTCACGCTCTTTCCGGCCAGCTCGTCGAGCATATTCGCCATATCGCCGATCTTTCTGTCGAGATCGACCGGCTTGAGATGGAGCTCCTGCCGACGGCTGAAAACGAGGAGCTGGTGGGTGAGGCGCGCGGCGCGTTCGGCGGCCGCGTTGATCTCGGCGAGATCGTCGCGCGCGGCATTCCCAAGTCCCGGGCGCGCGAGCGCGAGTTCGGCGTTTCCCTTGATCGCGACGAGCATGTTGCTGAAATCGTGCGCGATCGCCCCCGTGAGGGCGCCGAGCGCCTCCATCTTCTGCGCCTCGGCGAGCCGCCGCTGGAGCCGTTCGGTTTCCTCCGCCGAGCGAACCCGCTCGATCTCGGCGCGCTGGATGGAATCAGCCATATCGTTGAAGCTCGCGGCGAGCTTGCCGAGCTCGGAGACCTCGGACATCGCCCTGGCGCGAGCGCCGAGATCGCCGGAGGCGAGCCTTCTCGCGGCTCCGAGCAGATCGTTGAGGGGTCTGCGGTATAGCTGGTATCCGAGCGCCATGACGGCCGCGGCCATGAGGGCGGCCGCTATGGCGCACATGGCGGCTATCCTATTCAGCAGACGGTCGAATTTCGCGCGAATCGCCTCGCGCGGGATTCCGACGAATATGACGATGTCACCATTCCGGATGGCGCTGTTCACTCTGATGAACGAGTAGAATCGCTCGACCCCGTCGGGACCCGGAGCGTCCATGAACCCCTTGTTCTCGGCGAGAGCCCGCCCGACCAAACGGCCGGGCGGGTATTGCCTTCCCACGATCGACGTATCCGGGATGTGCACGAGAACGATCGACTGCCGATCGATCTTCGTGAGGGTGGACCCGGGCGGCAGGCTCTCGACGACCGCGCGCTCATAGCGATTGAGCCAATCGAGCCGCATCGCGAGGAAAATGACCGCGGTCGTCCGTCCGTATTCGTCGTGAACCGGATATCCGAAATTGATGCCGGGCCGATCCGTGATCCGGCCTACTTGATACTCTCCGATGGAGAAGTCGTTCGTTTCGACGGTGAGCCGAAAATAGGATCGATCCGACAGGTCGATGCCGTTCCGCGCGGGCAGACCGCTCGCGATAACGTTCCCATCGAGGGAGACGAGCCCGATATTTGCGTAACGGCTGTGCTCGCGGAGCAGATCCGCGAACAGGGTCGCGCAAGCGGCGGCGTCAGCCCGGCGGACGTCGGGAAGACGAGAGAGCGAAACGAGAAGCTGCCGGGCTGCGCTTATGAGATGGCTCTCGTTCACGGCGGCGAATTCGGCTATACGCGTGACGTAATCGGCCGCTTCGGCCCTGGTCGCTTTCCGCATCTCGACTCCCGTGCTGATCACCACGACGGAAATGGGGGCGATCGCGAACACGAGAACGAAGATCGCGTGAAGCTGGAGACTCGAGGGCGAGAAGCGCGACCGGCCGGCGCGTGGCGGCCGACCGTGCGAAGAATCATGGCTCGTCATGGCGTTCCCTCCGGCGACGTTCGCCTCGCGGATCCCACGCGGTCCGACGATTCATCCCGCGAAACCCGTCCTCCGTTCGAATGAATTTCCCCGAATGCCGCCGCTTGCCCGAGTATGAACGCGCGCCGTATGACTGTCAACAATATTTGACAATGCCGCTGCGGCGCTCCGGGCCTTTTCATTGAGCACTCGCGCCCTTTTGCTTGACACGGTTTCGCGGGAGTGGCACATTTATTCCGTATTTGCATCTCGACGTCAGGGGGTACCCGGAATGAACGATGAGACCCGCATTGTTTACGTCGTTGATGACGACCCTTCCGTTCGAACGCTCCTCAAGAAGCTGATGCAATCGATAGGACTTCCCGTCGAGGCCTACGCCTCCTCGCGTGAATTCCTCGATCGCCCACGGCGGGCCGTGCCGTCGTGTCTCGTCCTCGACGTAAGAATGCCGGAACAGAGCGGATTCGAGCTCCAGCAGCGGCTCGCCGAGCTCTCGGAGGATATTCCAATCGTGTTCATCACCGGCTTCGGCAACGTTCCGCAAAGCGTCCGCGCGATGAAAGCCGGCGCCGTCGACTTCCTCGAGAAACCCTTCGAAAACCAAGCGCTCCTCGATGCCGTGCACCGCGCGCTCGATCGCTGTAGGAAATCACTCCTCCGCCGGTCGGAGCTGTCGCAAATCGAAGAACGGGTAAAGACGCTCTCGCCCCGCGAATACGAGGTGTTCTCGAAGATCGTCACCGGCCTCGCGAATAAGGAGACGGCGCACGAGCTCGGGTTGAGCGAGAAGACCGTCAAGATTCACCGCGCCCGCGTCATGCAGAAGATGAAGGCCTCGAGTTTCGCCGAGCTCGTCCGCATGGCCGAGCGGCTCCATATCTCCGCAAAGCAGCACCAGCCGTAAATCGCCGCCGCCCGCGGAACTCCCGGGCGGGCCGCCGCGCGCCCGCATTCCCCCATAGGCCTTTGGTATTACAGCGCTAATTCCTAAGTTCGATTGACTCATCGAAGCGGATTCGGCATTCATTGTATCGATCTCACGTTCCGCGCGGCGGCCCCGCCCGCGCAGAAGCGAGGTTTCGGCATGACGGTTCTTGATTTCGAGCGACTCGTTCGCACCGAGCACTCGGCCCGACTCTACCTGCTCGAACGCTGCGAGAGCGCCGGCGCGCCGCGATGCCCCGCCTGTTCCCGGGAAAAGCTCTACGTCGTCGAGGGGGGAAAGCGCCGCCGCTGCGCGCGATGCGGCCACACCTTCAACCCCTTCGCCGGCAGGTGGCTCAACGCCGCGAAAATCGGCGCGCGCGAGTGGCTTTGGCTCGTGAAGCTCTTCGAGCTCGAAGCGCCGGCGACCGTGGCCGCGGCCGAAACGGGCGTGAGCTATCCGACCGTCCTGAAGGCGATCGGCGCCATTCGACGCGCCATCGCCGGCGCCTCCGGCCCGGGGCATGCCGGCTGCGGCACGCCTCGGGACCGGATGAGACTGTCCGATCTCGCGGCCGGCGAGGACGGACCGGACCGCATCGAAGCCGTCGCCGAGGAGCGGATCGCCTTCACCATGAACGTCGGAGACGACTGCCTGATCATGACGAATCGGCGCCTCGAATGCCCGGCGCTCGTCTGCTGCGGGAGAAAGCTCGACGTCGTCGATCGCGGGAACTCGTTTCCGCGGCTTCGCGTCTACTGCAGCGCGAAGGGATTCTGGCCGTTCGCGAAGGAGCGTCTCGTGAAGTACCACGGTGTCTCTTCCGAAAAGCTCCCCTGGTACCTCGAGGAAATGGCCTTCCGCTGGAACGGCCGGGGCACGCCGTTATTCGAGTCGCTTCTCGACAGGCTCTGCGCGTACGCACCCGCCGCCCCCCCCGGCCCGGGATATCGCGCCCCGAGATCGAAGACGTCCTCGGCGACCGCGAACGAATCGTTCGAGCCGTCCCATGAAACGGACACTTCCTGAAGGTCCTTCCCCGGCGCCCGCTCCCCGCAAGAATTATTTCCCTTCCGCCGTTGTACATATCTCCGGTTGCTGGTAGAATGGGAGATCGTTCGCCCTTCACCCGAACCGAGGAGGACCGCGGATCATGAAGTGCCTGTTGCTGCTCGTCGCATCGCTCTTCGTCATGAATTCGACCGCGCTCGCGGAAGCGAACCCCCTGCTCGAGGACTGGAAGACCCCCTTCGGCGCGCCGCCTTTCGATCGAATCGAAACCGCGCACCACGCGCCGGCCATCCGTGAGGCGATGCGCCGTCAACGGGACGCGATCGCGGCGATCGCCGCCGATCCCTCGGCGCCGACCTTCGCGAACACGATCGAGGCGCTCGAACGAAGCGGCGAACTCCTCGCGCGCGTCGGCAACGTCTTCCGCGCGATGAACTCCGCCAATACGAGCGACGAGATACAGGCGATCGCGCGGGAGCTCGCGCCGGAACAATCCGCCCATTACGACGCGATCCTTTTCGACGAGAAGCTTTTCGCCAGGCTGAAAACGCTCCATGACGCCCGGGAGACACTTCCCCTCACGTCCGAACAGCGGCGCCTGCTCGACCGGTACTACCGGGATTTCGTGCGCGGCGGCGCCCTGCTCGGCGCCGCGGAGAAGGCGCGTCTCGCCGGGATCAACGGGGAGCTCTCCGTGCTCGGCCTGCGGTTCGCGGAGAACGTCCTCAAGGAAACGAACGCGTTCGAGCTCGTGATCGACTCGAAGAGCGATCTCGCCGGGCTCCCCGCCGCGGTCGTCGACGCGGCTGCCGAGGCGGCGGCGCGCCGCGGCCATGAAGGAAAATGGCTCTTCACGCTCCACAAGCCGAGTCTCCTGCCGTTCCTCCAGTATTCTCCCCGCCGAGAGCTGCGCGAGAGGATCTTCAAGGGCTACATCAAGCGCGGGGACAACGGCGGCGCCCTCGACAACAACGCCGTCCTCTCGCGGATTGCGGCGCTGCGCGTCGAGCGCGCGAAGCTCCTCGGCTACGAGACGCACGCGCACTTCGTGCTCGAGGAGAGCATGGCGAAGGAGCCGAAGCGCGTATACGACTTCCTCGACGAGCTCTGGACACCCGCCCTCGCGCGCGGGCGAAACGAGGCGAGGGCGCTCCAGGCCCTCATCGACGCCGAAGGCGGCACATGCACGCTCGAGCCGTGGGACTGGTGGTACTACGCCGAAAAGCTCCGCAAGGCCGAGTACGAGCTCGACGACGAGACGCTCCGGCCGTACTTCCGGCTCGAGAACGTCGTCGCAGGCGCCTTCGGCGTCGCGACGAAGCTCTGGGGCGTCACGTTCACGGAAAGAACTGACCTGCCGACGTACAACGACGAGGTCCGCGTCTTCGAGGTCAAGGAAGCGGACGGAAGCCACATCGGCATCCTCTATACCGATTACTTCCCCCGGGACAACAAGAGGGGCGGCGCCTGGTGCGGCGAGTTTCGCGGGGGGTCGAATATCGGGGGACTCAAGGTGACGCCGATCATCACGAACTGCGGCAACTTCACGCGGCCGACCGGCGACGCGCCCTCGCTCCTCAACTTCGACGAGGTGACGACGCTGTTCCACGAGTTCGGGCACGCGCTGCACGGGCTCCTCACCGAATGCGTGTATCCGACCCTCTCCGGAACGGCGGTCGCGACGGACTTCGTCGAGCTCCCCTCGCAGATCATGGAGAACTGGGCGCTCGAGCCCGAGGTGCTGCGGTCATACGCCCGGCACTACGTGACGGACGAGACGATCCCGCCGGCGCTCGTCGAGAAGATCAGGAAATCCGGAGTCTTCAATCAGGGGTTCGCGACGGTCGAGTACATCGCCGCGTGCTACCTCGACATGGACTGGCACACGCTCGGCGAGCCGGTGGAACCGGACGCGGCCGCGTTCGAGGCCGCCTCCGTTGGACGGATCGGTCTCATTCCCGAGATCGTGACGCGGTACCGAAGCCCCTATTTCTCCCATGTCTTCGGCGGAGGCGGCGGCTACGCGGCCGGCTACTACAGCTACATCTGGGCCGAGGTGCTCGACGCGGACGCCTTCGAGGCTTTCAAGGAAACGAGCCTCTTCGATCGCGCCACGGCGGAATCGTTTCGCCGGAACATCCTCGCGATGGGCGGGGCCGACGACCCGATGGAGCTCTACAAGCGGTTCCGCGGCCGAGAGCCCGTCATCGAGCCGCTCCTCGAGCGCCGGGGTCTCAAGTAGCGTTTTCGCCGCGGCGCCGCGGCTCGAATTCGACGCGGGGCGCCCGTCCTCGGGGCGCCCCGATCGTCGCGCTGTACCCGTGCCGGCCCCCGGGCCGAATCCGGAGCGAATGAGATGATACCGTGGATTCCGTTCGGCTGCCTGCCGCTCGTCATTCTCGCCGCCCTCCTCGTCCTCTCTCCCTTCCTTCTCGCCAACGTGATGGCGGCGGCGCTCGGCAAGCTGGGGCTCAGCCCCGTCCTCTCGTTCCTCGTCGTGCTCGCGATCTTCGCCGGCGGGCTCGTCAACATCCCCGTGAAGAAGATCCCGCGGGTGCTTTCGATCGACCAGGCGCCGCCGGGGCTCTACGGCTTCGCGCGCTTCTTCCCCGGCCTCTTTCGCGAGCGCCCGTATACGATCGTCGCGGTGAACGTCGGCGGATGCGTCATCCCCTGCCTCATCGTCGTGTACGAGCTGTTCCGTATCGCCGCGCACGGGCAGTCGGCGTTCTGGTTCACGCTCGCCGCCGTGGGAGTCAACACGGCGTTCTGCTACCGGCTCGCCCGCCCCGTGCCGAACGTCGGCATCGCGCTCCCCGCGCTCATACCGGCGATCGTCTCGGCCGCTTGCGCGTTCATCTTCGTTCGCGACTTCGCGCCGCCGGTCGCCTTCACGGCGGGAGTCCTCGGCACGCTCATCGGAGCCGATCTCCTGCACCTTCGAAATATCGGAAGGATCGGCACGGGGATGGCGAGCATCGGGGGGGCCGGCACCTTCGACGGTATCGTGGTCTCCGGGCTCGTCGCGACGCTCCTTGCGTAGCCGCGACGCCGCGCGCGGGGCGATCGTGGGCCGCGCGGCGCGGGCGCTAGCGTTTCTCGAAGAGCTTCAGATATTCCCCGTAGCCCTCTCTCTCGAGATCTTCCTTCGGGATGAACCGCAGCGAGGCCGAGTTGATGCAGTACCGCAGGCCCGTCGGCTTCGGCCCGTCCGGAAACACGTGGCCGAGGTGCGAATCGCCGGCCGCGCTCCTCGCTTCGGTGCGCGCCATGCCGTGGCTTCGGTCCGCGCGCTCGACGACGTTCGCCGGATCGATCGGCTTCGTGAAGCTCGGCCAACCCGTGCCGCTGTCGAATTTGTCGAGCGAGCCGAAGAGCGGCTCCCCCGATACGACGTCGACGTAGATCCCCTCCCGATGGTTGTTCCAGAATTCGTTCATGAACGGCGGCTCGGTGCCGCACCGCTGAGTCACCCGGTACTGCTCGGCGCTGAGCGATCTTCGGATCGTCTCCCGGTCGGGTTTCGAATACCCCGAAGCGCCGGCGCCGCCGGCCGAGGGCCCGGAACGAGACGTGTCGAGCCCGTCCGGGGCTCGAGGCGGCGTTCTTCCGTCCTTCCACACGTCCTTTATGAAACGTTCACGGCCCGAACCCGCGCGGTAGAGCCGGTAGTCCGCCGGGCACGTCCGGTGGTAATCCTGATGGTAATCCTCCGCCTCGAAAAACTCGCCCGCCGGTTGAATGTCGGTCACGATCGGCGCATCGAATATGCCCGAGGCCTCGAGTGCCGCTTTCGACCGCTCGGCGATCCTTTTCTGCTCTTCGTCGTGATAGAAGATAACGCTCCGGTACTGCGAGCCGCGGTCGGCGAACTGGCCGCCCTCGTCGGTCGGGTCCACGTGCATCCAGTACGTGTCGAGGAGCTCCACGTAGCTCACCTTCGCCGGATCGTAGCGCACGCGCACCGCCTCGACGTGTCCCGTCGTCCCCGAGCAAACCTGCTTGTAGGTCGGGTTCGCCGGCCGGCCGCCGGTATAGCCCGAGACCGCTTCGAGGACACCGGGCATCTTCTCGAAATCGGCCTCCGTGCACCAGAAGCAGCCGCCGGCGAACGTCGCGAACGTTCCCGTTTTCTGCTTGTCCGCCAT
This sequence comes from bacterium UBP1_UBA4771, assembly GCA_002403295.1. Taxonomy (GTDB): domain Bacteria; phylum Krumholzibacteriota; class Krumholzibacteriia; order Krumholzibacteriales; family Krumholzibacteriaceae; genus SSS58A. The sequence goes on along the minus strand of DHHN01000188.1, from coordinate 1,744 downwards.
ATCCGAATTTCCTTTCCCGCGTCCCGCCGCCGCAAAGGCCGAAAATCCGGCGACCCCCGAACACAGGGCGATGATCGCCGCATATCGTCCCATCCGTCGCCTTCTTTGGTATCGTGTATGCATCCATTATCGTATACACTCGAGCGGGCGCGTCGTTGAACCGTCGTCGCGCCGCGAGGATACGATGATTACGCATTTCATCAAACGGCTGCTCAGGATCTGCGGGAGAACCCGTCTGCGCGGCTACACGATCCTCGGGCAGAAGCACAAGCCGATGCTTCGGCTGCTCGAGGAGCTTCGGACGCGGGGCGTGAGGATCGAGGAGCTCGATGCGCTCGAGATATTCGGCAGGGACGGCCTCGATCACACAACGACGTACGGGGGCGAGGTGAAAAGCCTCGAGATATGGGAGATCGACGGGGGCCGGCGGGCGGAGCTCGAGAGGAACTTTTCCGGCGCCGCGATCAAGATCGTCGACAGCTACGAGGAGATCGCGAGAACGCCGAAGCGATTCGATCTCGTCGTCGTGGACAACGCGATGGGACTCTACGGAGCGCACTGCGACCATTTCGATTTCTTTCCCGACGGCATATTCCGGATCGCCCGCGACGAATGCGTGCTCGCGCTCATCGTCATCCCCCGCATCGACGACGCGACGCTGCGGCATTTTCCCAATCTGCGGAATCCCGAATACCTCTCACGGAGAGCGGCGTTCTACGGGGTCGAAGACCCGATGGACATTCCTCGGGAGGACATGGTCGCGACGTACCGCGGATTCGTCGAGCGAAGCGGGCGGCGCCTCGACTGGTCGTTCCTCATAAATCGAAGCGGCGCCGGCGTCGACTACCTCGTTCTCAAGATTTCGCGATGACCCCGGTCGCTACAACCGGAAGAGATACTGCAGCTTCATGAAGAACTGCCGGTTCGCGAGCCTCCAGCCGCCGATTCCTCCGTCCGGAGAGCCGAAGTCGCGGTAATCGTGCGTCGAGCCGACGTAGAAGAGGGTCAACGGGTTGATCCGGTACACGACGAGCGGGTCGACGTCGACCGCGTCGTAGCGGTCGTTGTATTGAAGAACGAGCCGGGCCGACAGCTCGCGCGAGACCTGCAGGGACAGGCGGGTCCTCAGAATCGATTGTTCGAACAGCCGCGCGTCCGTGTTCAGGTCGTCGCTGCTGATACGGCTGTATGCCAATTCGGCGTGAACGCGGTCGATCGGCTTCACATCCGCCCACAATCCCCACACGAGCTCCTTTCCCATGACGAGCTCGCGGCGGGCGATACGGTGGCCGTAGTCGACGTTGCCGCCGAACGAAAGGGATCCCCTCGGCTGCGTGCTCAGGCAGACGTGCGCGAGCCAGATGCCGTTGAATCGCACGCCGCCGAAGAGCTCGTTGCTGCCCATGTACCTCGCGTGGACGCCGGTCTGGGCGGCACGAAATTTCACTTGGGCGCTCGCGTTTACCCATTCGTCCTTCCTGACGCCGTCGAAATTCCACACGCGCGACGCGTCCACGGAGCCGCTGACGTTTTCGAGCAGCGTGCCGCCGTCCATCCGAAGGATGCCGTTCGCCGCGACGCTCCCCATGCGGCGGTTGTTCGACGGCTCGAAACCGTTGTCCGCGCGGAAGGCCGGGCTGAGCTCGGCGAATTGCCCGGCGATGCCGTAGTTGTCCGTGCCGCGCTCGAGCCTCGCGTTCCATGCGTGTCCCCAGAACCGCTCGCCGTCGAGACCCGCGGTGTG
>DHHN01000148.1:2156-3296 GCA_002403295.1 bacterium UBP1_UBA4771 | reverse complement strand
TTGAACACGAAGTTCACCGAGAGCTGCGTCGGCGTCTCGGGATTCGGTTGCGGCTCCGCGCTCACGAGATTCGAGCCGGACACGAGCACGTCCCTCGCGACGAGGAAGAGACCCTTCGCCCTGCCGCCCTCGGGGAGGCTCATCCACTCGTCGAGCCACATGAACTCCGAATCCTTCGGGAGCGCATCCATCACGTCGCCGCGCGCGAGCATCCGGCGGACGAGCGGGATGTTGTCCTCGCGGACGATGAGCCAGTCGCGGTAGAAGCTCGCGAAGAGCGAGCTCATCGGTTTCGTCTTGTCGATCGTTTCGAGCGGGATGCTCATCGGAAGCTGCCCCTCGCTCTTTTTCGCGAGCAGGCTCTCGCTCGCCGCGTCCCGTTCGAACGCGGGAGGCGCCGGTTCCCGCTCCGCCGATACGCCGGGAAGCGCGGGGACGACGCCGAGACTCTCCGCCTGCACGGGGCTCACCTCGACGAGGGAACCGCCCGAGAGCCGCACGAGCGTCTCGTCGAGCTTGCGGAGCACGGCGGCCACCTCCGCCTGCTGGCGGACGAGGCGCCACTCGAGCATCGCCGTCTGACCGAGAAGCCGCTTCGCCCGGTCGGGATCGGTGAGACCCGGGAGCTGCACGATGATCCGCTTGTTGCCCTCTTTCTGAATGGTGGGCTCCGAAACGCCGAACTGGTTGATTCGGTTGCTGATGATCTCGTATGCGCGGTCGAGGACGTCTTTGCGCTCGTCGGCTTTGAGCTGCGAGTCGTCCACCTCGAGCACGAGGTGCATGCCTCCCTTGAGATCGAGGCCGAGCTTGAGCGCTTTCTGGTGCATCTTGTCGAGCTTTTCGGGATGCTCGATCTCGAGCGTCTGCTTGTCCTCGGGCTTCATCCGGTAGTAGCCCCAGGTGGGCACGAGGAAGTAGATGCTCGCCGCCGCGATGAGGACGACAACGATAGCCCTTATTCTTGCAGACCTGTTCACGTTCCCTCGCTTCCGATATATATGACTTTTATGGCGTCAAGAGAGTGTAAAATATACCAATTATAGCCGCGCCGTCAATCGGAAAATCCGGCCGTGGAAATGAATTGAATGCATTCCGCCGGTGCGCTGTAATGGGGAAGACAAACCCGTTTCCAACAAA
>DHHN01000148.1:0-2100 GCA_002403295.1 bacterium UBP1_UBA4771 | reverse complement strand
CTCCCGCCGATACCCTATCGGGCGCCGTTTTCCCGATGAACGTTCTCGAGGACGCAGGCACGTTCATCGTGTACGTGAACGAGGAGCCCGTCATCCGGATCGAATCGCGGTGGCTCCCCGGCGGCGCCCTGACAAGCGATTACACGGTGACGTTCTCCGGGCAGACCCTCTCCGTTTCGATGAGCGTCGAGGCCGATTCGTCGGGCCTCTGGACCACGATCGGCATCGCGAGCCCGCGCGGCGACGTGACGATCGTCCGGGACGGCCTCACGGCGACGATCGCGGGACAGGGACAGTCCCGAACGGTCGAACTCAAGCCCGGCACGGTTCTTTTCGAGAACCAAACGCCCGCCCTCATGAGTCAGGCGGTCGCCGCGTACGACGGCGAGACGGGCGGCGCCCAGACGATCCCGGTCTTCATCGTGCCCGCCGTCGTCATGGACGCCGTGCTCGAGCGGCTCGAGACGGAGGAGCGCTTCGTCGGCGGGAATCTCGAGACGTTCACTCTCTACCGCTACGGGCTTCCCGGCGTCGACGTCATCGTCTGGGTCGACGCGGCCGGCAGGGTCTGCCTCGCGGACGTGCCCGCGCAGCGGGCCGCGTACGTCCGGGATGGTTACGAGGCGCTCCGCATCCCTCCGGCCGCCGATTCTCTCCTCTCGAAACCGGAGCACGAGGTCGAGGTCGAGACGAACGTCATGATCCGCATGCGTGACGGCGTGCGGCTCGCGACGGACATCTACCGGCCTCGGGGCGTCGAGCGCGCCCCCGTCATCCTCATCCGCACGCCGTACGCGAAGGGCATGCAGGAGCTCAAGGCTCGCTTCTATGCCCGGCGCGGCTACGCATTCGCCGTGCAGGACTGCCGCGGGAGGTTCGATTCGGAAGGCGTCTGGAATCCCTTCTTCGACGAGCCGCGCGACGGCTACGACACGATCGAATGGCTCGCGGCCCGTCCGTGGTCGAACGGAAAGGTGGGGATGATCGGCGGCTCGTACCTCGGCTGGGTGCAGTGGTGGGCGGCGCGCGAGGCGCCGCCGCATCTCGCGACGATCGTCCCGAACGTGGCGCCGCCCGATCCGTGGTTCAACATCCCGTACGAGTACGGCTCGTTCTTTCTCCTCGGGGCGATCTGGTGGGCCGACGTCCTCGAGCGCGAGGCGACCGCCGATCTCAGCGGCAAGGCGATGTCGGAAATTTACGGCAAGAACTACGCGAAGCTCCTGCGCCACCTTCCCGTGATCGATCTCGACACAAAGGTGCTCGGAAAGAAAAACAAGTACTGGCGCGAGTGGATCGGCCATCCGAACAACGACGCGTACTGGGACCGCGCGAGCTTCCTCTCGCGGCTCGACCGCGCCGCCGTGCCGGCCTATCACCAGTCGGGATGGTTCGACGGCGACGGCATCGGCTCGAAGCTCAACTACCTCGCCATGCGCCGGTTCGGGCACCGGGACCAGAAGCTCGTGCTCGGGCCGTGGGGCCACACCGACGCCGCGACGCGCATGGGCCCGAACGAGCGCGATTTCGGCCCGAACGCGATCGTCGATCTCGAGGCGAGCTACCTGCGCTGGCTCGACCGCTGGCTGAAGGGCGTGGAAAACGGGATCGACCGCGACGATCCCGTCGCCCTGTTCGTGATGAACGCGAACCGCTGGCTCACGGGCGCCGACTACCCGCTCCCGGAGACGAAATTCGCGAAGCTCCATCTCCTGAGCAGCGGCTCGGCGAATACGTCGAAAGGGAACGGCTGGCTCGCCTTCGACCCTCCGTTTCCGGGGGTCGCGCCGTTCGACACATTCACGTACGATCCCGGCGATCCGACCCCCGATCCCGGATTCTACGTGAGCGAACGCGCTCTCGAAGCCGGGGAGGGAAACGACTCCACGAAGGTCCTCTCGACGGAGGAGGAACGAAAGCGGATACGCGCCTACCGCGGCGTCGTCATCGAGACGCGCCGCGACATCCTCGTCTACGACACGGAGCCCCTCGCCGATTCGCTCGTGATCGCCGGGCCGGTCTCGGCGGTGATCTACGCGAGCTCCTCGGCCAGGGACACCGACTGGTTCATGCGGCTCTCGGAGGTCGACGAGGCGGGAG
>DHHN01000113.1:19072-23101 GCA_002403295.1 bacterium UBP1_UBA4771 | reverse complement strand
CGAGCATCGCCGGGTCGCCCGAGCTCCCCTCCATCGCGGCGAGCTCGCGGAGCTGCCGGATGTCGTTGCCGAGCCGGCCGACGGGATCGAGCTTGGCCTTGAGCTCCTTGAGGCGCGAGACGAAATCTTCGGCGCGCTCGCGGTCGTCCCAGAAGCCCGTCTTTCCCATCTCGGTCTCTATGCGGGAGACCTCGGACGCCATTTTGTCGGGGTCAAAGGTATTCACGCAGCCCCGAAAGCTGCTGCTCCAGCGCGTCGAGCGCTTCCTCTATCTCGCGGTTCGTGAGCTTTTCGGCCATTATGTTTATCTCCTTGCGCCGCAGCCGGTTGCGAGAATCACCTCGCGCAGCCGCCGCGCCTCGCGCCGGACGTCCGCGAGCGGGGCGCCGGTGTCGATCACGGCGTCCGCCCGCTTCCAGTCGCGCTCGAGCCCGCGCTGGCGCTCCATGATCCGCCGCGCCTCGGCGCGCGATACGCCGTCGCGTTTCACGATGCGTTCGAGGCGTTTTCCTGCGGGGGCGCGGACCGCGACGGCGAAGTCTATTTTGAACCTGAATCTATAGCGGAAAAGGAGCACCGCATCAAGGACAATATAGTCCGCGCGCGCCTTTCCGCGCCGGACGGCGTCCTCGATAATGGCGCGCACCCGCGGACGGATGATGGCGTTCAGGCGCGCGAGCGAGCGCTCGCTCGCGAAGGCCGCCTCCCGAAGCCGCTTCCTCGAGACGCGCCCGGAGGCCGTGAGGATCTCGGGCCCGAAGGCCGAGGCGAGACGCCAGCGGACGACCGGGTCCTCGAGGGCCCGGTGCGCGAGCGCGTCGCAGTCGAGGAGCGCGCCGCCTCGCCCGGCGATCGCGCGGGCGACGGTCGTCTTTCCGGAGGCGATGGGCCCCGTGACGCCGATGACGGGCTTTCTCATGGGTGCGCCTCCAGCCAGTTCGCCCCCGCGCCGGTGTCGACGCGCACGGGGACGTCCAGGGCGATCGCCGATTCCATTCGCGATCTCACGATCTCCTCGACCGCCGCGCGCTCCCCGGGGACGACGTCGAAGACGAGCTCGTCGTGCACCTGCAGTATCATGCGGCTCCCGAGCGAGCGCGACGAGATGTCGGCGTCTATCCCGATCATCGCGATCTTGATCATGTCGGCGGCCGTGCCCTGTATCGGCGTGTTGATCGCGATCCGCTCGGCGAAGCTCCGCGACGAGGCGTCCTCGCTCTCGATCTCGGGCAGCAGCCGCCGCCGCCCGAGGAGCGTCTCCGCGTAGCGGCGTTTGCGCGCCTCGGCGATCCCGCGCTCGATGTAGGATTTGACGCCGGGGTATTTCTCGAAATACTCGTCGATGAAGCGCTTCGCCTCGTCCATCGGGATGGAGAGCTGCTTCGAGAGCCCCCGCGGCCCCATCCCGTAGATGACGCCGAAGTTGATCGTCTTGGCCCGGGCGCGCATCTCGGGCGTCACCTTCGACTCGGGAACATCGTGGATGCGCGAGGCCGTGCGCGCGTGGATGTCCCCGCCCTCGCGGAAGGTCTCGACGAACCCCGCGTCCCCCGAGAGGTGGGCCATGATGCGGAGCTCTATCTGCGAATAGTCCGCGTCGACGAGCAGGTTCCCCGGCCGCGGCACGAAGGCCGCGCGGATTCGCCGCCCGAGCTCGGTGCGAATGGGAATGTTCTGCAGATTCGGATCGCTCGAGGAGAGCCTCCCCGTCGCCGTCACCGTCTGGTTGAACGATGTGTGTATGCGCCCCGTCTCGGGGTTCACGAGCCGCGGCAGGGCGTCGATGTAGGTGCTCTTGAGCTTCGAGAGCTGCCGGTGCTCGAGGACGAGCCCCGCGATCGGGTGGCTCGCGACGAGCTCGGCGAGGACGTCCTCGTCGGTCGAGAAGCCGGTCTTCGTGCGCCGCTGCGTGCGGAGCCCGAGCTTCTCGAAGAGGATCTTCTGGAGCTGGCGGCTCGAGTTGACGTTGAACTCCTCCCCCGCCGCTTCGTATATCCGCGCCGTGAGGCCGTCGAGATCCTTCGCGAGGCGCTCCGAGAGGACCCCGAGCGCCGCGGCGTCGATCGCGACCCCCTCGCGCTCCATCCGCGCGAGCACGAGGCAGAGCGGCATCTCGATCTCTCCGAAAAGGCCGTCGAAGCCGAGCGAGCCGAGGCTCGGCCCGAAGATCCGCCGCAGGCGCATCGTGTAGTCGGCGTCCTCGCACGAGTACTCGGCGAGCCGCGCGAGCGGGACGGCGCGGATGTCCTTCACGCGGGCCTTCGGCGCGAAGAGCTCGTTGTAGGCGATCTTGCGGTGGCGGGCGAACTCGAGCGAGAGGTTGTCGAGCGAGTGCGACCGCCGCTCGGGATCGAGCACGTAGGAGGCGATCATCGTGTCGAACGAGACGCCGCGCACGGTGAAGCCGTGGCGCTCGAGAACGAGGAGGTCGTATTTGACGTTGTGCCCGATCTTCGCGATCCGCCCGTCGGCGAGGACCGCGCCGAGCGCCTCGCGGACCCGCGCGAGCGGCAGGCCGGCCGCCGGCTCCGCCGCGTCGAGGAGGCTCGCGGGCGCGGCGGGCCGCCCGGCCGCGACGGGGACGTACCACGCCTTCCCGGGCTCCGCGCAGAACGATATCCCGACGAGCTCGGCCGCCATCGGATCGACGGAGGTCGTCTCGACGTCGAAGACGAGCTCGCGCGCCCCGGAGAGAGCGCGCGCGAGCGCGTCGAGGCCGTCCTCGCCGACCGCCTCGTAGCTCTCCGCCGTTTCCTTCCGCGCCGTCGCCCCGAGCGAGAGCTCCTTGAGGAGCTGGTGAAATTCGAGCCGGAGAAGAAGATCGGTGAGCCGTTCCTCGTCGCGCGCGCCCGGCGCGAGCTCGTCGAACGAGAGATCGGCGGGCGCGTCGCGGAGCGTCACGAGATCGCGCGAGAGGAGAGCGCTCTCGCGCCCCGCGCGTATCTTCTCGCGAAGGCTCTCGGGATTCACCTCATCGATCCGCTCGAGGACGGCGTCGAGCGAGCCGAACTCGGCGAGGAGCTTCACGGCCGTCTTCTCGCCGATCCCCTTGATGCCGGGGATATTGTCGGAGGCGTCTCCCATGAGGGCGAGGAGATCGACGACCTGCCGCGGCTCTATCCCCCACCTCTCGCGGCAGTACTCGGGCCCGACCTCCTCCTCGAGACCCGTTCCCTTCTCGGGGCGTATGATCTTGATGCGGTCCGAGAGGAGCTGCAGAAAATCCTTGTCGCCCGTCACGATCACGGCCTCGTGCCCCTCCGCGGCGGCGCGCCGCGCGAGGGTGGCGATGAGGTCGTCCGCCTCGACGCCGGGCTTCACGATCATCGCGATTCCGAGCGCCCGCACGATCTCGAAGATCCACGGGAGCTGGCTCGCCATGTCGTCCGGCATCTCGGCGCGCGTCGCCTTGTAGTCCTCGAACTCGCGGTGGCGGTCGGTCTCCTCGCCGCTGTCGAAGACGACGGCGAGGCGGCGCGGGGAGTATTTCTTGAGGAGGAGGAGCAGCATCCTCGCGAACCCGAACGCCGCGCTCGTGTTCTCCCCCCGCGAGTTCACGAGCGGGGAGCGGATGAGCGCGAAGTGCGCGCGGTAGGCGAGCGCGTGCCCGTCGACGATGAAGAGGCTTTCCTTCGGATTCATGGCGCCTTACGGGCGGTAGAGGCCGTGCGACTCGACGTACCGCTCGACCGCCTCGGGAACGAGGTACCGGATCGATTTCCCCTCGGCGGCGAGCCGCCGGATCGCGCTCGAGGAGATCGCGTTCATCCCCGCCGTCATGCAGATGACCGCCGCCTCCGGCGGGAGCGGCGGCAATTCGTCGAATCCCGGGCGCATGAGCACGAGAACGGTGGCGCGGGAGAATATCTCCTCGGGATTCCGCCAGCCCCGCATCTCGGCGAGGCTGTCGCTTCCGACGAGCAGATGGATCTCCCCCCTCCCGAACCCCCGTTCGGCGAAGGCGGCCACCGACCGGTAGGTGAACGAGACCTCGGGCGCCGATTCGAGGAGGCTGAGCTCGAAGCGCGG
>DHHN01000113.1:6862-18984 GCA_002403295.1 bacterium UBP1_UBA4771 | reverse complement strand
CCCGTGTGGATCGGATCGAACGAGCCGCCGTAGAGGCCGATCCGCTCATTGCGAGCCGCCGCCATCCCTCTTCGCTCCCCCCGCGCGCGTCCCGGCGGGCTCGAGCCGCCTCCGGGCCTCGGCGCGCTCCGGAACGTTTCCCGGCGCGGCGATCACGGCGCGGTAATCCTCGGCCGCGCCCGCCGCGTCGCCCGTCCGCTCCCGTATGAAGGCCCGGTAGTAGCGGGACCGCGCGGCCCACGTCGTCTCGGGATAGCCCTCGATGACCTTGTTGAAATAAATGAGCGCCGCGTCGTAGGCCTTCCGCGAGAAGTAGAGACGCGCGTTCAGGAACTCCTTCTCCCCGAGCCGGTCGTGGATCTCGCGCATCGTCCCGCGCGCCTCGTCCGTGCGGTCGCTCTTCGGAAAGATCTCGAGGAAGCGCTTCAGGCGCGTGAGCGCCTCGTACGTCTTCGTCTGGTCGCGCTCGACGCGCGGGGCCTGCCGGAACGCGCTCACGGCCTCGAGGTAGTAGGCGTCGTCCACGTACTGGCTGTACCCGAACTCGTTGATGAGGAGCCGGCACTCGATCTCGGCGAGCGCGTACTGCCCGTCGAGGCGGTACGACTCGGCGAGCCGGAACTGCGCGTAGTCGCTCCGGTCGTCGCCGGCGAAGGTGGTGAGGAAGTCCTTGTACTCGACGGCGGCGTCGCCGTACTTGCCGCGGGCGAAGAGCCCGTCGGCGAGCGCGATCTTGTCGCCCGCCACGTTGAGCCGCTTCGGCTTGTACGGCCCGCCGCACGACGGGGCGAGCAGCGCCGCGGCGAGCGCGGCGGCGAGAAGCGCCCTAGCGGCGCCGTTTCGATGCGTCCAGTTTTTCAATTCGCTCCTTTGCCCTGTCCACGAGCCGCCCGCCGGTTCCGGCGTCCACGACGGCGCGGTAGTATCGCACGGCGTCCCGGGCGTCGCCGCGCGCCTCGCATATCTCCCCGAGCAGAAAGTTGCTCCGGTCCTTCACGATCGGGCTCGCCGCCGTCGCGGCGAGATCGACGAGCATCGCTTCCGCCTCCTCGTTCCCCCCCTCGGCGACGCGCTCCTCCGCGTCGCGAAGGAGCAGCGTCTCGAGCTCCCAGACGGCGTCGGAGGCGAGCCTGCTCCGCGGGAACCGCAGCTGGAACGTGCGGTATACCTCGATGGCGCGTCCGCTCGCGCCGTTTTTCTGATAGGCCGCGGCGAGCTCGATGAGCGCCTCGGCGGCGCGGGGATCGTCGGGCTCGTCGCGGACGAACCGCTCGAGGTACATGATCGCCGACGGAAAATCGCGCCGTTCGAGAAAGATCTCGGCCGCGAGCAGGTTCTGCTTCCCGAAATCGGTGCCCGGACGGTGGAGAACGGCGAGGCTCATGAGCCGCTTGCCGCGGGCGGCGTCTCCCCCGTTTATCGATTCCATCGCCTCGCTCCTGAGAAAGTCCGCGATCGCCGCGGCCCGCGACGGATCCGCCGTCCGGCATTGGTCGAAGGCGCTCTGCGCGTCGGCCTCGCTTCCCGACCGCAGGTACGCCGCGCCGGCGAGAAAGAGAAGCTCGGGCGTCTTCTCGCCGTCCTTCTTGAAATGGAGCCTGATGATGGCGACGGCGTCCCGGTACTTCCCCGCGTCGTACTCGCGCTGGGCGCGCTCGAGCACCGGATCGGCGCCGCACGAGGCGAGCGCGAGAACGAGCAGAGCGGCCGCGGCCGCGCGCCGCCCGCGCCCGCGCGGGACGAGCATCCCGCCGGCGCGCCGCGCGCGCGATACCGGCCCGTTGATGAATGCCCCCGTCATTGCCCGCTCTGGTTCGAGAAAAAGAGCGCCACGAGCCCCACGACGATGCCCGCGACGACGACCGGCTCGATCACGCGCGACATTTTGAACTCGCTCCGCGCCGGCCTCGTGAACTCGTACTGCTTCTCCTCGACGGACGAGAGGAGCGAATACGGAATGACGTCGTCGTACCGGCCGCTCCCCTCGCGTATCCACAGGACGTCCCCCGTGCGGCGGTCGATGAGCTGGGCGGTGACGTCGGCGCGCGCCTCGCGGACGACCTCCTTCGATCCGAACCAGTACCGTCTCGAGATCCTCGTATATCGCACCGCGAGGCGGATCACCTGATACGACAGGGTGTACGCGCCCGTGTCGGCGGGCACCTCCTGCGCCTTCGCCTCGACGCCGGTCCTGAACCCGGCCCCGCGCAACCGTTCGATGAACGCGTTCTCCACGAGGAAGTCGGCGTCTCCCACGCCTCTCGCCTTCACGAGACGGACGACGCTCCCCGCGGGGGCGGGCTCGAGGGCCGCAACGAGGCTCCGCGCCGCGTCCTCGGATATGCCGGCCAGAACGTCGTAGTTCGACGGAACGGCCTCTTGCGCGGCGCCCGCGGCGGCGGACGCGGCTTCGAGGGAGACGAACGCGCAGAGCAGCGCGATGGACAGCGTTTTCATGAACGGTCTCTCGGGTGAGAATATCGACAAGAGCACACCTCCGCGCCTCAAGATTCGTCGGAAACGGCTCTTCCGCGGCGCGCCGCGGAAGAGCCCTTAACCTTAATAATCATCGGCAATTGCGATAAAATGTCAACGAAAATCTCCCGGAATCGCCTCCGCGAAGAGGTCGTACGGGCCCGCTCCGGCGACCCGCGCGCGGACGAAGCCGCCCGGTCCGGGCGCCGGCCCCTCGAGATACGTCACCCCGTCTATGTCGTGCGCCTGTCCGAAAAAGCGGCCGGCGAATCGCGCGCCGGGGACGGGACGCTCGTCGGCGGGCAGCTCCTCGTCCACGAGCACGTCGAGCTCCGTTCCCACGCGCGAGGCGAGGCGCTCCTCCGAAACGTCCATCTGGAGCTCGAGGATTTCGTCTCGCCGCTGCATGGCGACGCGCGCGGGCACCCGGCCGCCGAGCGACGCCGCCGCCGTCTCCCGCTCGCGCGAGTACGCGAAGACGCCGACGTGATCGAACGCGGCGCTCTCGAGAAACGACGCGAGCTCGCGGAAGTCGCGCTCGCGCTCGCCGGGAAAGCCGACCAGAACCGTCGTGCGGAGCACGAGGTCGCCGGCGCCGGCGCGGAGCGCGTCGAAGAGATCCTCGAGCGCCCTCCGCGTGTAGGGGCGCCCCATGAGCTCGAGCACGCGGTCCGAGGCGTGCTGGATCGGCACGTCGAGATAGGGAACGAGGGCGCCTCCCCGCAGGAGCGGCACGATGCGCGCCGGATCGAGATGGGCGGGGTGCGTGTAGAGGAGCCTGATCCATTCGAAGAGCCCCGCGTCGGCGAGCGCCTCGATGAGATCGTAGACCCGCTCCCCGTCCCCGCGGTCGAAACCCCACGCCGTCGTGTCCTGCGCGACGACGACGAGCTCGCGCACGCCCATCGCGGCGAGGCCGCGCGCCTCGGCGAGTATCTCGTTTCGCGAGCGGCTCGCGAGATCGCCGCGGATCGCCGGAATCGCGCAGTACGCGCACCGGTTCGAGCAGCCGTCGGCGATCTTGAGGTAGGCGAGGTGCGGCGGCGTGAAGAGCTTTCGTCCGGGCCCCTCCCGGAAATGCGCCGCGGCGCCGTCCCGGCGGCGCGCGGGGCGCGCCGCCGCGCTCTCGACGAGCCGCGACGGAAGCTCCGTCATCTCGGCGACGCCGCAGAAGATGTCCACCTCGGGGAGAACGCGCCGGAGCTCGTCAGCGCTCTCGCGCGTCACGAGGCATCCGAGCACGGCGATGCGCTGGCCCGGAGGACGCCCCGCGACGGCCCGCACGATCTCGTCCACGGACTCCTCGCGCGCGCTCGCGATGAAGGCGCACGTCGTGACGACGAGGAGCGACGCCTCCTCCGGCGACGGCGCCTCGCACCAGCCGCCGCTCTCGAGGAGCGAGGCGACGCGTTCGGCGTCGACGAGATTCTTGGGGCAGCCGAGATTGACGAAACGATAGGTGCCGGGCCCGGCCGCGTCAGCGTTCATCGTATTCCTCGCGGCCCACGAGGACGCGCCGCGCCTTGCTCCCCTCGAACGGCCCGACGACGTTCGCCTGCTCGAGCATGTCGATGAGACGCGCCGCGCGCGCGTAGCCGACGCGCAGGCGTCGCTGGAGGAGCGATATGGAGCCCTGCTGGTGGATGATGACGAGCTCGCGCGCCTTCTGGTAGAGATCGTCGTCGATCGGTGCGTCGTCGTCGCCGGCGCCGCCCGCGGCCGCGGCCTCTCCGGTGAGGTCGAGTTGCTCCTCGGCGTGCGCGCGCGTGCGCCAGTAGGTCGCCACCCGCTCCGATTCGGCCTCGGAGATATAGGCGCCCTGCAGGCGGAGCGGCGTCGGGAGGTTCTTCGGCAGGTAGAGCATGTCGCCGTTGCCGAGGAGCTTCTCGCCCCCGTTCGCGTCGAGGATCGTGCGCGAGTCGGTCTTCGAGGACACCTGAAAGGCGATGCGCGCCGGGAAGTTCGCCTTGATGAGCCCGGTGACGACGTCCACGGAGGGGCGCTGCGTGGCGAAGACGAGGTGGATGCCGACGGCGCGGGCCATCTGCGAGAGCCGCGTGATCGGCGGGTAGATCTCGTTCCCCATGAGCACCATGATGTCGGCGAGCTCGTCGATGATCGTCACGTAGTACGGGAGCCGCGCGAGCCGCTCCCCGCTCTGCGGCGAGACGACCTCCTCCTCGGTCACCTTGCGGTTGAAGCCCTGGATGTTCTTGACGGCGATCGAGGCGAGCAGCTTGTAGCGGCGGTCCATTTCGTTCGTGAGCCACTGGAGCACCTTGAGCACCGTCTTCGCCTCGGTGATGACGGGGTGCAGCAGGTGCGGAATGTCGTTGTACGCGATGAGCTCGAGCCGCTTCGGATCGACGAGTATGAATTTGCAGGTGGCCGGCGTGTGATGGAAGAGCAGCGTGCAGATGATCGTGTTGATGCACACGCTCTTCCCGCTTCCCGTCGCCCCGGCGATGAGGAGGTGCGGCATCTCGGCGAGATCGGCGAAGTACGGCTCCCCCGTCACCGTCTTGCCGAGCGCGATGACGAGGCCGTCCTTCCCCTCGGGATAATGCCGGAGGAGCTCCTTGAGCGAGACGACGCTCGGCTCGGGGTTCGGCACCTCGATGCCGACGGCGCCGCGGCCGGGGATCGGGGCCTGTATGCGGATCGAGCGCGCGGCGAGCGCGAGCGAGATGTCGTCGGCGCGGCTCGAGATCTGGCTCACCTTGACGGCCGCGGCGGGCACGAACTCGAACGTCGTGACGACGGGGCCGGGACGGACTTCCTGTATCTTGCCGTCGAGCCCGTAATCGGCGAGCTTGCGCTCGATGATCTCGGAGCGCGCGATGAGATCCTCGTTGCTGTAGGAGACCCCCCGCGACTCGCGGTCGTCGAGGAGCGAGAGATCGGGGAGCGGGATCTCGCCCGACTCGGGGGATATCGGCGGCGGGAGCTCGTCGAGGAGCGCGGCGGGCGGCGTCTCGCGGCGGGGCGGCGGCGCGGACGCGACCGTGATCTTCGGCGGCCTCGCCGGCTCCGCCTCCGCCTCGTCGGCGGCGCGCCGGTCGCGCCCGCGGCGCGACTCCCGTGGCTGCTCGGCCTCGACGGTGACGGGAATCTCGGGCACCGCGGCGGCGGGATCCTTCGCGCGGCGCCTCGGCTCCTTCCCCGCCGCGGCCTTCGTCCGCGGGAGCGCGACGCGCGGCAGGCGCAGGCGCCGGAACGCGCCGAGGAGCGCCTCGACGCTTCCCGGGAAAAGGAGGAACGACACGAAGAGGAATACCGCGAGCAGCACGAAGACCGATCCGACGCGTCCGGCGAGGAGGCGGAGAAACGCGAGCGTCTTCACGCCGGCGAGCCCGCCCGCGCCGTTGCCGCCGAAGAGCGCCGCGATGCCGGAGGCGACGACGAGCAGCGAGATGGAGCAGACGATCCGGCGCATCTGCGAGCGCGCGTCGATATCCCGGAAGACGAGGACGGCGAAGAATCCGACGAGGAGCGGCCAGAACCACGAGAAGACCGGGCCGAAGAGGAGCCGCAGCGAGCCCGCGATCACGGCGCCCGCCGGCCCGCAGAGATTCTTCACGCGCCAGAAGGCGCCCCAGTCCTCTTCGTGGTGGGACGCGAGCGCGACGGCCATGAAGCCGCAGAGGATGAGGAGCAGAACACCCTTCGTTATCCGCATTCCCTTTTTGTACCAATGATGCCGAGGAAGGTAAAGCAGTTTTTCCGGATGTCGCCCGCGAGAACGGCCGATACGACGGCGATTCCGTCCGCTCCGGCGGCGATCACGGAGGCGGCGTTCGCGGGCGTTATGCCGCCGATCGCCACGAGCGGCGTCTTCGCGAGGGAGCGCGCGCGCCGGACGGCGTCGAGGCCGACCGCCGGGACCTCGGGCTTGATCTCGGACGCGAAGACCGGGCCGACGGCGACGTAGCTCGCCGCGCCCGCCGGCGCCTTCGCGATCCCCTCGACGTCGTTCGCCGTGACGCCGAGGATCGCGCCGGGGCCGAGCATCGCGCGCGCTTCTTCGGGAGAGACGTCCGCGGCGCCGACGTGCGCCCCGTCGGCGCCCGTCTCGACGGCGAGCTCCACGTCGTCATTCACGATGACGGGGACGGCGGCCGGGCGCGCGGCGGCGATGACCGACACGAGATCGCGCCGCATCTCGTCGCGCGGGACGCCCTTCGCGCGGTATTGAACGATCCCCGCGCCGCCCGCGACGAGCGCCTCGGCCGCGGCCGCGACGTCCGCGGCGGCGACGAGCGCGCGATCGAGTATGGGATAGAGAAACGGGCGCTCGGGCATGGCGCCCGCCGCGGCGCCCCCCTCCAGGAAGAAGATCCGCTCGATCGAGTAGAGCGCGAAGCGAAGATGCTTGAAGCGCCGTGAAGCGTCCGCGTCGAGGAGCTTTCCGAACTCCTCGAGGACGCGAAGCGCCTCCTCGGCGCGCGAGAAGTTCGCCCGCGCCACGATCCCGATCGATCCTCGCGAAAGCTCGGAGGCGGTCGCGCTCGCCGCCCCCACGTCCGCCGCGGCGTCCCGGTGCGCGACGGCGCCCGCGGCGGCCGCGGCGGCGGCCGAGCGGATCTCGTGGCGAAGATCCTTGAGACGCGCCGTGAGCGCCGCGTCGCCGATCCAGAAGCGGACGATCTCCTCGATCACGCGCACCCCTTCGGCGGCGCGGTTCGCGTTCGCGTCCATGATCCGCGCGATCGCCGCGCGGTCGATCCTGTCGGGCTTCGTCATGGAGACCTTTCCGATCGGACGGGGCCTTCCCCGCGGCCCGGGCGGGGGCCGGCCGGCGCGCGCCGCGTCAGCGCGCTATGGCGCCTTCCCGGAGCGCCGGCACGAGGCGGCTCGTTCCGACCGCCGCGCACGCGGCGATATCGTCCCCGAAACCGAGCGAAGCGAGCGCCCGCCCGTGATCGCACTCGCGGAGAAACGTCTCGACCTCTCCGCCGAACCGCGAGGCAAGCAGATGCGAGATCCGCGCCGCGTCGTTCAACGCGCCGCGATCGCCGAAATCGCCGAGGAGATCGAGGAACAGCCCGCCGCAGAGGAGGTCCTCGGCGGCCACCGAGCCCTCGCTCCCGCAGCAGAGCACGGCGAGCGACTCCGCGCCGCGGACCGCCTCCGCCACGGCGTCGACGTTCGTGAGCGCGCAGACGACGACGCGCTCGGCCTTCGCGGCCGCGGTTATCGCCCGTGTGCCGTTCGTCGTCGTGAGCACGATCGTTTTTCCGGCGACGCGCTCCGGCGTGAACTCGAGCGGCGAGTTCCCGAGATCGAACCCCTCGACCGGGAGCCCCCGGCGCTCGCCGGCGAGGATCTTCGCCACGCGCTCGCCCGGCCGCGCGAGGCGGCAGGCGGTCGCGACGTCGGCGATCGGGATGATCCGCTCGGCCCCGCTCTCGAGCGCGGCGACGATGGTGCTCGAAGCGCGGAGCACGTCGATCACGACGACGCAGGCGCCGGCGAGAGCCTCGCGGTCCGCCTGCTCGATCGAAGCGAAATAGGAGAGCTTCACGCGGCCTTCCCTTCGGCCGGATCCCGCTTCGGGCGCCGGCCGGAAGCACCCGTGCCGCGGCCCGCCGGCATGAGGCGGTCATCACGGACGGCGCCGTGGATGAGGATTATTTCACGCGCGAGGACGATCTAGAGATCGCTCGTCCCGCTTCCCTTCGCGGCGCTCTCGAACGACTCCCACGTCTTGTCGCTCGTCGCCTGGATGCCCTTCATGCGCAGGCTGAACTCGTGCGGGTTGGAGCTGTTTTTCAGCGCTTCCTCCAGCGTGATCACGCCGTCGGTCATGAGCTTCATGAGCGACTGGTCGAAGCTCTGCATGCCGTGCGAGGTCACGCCCTCGCGGATCGCCTGCTGGATGAGGGGCGTCTTCTCCGGGTCGATAATATACTCCCGGATCGTGGAGGTGACAATCATTACTTCCACGGCGGGCACGCGCCCCTTTCCTTCCCTGATCGGGATGAGCCGCTGGGCGATCACCGACTGGAGGGTGGCGGCGAGGAGATAGCGGATCTCCTGATGCTGGTGCGGGGGGAAAAAGGAGATGACACGATTGATCGTCTGGGTGGCGTCGATCGTGTGGAGGGTCGAGAGGACGAGATGGCCGGTGTCGGCCGCCATGAGCGCGATCTCCATCGTGAGGGCGTCGCGGATCTCGCCGACGAGGATCACGTCGGGATCCTGCCGGAGGATGTGACGGAGCGCCTCGTGGAAGGAAGTCGTGTCGCTGCCGATCTCGCGCTGGTTGATGATGCTCTTCTCGTCGTGGTGCAGAAACTCGATCGGGTCCTCGACGGTGATGACGTTCTTGTTGGCGGTCCTGTTGATCTCGCTCACCATCGCGGCGAGCGTCGTGGATTTGCCGCTTCCGACCGTCCCGGTGACGAAGATGAGCCCGCGCTGCCGCAGCGCGAGGTTCTTGAGGATCCCCGGCAACTGCAGCTCGTCGATGTTCTTGATGTTCACCGGAACGTGGCGGAAGACCATGGCGATCGATCCGCGCTGGACGTAGAAGTTGGCGCGGAATCGGGCGAGCCCCGCCACACCGAACGCGAAGTCCACCTCGCGCGTCTTCGTGAAGCGGTCCTTCTGCGAGGGCGTGAGGATCTGGCCCGCGATCTCCTCGAGGTCCTTCGGCGACGGGCGTTCCATCGAGAGGTGCCGGAGCTTTCCGTCCACGCGGGCGACCGGCGGGAGGCCCGCCTTGACGTGGAGATCGGACGCGCCCTGATTGATCATTTCCTCGAGGATCTTCTTTATGTTCATCGCCCCGCACCTTTCCGATTGCAGATCGCCACGAGCGGATCCTGCCCGTTTGTTAACGCATTCATAATCAACGTGTTATGGGACTCGGGCCCCTCCCCGGACGCCGAAGTCCTCCCGAAGCGGGATTTCTGCAAGGATCAGGCCGATTTCGGGGAGAAACCGCGGGGGCCATCAAAGTTTCGCGCCGCAATATTTGCAGTGTGTCGCGTCGGTATCGTGACCTTCGGCGGAGCATTCCGGGCACGCATGGGTCGAGATCGGCCGATCCGCCGCTCGCGCGATTTCCAGGCTCATGATGCCGGTCGGAACGGCGATTATGGAAAAACCCAGAATCATGATCAGCGCCGCCAACGCCTGTCCCGAAGCGGTCTGGGGGGAAATATCGCCGTAACCGACCGTCGTAAGCGTCACGATCGCCCAGTAGATGCTGCGGGGAATGCTCGTGAATCCGGCGCTCTCATCTTCGATGATATATATGAGCGAGCCCAAAATGACGACGAGCGTCAGGACGGTGAATAGAAATACCGTGATTTTTCGGCGGCTGGCGCGCAATGCCTGAATCAATATGCTCGCTTCGGCGAGGTATTGCACGAGTTTCAGCACGCGAAAGATGCGCAGGACTCGCAAGAGCCGAATAACAATCATAAACTGGCTGCCGGGAACGACCTGGCTGAGATAGGTCGGCAATATGGCTGCCAGATCGGCAAGCCCGAAGAAGCTCTTCATATAGCGAACCGGTTTGCCGACGCAGACGATACGAAGAAGATACTCGATCGAGAAAAGAACGGTAAAGATCCATTCCAGACCGCGAAGCAGCTCTCCATGAGCGTGCCGGACGGATGCGATGCTCTCCAGCATCACCACGGCGACGCTGCACAGAATGCTGAAGATCAGAATGACATCGAACCACTTTCCGGCCGGCGTATCCGCCTCGAAGATCACCTCATGAAGCGTCTTTCGCCAGGGATGGCGGGGCTTATTCGTACGATTCGGAGTGATCATCCGTTCCTACACGCATCCGGCGGAACCGCGGCGGAGGATGATATCGAAACGGCGGGCGCAGCGGACCATGGCATACGTGTTCCCCGGGGCGGACGCCCTTACCTGCCGCGGACCTTCTTGAGCCACGTGCGGAACTGCTCCATCTCGGCGGCGGGGGCCTCGTCCGGCGTCTCGCCGGCGGGCGCCCCCGCGGCGCCGGAGGCCTCTTTTTCGGCGCACGCACGTTCCTCGCGCAGCGACGCGGGAGAGGCGGGAGAGGCGGGCTTCCCGGCGTCCGGAACTCCCGCCGCGGCGGCCATCTCGCGGGGGAGCTCCGCGCGCACCGAGGCCTCGGAGCCGCCGCGGCCGACGGTGTTCGCGGCGATGTCGTCCCCGACGTCGTCGAGAGTGATCGAGAGCACCGGCTCGTCGAGCGAGCCGCCCCCCTCTCCCCCGTTCGCGTCGAGCCTCGACTGGATCTTCGCGACCATCTCCTTCGCCTCGCGGTTGCCGGGCTCCCGCGCGAGCACCTCGCGGTAGATCGCGAGCGCCTTGTTGTAGTACCCCTGCGCCGCGTAGATCCCCGCGAGCGTCATCGTGGCGAGCTCGCGGGGGCGCTCGTCGCGCGCGGCCTTCGCGTCGGCGAGATCGATCTCCTTGACGATGAGCGAACGCTCCATCTCCTTGAGCGCGCGCGCGGCTTCCCCGTTCGTCGGATCGATCGCGAGGAGCCTGCGGTAGCAGTCCGCCGCGTCCGTCCGCCGGTCCTCGGCGAGCAGTATGTCGCCGAGGTATTTGAGCGCGACCATATTGTCCGCGTCGATCTCGAGCACGCGGCGGAACTCCGCCTTCGCGCGCTCGGTGGCTCCGGTGTCGTAGAAACATTTGCCGAGAATCACGTGCCCGCTCGCGTAGCCGGGGAATCGCTCGAGCCCCTTTTCGAGGAGCTCGATCGCCTTGGCCGTATCGCCCTGCTTGCGGTACGCGTCGGCGAGCGGCGCGAAAAGCCGCGAATCGCCGGAACGCCTGTACCGCTCGATGAGATTCTGGAGCTCGTCGCCCATGGCACCGCCCATGCCGGCATTCCTTTCGAATGGGATCGGGTCCCCGATACGGAGAAGCTAGCAGAGTCGCGCGGGCGCTGTCAAGGGGCGGGAACCGCTCGAGCGACGCCGCTCGAATGGAGCAGAGCTAGAGCCGGAACGTCTCCGCGAGGGCGTAGAGCTCGCGCAGCGGCTCGTTCTTGTCCACCCCCGGCGCGAACACGACGCAATCGACGAGCCACAGACGCGACTTGACGCGGTCGACGAGAAAGAACGCGACGAAGGCGCCGCCGTAGGCGCTCACGCTGTTCTCCCAGTAGCCGTCCATCCGCACCGCCGGGTACGGCCCGAGCTGGACCTCCCGGAACTTCACGAGATCGCGCCGCATGACGTCCTTGTCGTACATCCGGTAGGCGTAGTCCTCGCGTATGCGGTAGAGCGTCGTCGAATCGGCGAGCGACACCTCTCCCCGGTCGAAGGAGCGCCACGACACGGCGAGTATGCGGTTCGGCGTCGGGCTGAGGAGCTCGACGCCCGGGACGTCGGGACGTTCCTGATTGAGCGCGTACTCCGCCGGCACGCGGAGCGTGAATCCGTACCGGGCGCTGAGCAGCTTCCCGAGCTCGACGTTCTCGGAACGGAGGTGGTAATCGCGAAGCCGCTCGCGGTTCTCCTCCTCGATGATCCCGCGGATGAGCTCGCCCTCGCCGGCCGCGATCCGCTCGAGCGTCTCGCTCGAGGCGGCCGTCACGATCACCGTGAGCTGCCCCTTCACGGGATAGTCCATCTTCTTGAAGACGCTCACCCGCCCGGCGAGCACGTTGCCCACCGCCTCGT
>DHHN01000113.1:0-6790 GCA_002403295.1 bacterium UBP1_UBA4771 | reverse complement strand
TCCGCGTGTAGAAATCGAGCTCGTGCTGGATGGCGCGGACCATCGTCTCCGCGGGCCCCTCGATCTTTCCCGATTCGGTGACGAGGACGACGTTGCTGTAGGAGCCGGCGGGAGGCGGAAGGTACGCGTCGCGCCCCTTGCACGAGGCCGCGACGAGGCACAACACGGCGAGAGAATACGATGGAATGCGATTTCGTTTCATCGGTCGATCACCCCGGTGAAACGATAGGGCAGACCGCCCCGTCAGGGCAAGGACAAATTGAGGCGCTGCGCGCGCTCCCGCTCGAGCGCCTGCTGGAGAAGGATCATCCGGCGCTCGAGGCCGTCGATCCGGCGCCGCAGAAGCTCGTTCTCGCGCGCGAGCGAATCCTCGCGGGAGCCCGCGACGAACCGGAACGCCGACTCCCCGGCGCCTCCGGGGCCGGGCTCGATGGAGAGGATGTTGTCGGAAACCATCCGGGGGATGGCCGAGCCTCTCGACGGCCCGTAATCGAAGTACGATCCCTGCGAGGCCGCGGGCGATCCGGCGTAGGCCGGCGCGCGATCCGCGCGCGAGAGTGCGCGGACGGCCGGCTCGCGGGTCCCGGGACGGCCGCCGGCGAAGACGGCCGCGATGACGATCGCGGCGGCGGCGGCGGCGCCGACGGCGAACGCCGGCATCCAGCGCCGGGCGCCCGCGAGCGCGAGGCCCTCGCGGCGCGGGAACCTGTTGCGCTCCTCGTGTATGCGGCGCTTCACGTTCCATTCGAAGGCGTCCGAGGGCGAGAGCTCGGGCAGATCCGCCAGCGTGCAGAGACTCGCGTCCATTTCCTTGACGAAGAGCGCGCACGACGGGCAGCGGCCGAGGTGCTCGGCGAGCCGCATCCTCCCCGGCTCGTCGAGGAAGCCGTCACGGCTCGCGAAATACAGCTCCTGCGCTTTGCGGCATTTCATGTTTCATTCCCCTTCAGCGTACAGTCCCTGCCGTTCATGAGCGGGGCGACCGTTTTCTTGAAATGAGCGCGCCCCCGGTTTATGCGCGAACGCACCGTGCCGAGCTTGAGGCCGGTCACGGCGGCTATTTCCTCGTAGCTCATCTCGCTGAGCTCGCGGAGCACGAAGACGGGCCGGTATTTCTCCGGGATGCGCCCGATGGCGCCCTGAACGATCTCCTTCAGATCCCGCCGCTCGAGCTCGTCGTCGGGCCGCCGGGAATCGTCGCGGATGTCGACCCATTTCCCGTCGTCCTCGCTCCCGGAGTTCTCGGACCAGAGGCTCACCATGGCGGGACGGCGCTTCGTGGCGCGTACGCGGTTGCGGACGAGGTTCGTCGCGATCGTGTAGAGCCACGTCGAGAAGCGCGCCACGGTGCGATACTTGTCCGCGTGTATGTAGGCTTTCACAAAGGCCTCCTGCGCGAACTCCTCGGCCTCGTCGCGATTGCCGAGCAGACGGAAGAGATACGTGAAGAGACGGTTCTTGTACCGCACGACGAGAACGTCGTAGGCCCGGCTCCGACCCTCCTGAACGAGCAGCATGAGCTCCTCGTCCGTGAGCTCCCGGGGGTCGATGTTCCTTGACGGTAGTTCCGCCGGCCTGTTCAATCCGTCGTCTCCGTTCTTCGTATCCGTCATATCCTGATACACTCCGGCGCGGGAAAAGTTCCCTCCGGGCGTCCCTCCCGCCGGCCGGCGGCGGCCGCCGAACGAGCGGTCTCTATCCGACCTCGAACTCGAGCGAGTCTGGTGTAATTGCTTTTATATCAACAAGTTCTATACTTATCCGTTCCTGGCCGCCCTCGCGCGAGAGCCGGATGTGGCGGGGATAGCGCCACTCGGCCGCCTCGAGGAGCCCGTCGTATTGCAGAATATAGCGCCGCCCGCTCGCGGCGAAGCGCTGTTTGAAGGATCGCACCCCCTTCTCCGCGTCGCAGCGAAGCTCGATCTCCCTGCCCCGCCAGCCCCCCCGCAGCTCGAAGGCGCCGCCGCGGCGCTCGAGGGACGGGCCGGCCATATCCGCGCACCGGGGAGCGGCGAGCAGCAGAGCGAAGAGGATGTCGTCGGCCTCGATCCTCTCGCCGAGCCCTTCGGCGACGAGATCGAGGGCCGCCTCCCCCGCCATCGATCTTCCGCCGCCGTCGTCGAGAATGGCGAGGCTGTCCCCGGCGAAAATCGTGATGCGCTCCCGGAGCGCGCCGAAGAGGCTCGAATGCTCGAAGTCGATCCGCAGCCGCCCGCCGGGCGCGTGGAGAATGCGGCAGAGCCCGCGGAACCGGTAGCGCGGGAGATCGATCCGGACCTTCCCGGCGAGCTCGCACCCCGGTCCCGAGGCGCCGAACGGCATGCAGTCGAGATGCGCGTCGCCGCACGGGAGGGGCGCCTCGCGCCTGCCCGTGACGGCGCAGGACGAAACCGCGAGCGCGGCGGCGACGCAGGCGCAGATCGCGGATTTGCCGGATCCCGTTCTCATCGATCTCCGAGGTTCTTCATCTTGTCGGCGACGGAGCGGCTCTTCGGATCGAGCTCGAGGGATTTGCGGTAGGCCTCCCGCGCCTTCACCCTCTCCTTGAGCTCGACGTACGCGTCGCCGATGTGCTCCCAGATCACCGCATCGTCACCGGCCTTCTCCGCGGCCGAGAGGAGTATGTCGAGAGCCGCTCGCGGGTCGCCCGCCTTGAACCGGATCCAGCCGAGGCTGTCGAGAAAGTAGCCGTTCTGCGGTTCCTTGGCGAGCGCCTTCGAAACGAGCTTCTCGGCGAGATCGAGGCTCTCCCCCTTTTCGGCGAGGAGATAGCCGTAGAAGTTCGCGAGAGAGGCGTCGTCGGAGTTGCGGTTGTAGAGCGGCACGACCCGCCGGAGCGCGTCGTCGAATCGTCCCATGCGGGCGTAGAGGGCGGCGAGCTCGAGGCCCGTGCCTTCGTTCCCCGGATCGAGCTTCTCCGCGCGCAAGAGGTACGGCTCCGCGCGCGCCGGGTCTCCCGCCTTGCGCAGGATGGTGCCGACGAGGTAATTGTTCTCCGCCGAGGCCTCGGACACCCGCTTCGCCGCCTCGTCGAGATATTCCCGCTTCTCGGCGTCGTCGAGGGAAATCGCCTCCTCCGGCGAGACGGGCGCCCCCTGCGGGGCGTAGAGAATGACGAGGGCGCCGATGTAATTCTCGAAGCGTTCGGGCTCGGCCTTGATCAGGCGCTTGACGTATCCGAACGCCGTCCGGTGGCGTCCCCGCTCCGTTTCGAGCTCGGCCATGACGCGGAGAAGGGGCGGGCGGTCCCCCATCGTGCCGAGGAGCTTGCCGAACACGGCGAGCGCGTCCTCCGCCCTCCCCGCCCGGTAGAGAAACCTGCCGTACACGAGCTCCCCGCCGTCGTCGAGCTTCCCGTCGCGGAATAACGGATCGAGGAGCGCCGCGCCGTCGGCGTATTCCCCGTCCTCGTACAGCATGTCGGCGAGCGCCGTGATCGCGCCCCGCGAGTACGGATCTGACCGCATGGTCTCGCGGTATTCCCGCTTGGCGTCGGCCCGGCGGCCGGCCGCGGCGTGGATGCCCGCGAGGGCGAAATGCGCGCCGCCGTGGTCGGGATTGCATTCGATCGCCTTCGCGAGGGCGGAAACGGCCGCGTCCATGTCGCCCTGCTCCGCGCGGAGAACGCCGAGATCGTACCAGATGGACGCGTCCGCGCCGTCGATCGCTCCGGCCTCTTCGAGCGCGGCGATCGCCGCGCCGCGCTTGCCCGCTTCCTGCGCGACGCGCGCGTAGAAGCCGAGCACCTCGAAGAGCGGCGCGTCGTCCCGCGCGCGCAGCTCGTCGAGCAGCTCGAGCGACCGGTCCCGGTTTCCGAGGCGGTACTCGACCTCGGCGAGCACGAGACGCGCCTCCATCCCGTGCTCGCGGCTCCCGAGAAGGCGCTCCGCGTGCTCCTTCGCCCGGTCGAAATCCCCGACCCGCGCGGCGATCCTGGCGAGCCGGAGCAGGATGCGCGTGTTGTCGGGCTCCCGCGCCGCCGCGTAGAGGTAATACTTGTACGCCTCGTGGAATTCGTTCCGCGATTCGAGATAGGCGCCCTTGAGAAACGCGGAGATGGCGTTTTCGTCGTATGCCTCCGCGGCGCGGACGCCCGGCGCGGCGAGGGCCGCCGCGATGAGGAGGGCGAGCGAGACGCGCGCGAGTGAAAAAGCCCGTTTCTTCATGCTTTCAGTATAGCGCAGAGAGACGCGCCGGGCAAATGATTCGGCGCGCGGGAACGGGCCGCATGTAATTGACACGGCCCCGCCGGCGACGTATACTACGGATACAGGAGAGTGCTCCATGCGCATGGGAAAACGAATTCCGCTTCTGCCGGTTCTCTTCGTCGCGCTCGCCGCCTCGCTCACCGGCTGCTATACGCTCATCAGGCATCCCGACGTTTCCGACGCGTACGAATTCGACGACGAGCAGGAGATCGTCATCGTGTCGCACTGCGGCGATTGCCACGTCTCTCCCTCGCGGCATCGTCCGTTTCGCCGTTCGCCCGTCGCGGACGACGAACGGGATATCATCGTGCCGACCCGCTCCATCGATCCCTCGACGCCCATTCGCCCGCAGAGCGACGTCGTCGGCCCCGGAATGCCGGCCGGCGGCATGGTCGTCGATCCGGCGAAGGATGCGAAGGCGCGCGACGACGCGAACGCGTCGAAGGACAAGGCCGCCGAGACCATCAAGAAACAAGTCCCCGAGCCCAAGACCCCCGTGAAACGGGAGGTCGAGGAAAAAGCCGGGGAATCCAGCGACGAGAAGAAAACCACCGACAAGAAAAAGGAGCGGCCATGAGAAAAGCCCTGCGCTTGACGCTCGCCGTCGCGCTTTTCGCGGCGATCGCCGCATCGCCGTGCCTCGTGCGCGCTCAGATCCTCGCGGGTCTCGCCCTCGAGCGGCTCGGCGTGCTCTCGCTTCCCGGCACGGGGGCGCGGCCGCTCGCGATGGGCGGCGCCTATACGGCCGCCGGCGACGACGTCTTCGCGCTCCTCTACAACCCGGCGGGACTCGTCGAGGCGAGGAGCAACGAAATCTCGATCAGCCTCCACCAGCGCGGCGACGACGTCACGAACTACTATCGGCCGTTGAGCTCGGCGCAGCCCAACACGAGCACGACGCTCGGCCACATCGCGGGCGTGTATCCCTACCCCACGTACCGCGGGAGCCTCGTCCTCGGATTCGGCGTCTTCCAGGCGGGCAACTCGAGCCTCGAATCGATCAAGAACGCGTACCTGCCCGGCATACCCGCCACGGCGGAGAACACGTACATTCAGACCGGCACGCTGTATCAGTACTGCTTCGGCGTCGGGGTCGACGTCTCGCCGAGCGTATCCATCGGAGCCGGCATCGCGATCTGGGACGAGTCGATCGAAATCGGCGAGGAGATCAACTACGCCGACGCGGATTCGCAGGCCTTCTGGCGAGACGACGTCTCGCTCGACCTCGACGGCGTGAGTTTCAACGTCGGGCTCCTCGTTCGCTTCGGCGAGGCGCTCCGCGCGGGCTTCTCCTTCACGAGCCCGGCATGGCTCTCGTTCGACGGCGTGGGCACGACCCGCTACACGGGGGACTACACGGCCGGCGGCGGCTGGACGACCGACCCCTTGACCGGCGCGATCGAGGAGGACTACACGCTGCCGATGAAGTGGAGCGGCGGCCTCGCCCTCACGCTCCCCCTCCTCACGGTCGGCGCCGACGTCTCGTACGCCGACTATTCGCAGACGAAATACAACGGCCTCACGATCCGCAGCGAGATCGATCCCGGCAAGCGGCAGGTGCTCGAAGGCGTGTGGAGCTTCCGCGCGGGGGCCGAGGCGCGGCTTCCGATGGCGCCCGTGAGCGTTCGCGCCGGGTACGCCTACGTGCCCCTCGAGCTCTCGAGCGTCGAGGAGATCGCCTACATCGCCGACGACTCGCCGCTTTCGGTGATCGCCGACTTCGAGACGCCGCGCAGCCGCCGGTTCTGGAGCCTCGGCGTCGGCGGCGTCATCGACCGCGTGCTCTCGCTCGACGCCGCCGTCGTCTTCGGCGGCTACACGAAGACGACGTCCGGCGCGGACGGCCGGACGCTTTTCTCCGAAACGCGGGACGTCGTCGAGTTCGTCGTCTCGGGAGCGTACCGCTTCTAGCGCGTCAGTCGGGTTTTCTGCTGATTCCCCTGAGGAGCGAGAGGTACGCCTCGTCGAGGCGCGACTGCATCTCGTCGGAAAGCCCCCCGCCCGTCCCCATGATCTGCTGGTAATACTCCTCGATATAACGGCAGAGATAGACCGTTCGTCCCTCGATCTGCGTTTCGACGAGGCGGAGCACCTCGGCGCGGCGCGCGGCGAACTGCGGATCCTTCGACTCCCCCTCGGTCCGGTGGAAATAGGAGTTCAGGAGATGAATCCAGTATTCGTCGTGCCGCCCGCCGTTGTCGAACACGCAGCCCGGCTGGTCGACGAGGAAACAGTACCCGTAGACGAAGTACGAGCAGTTCGTGAGGCCGTGGAGGAAGAACCGGCGGTGGCAATCGACGTTCATCTCCTCGAGGTTGCAGGGGAGCTTGCATTCGGCGCAGAACGCGTCCGGGTCGCCCCCGACGGCGTAGGGAACACGTATCGCCTTGTTGTTCGCGCCCACCGGTTCCTTTCTAGTGGCGCTTCCGCAGCGTGTGGAGCGCCTCTTTCGCCGCCATCTGCTCGGCGTCCTTCTTGCTCTTGCCCCGCCCCTTGCCGACGTCCTTGCCGCGCACCTTCACCTCGATGACGAATAGCTTGTCGTGCTCCGGCCCCGTCGTCGAGCGGACGGAGTAGCGCGG
>DHHN01000211.1:19100-27141 GCA_002403295.1 bacterium UBP1_UBA4771 | reverse complement strand
TGAGAGTGCGCACGACGGCCTGTTTCGTATCGTCCCCGATCTCGGTCGGACCCGAGAAGTAGCGAAGCGTATCGCTCATGCCGGCGAACCGCCCGCGCCCCAGCAGCTCGATGCTGTATTCCCCGCCGCCCGAGCCCGTGCCGATATAGCTCACGATGATGTGGAGATCGGCTGCGCGGGCGTCGCGGACGTAGTTCACGAAGGGGATGTTGTCCTTCACGTAGCTCGACGAGTATCCCTCGAGGTAGACCCTGAGCGCGCCTTCGCGGGAGAGCGGATCCACGCGGGCGGCCGTGGAATCGATCTCCGCCGCGCGGACATGCCGGGGCGCCGCGATAAGCGAGCCGAGTATGAATGCGAGGGTCGCGAGCCGCCGTACGAGCATGGTCGGAATATAGCAGCGCCCGCCCCGCGGCTGCAACATCGACTATGAGCGCCGCGCCGCGCCGGGAACGATCGATCCGCCGCCGCGCGCCGCGCCGGCGGCCGTCAGTACCATTTGTACATCTTCATGCCCGCCGCGAAGAACACGCAGCCTACAGCCACGAGTATCAGGGCGGGAACGCCGACCTCGGCGAAGCCCGCCCCTTCGTTGAATATGCTCCGCATGGCGTCGGCGAGCATCGTGAGCGGAAGGACCTTGACGAACTTTATGGACCATTCGGGAAACTGATTGTAACTGAAGAAGATACCGGACAGCAGCATCATCGGGAAGGTGACGGCGTTGATGAGCCCGTTTCCGACGCGGGGATTGGCGGTGCGCGAGGAGACGAAGATCGCGATGCCGGTGAACGCCACGCTGCCGGCGATGAAGACCGCGACGAGAGCCGGCACGCTCCCCTGCACCCTGACCCCGAAGTACCAGCGCGCGAAGAGGAAGAGCGCGAGAAACTCGATCGCATTCACGATGAGGCGCGCCGTGAAGTGGGAGAAGAGGAACATCGACTTGTGCATCGGGGTCGCCGCCATCCGCCGCAGGAGCTTCTTGATGCGGATCTCGATGAGCACCCAGCCGATGCCCCAGAGAACCGAGCTCATGATGTCCATGGCGAGAAGCCCCGGGACGAGGTAATCGATGTAGCGCGTCCCCTGCACCTCGAGAGCGGCGACGGTGTTTCCCGTGGCCGCGCCCCCGCCGCCGAGCGCGCTCTCGACGAGGAGGTGGGTCATGCGCGCCTCGCCGTTCCGCGGGTCGAAGGAGTAGCGCACCCCCTCCCCCGCCGGCCCGCGCTCGACGAAGAGCGATATCTTCCCCTTTTTCAGGGCGAGAATCGCCTCGTCGCGCGATAAAACGCGGAACGAGATGCCGCCTGCGTCGTCCCTGGCGCCCTCGCCGGCAGCCGCCGTATCGGGCGCCGCCGCCGCGAGCGCCGCCTGCGCGTTCGCGATCCACTCCTCCCAGTATTCCCGGGGCGCCTCGTCGCTCTCGACCGCGCCGACCGTCCGCGTGAGGCCGTTGCTCGATCCGATCGCGACGCCGAGAAGCCACGCGAGGACGATCGGCAGGACGAAGGCCCAGAAGATGATCTCCGGCTCGCGGAAGAACTCCTTGAACTGGAGCGCGACGAGGTTGCGGAACGCCCTATTCATCGAGATGCCTTCCCGTGAGCGCCACGAAGATGTCGTCGAGGCTGACGGCCCGGCTCTCCCGCCGCCGCCGCACCGTTCTCGCCTCGTCGCCGTACCGCGCGGCGAGCTCGTCGATCGTCCCGCGCGCGAGCACCCTGCCGCGGTCCATGATGACGATGTCGTCGCAGAGGGTTTCCGCCTCCTCCATGTAGTGCGTCGTGAGGAGGAGCGATGTGCCGCGGGAGCGCAGGCCGCGGAGCACGTCCCAGACCTCGCGGCGCGCGTTCGGATCGAGCCCCGTCGTGGGCTCGTCGAGGATGAGAATTTCGGGATCGTTGATGAGCGCGATGCCGAGGCTCAGGCGCTGCCGCATGCCGTGCGAGAGGTTCATGACGTAGCTGCGGCGCTTCTCGGTGAGCCGGATGAGCTCGAGGATGCGCGGCGCCGCGTCGCGGCCGCGCCCGAAGAAGCTCGCGAAGAGGTCGAGCGTCTCGCCGACCGTGATCTTGTCGATGAAATTCGTCTCCTGCAGGGCGACGCCGAGGACGCCGCGAAGGTAGCGCTCGTCGCGCGCCCAGCCGCGCCCGAGGATGCGGATCTCGCCGCTGTCGGGCTTCTGGATCCCCTCGATCATCTCGACGAGGGTCGTCTTGCCGGCGCCGTTCGGGCCGAGCAGCGCCACGTAGGAGCCCTTCGCGAACTCGAGCGTCACGCCGTCGACGGCGCGCACGTCCTTGAAATGCTTGCGAACGTTCGAGACGGTGATCATGGCGTTCACGAAACGGTCTTCATGCGATTCCGCGGAATCCGCCGCGCGCGCGGCGCGGCGGATCACTTCGTCGCGGCGTGCAGCGCGACGACCCCGAGCGAGAGCCGCCGGAAGGAGGCGCTCGCGAATCCCGCCTCCGCGATGACGGCGGCGAGCTCATCGGCTCCGCAAAAGCTCCGGAGCGTACCGGAAAGATACGCATATCCGTCGGCCGAGCCAGTCATAATTCTGCCGGCGCGGCCGACGGCGTGACGGGCGTAAAAATCAAATATCTCCCGGACGACGCGCATCGGCGGCCGGCTCGTCTCGAGGTTGAGAAAGACGCCGCCCGGGCGCAGCACGCGGCGGAACTCGCGGAAGGCGGCCAGCAGATCCGCCCGCGAGACGTTGAGATTGCGCGTCGCGAACGAGATCGTGACGACGTCGAAGGCGCCGTCCGGAAAGGGAAGCGCCGCGGCGGCGGCGGCGACGAAGGCTATGCGTTCCCGCCCCCGCTTCCGGCGCCCCTCGCGCATCATGGGCGGCGTGAAATCGGCCCCGACGACGAGCGCTCCCGGGGCGGCGCGACGCGTGATCAAGTGCGCCGTCTCCCCCGTCCCCGTGCAGACGTCGAGAAACCGCGAGCCCCCGGCGGCGACGGCGGCGTTCGCCGCGGCCCGCCGCCAGACCGCGTCGAGGCCGAAGGTGAGGACGCGGTTCACGCGCTCGTATCGCGCGGGGATCTCGGAAAATATCTCCCTCAGGCGGTCGCTCATCCGCGCCCGGCCGCGCCGGTCTCGCTCACAGCGGCGCCCGGATGAGGCGCACGTCGTCGATCCACACGGTGCCCGCTCCCGCGATCACGAGGTTGAGCCTCACGTTGTCGGGGTTCTCGCCGGCCTTGAGAAAAAACGGGATCTCCACGGTCGTCCACTCGTTCGTGCCCGTGAGCGGCCGCTCGACGCCGCGCGAGAAATACTCCCGCCCCCCCGCGAAACGACACCACATCTCGAGATAGACGGGGCCCGCGGCGTTCTCCGTGCGAAGGCGCGCCCGATAGACGAGACGCGCGTTCTCGATATCGATGTCGCCCGTGTCGTAGAGATGGACGGTGATGGAATCGGCCGCCGTGATCTTGAGGGACGACGTGCCGGTCACCTTGATCGTCGGATCGATCGCTATGCCGTCCCGGGTGACGATCCCCTCGGTCGTGTCCATGGGGTAGAGCCGGATCTCGTCCTCCGAACGCCGCTCGCCCCCGCAGCCGGCGAGCGCGGCGATCGCGAAGGCCGCGAGCGCACATCTTGCGAATACGCTCCGCATCGCAACGCACCTCCTCGGGCGGGGTCGTGAATTCCGTTGCCCCGCCTCGAAGCGGAGGCTATCATCGCATCGGAGACTTCGGCAAGAATTTGTTGTATCATGCTTGCAAGAGCCGTCGGAAGCCCGCGCGCGGGGCGCCCGCACCGGCGGCGGGAGGTGCCGCCATGAATATCCGTTTCGCGAAGCTCGCCGCCGCGGCGATCGTGTGTCTCGCCGCGGCGATTCCCCAATCGTGCCGGACGAGGGCCGAATCCGAGGCGGCCGGCCCGCGCCTCGATCGCGGCGCCGCCGTCGCGTCCTACTCCGCGTTCGGCATCGATCTCTACCTCAAGACCGCGGCGGCCGATGCCGGGAAAAACGTCTTCATCTCGCCCGCGAGCGTCGGCTTCGCCCTCGCGATGACGTGGAACGGCTCGGCCGGCGAGACCCGCGAGGCGATGGCCCGCACCCTCCGCCTCCCCACGACGGATCCCGGCGCCGTGAACGCGGCCGATTCGGCGCTCATCGCCGGCATGAAAGCCCCCATCGAGAACGTGGAGCTCGCCGTCGCGAACTCGCTCTGGGGGCGGCAGGGGGTCGACTTCAAGAAGCCGTTCCTCGAGAGGAACAAGCGCTCCTACGGCGCCGAGTTGAGATCGCTCGATTTCGCGAATCCCGAGTCGCCCGGCGTCATCAACGCGTGGGTCGCCGGGAATACGAAGGGCAAGATCCGGGATATCGTCGACCGCATCGATCCCGCGGCGGTCCTCTTTCTCATCAACGCGATCTACTTCAAAGGCGCGTGGGAGACGGAGTTCGACGAATCTCTCACCGCGGAAGAGGTCTTTCACGGCGCGGGCGGCGACGTCCGCGCGCCGATGATGAAGCAATCCGGGAAATATTCCTATCTCGAGGGCGACGGCTTTCAGGCGGCGCGCCTCCCCTACGGGGACGGGCGGATCGGCATGTACGTGTTCCTCCCGGATGAGGCGTCGAACCTCGCTGAGTTCCACGCGAAGCTCTCCGCGGAGACGTGGAAGGGCTGGATGGAGGGGTTCACGAAGCGCGACGGGCGCATCGCCCTCCCGCGTTTCACGATCGAGTACAAAGCGAAGCTGCGGCGGGCCCTCTCGGAGCTCGGCATGGGAATCGCCTTCGACGGGACGAACGCCGATTTCAGCGGCATGCTCTCGGTGCCCGGCGTGAACGCCTACATCCACGACGTCATTCACAAGACGTTCTGCGAGGTGAACGAGAAGGGGACCGAGGCGGCCGCGGTGACGAGCGTCGAGATCCGCGTCACCTCCGTCATGGAGCCGCCGAAGCGGTTCGAGATGGTCTGCGATCGGCCGTTCTTCTTCGCGATCGTCGACGGCGAAACGGGCCTCATCCTCTTCATGGGGTCTCTCGCGAATCCGTCGTAGGCCGTCTCGCGGACGCGCGCGGCCCGCGGGCGCCGCGCGCAGGGATCAGGGCTTCTCCCGCGACTCCGTCGAGACGAGACGGTAGGCCGCGGCGAGAAGCGGCCGGAGGTTCTTTTTCTCGAGGGCCGAGATCCTGAAGACGCGCTCCGCCTTTCCGTGCCGCAGCCGCGGCTCCTTCTCCCCCGGCGCGAGGAGATCGCACTTGTTGAGCGCGATGAGGTGCGGTTTCTCGAGAAGCGCCTCGCTATAGGAGCGAAGCTCGCCTCTCAACTGCTCGAGAGCCGCCTCGGGCGGCGTTTCCCCGACGGCCTCGACGATGAAGATGAGCGCGCGGCAGCGCTCGACGTGCCGCAGGAACTGGATCCCGAGCCCCTTGCCGCGATGGGCCCCCTCGATGAGCCCCGGAATGTCGACCATGCAGAAGGAGGCGCCGGTGTCGAGCTTCACCATGCCGAGCACGGGCTCGACGGTCGAGAAGGGGTACGGCGCGACGACGGGATGCGCGTCGCTCACCGCGCGCAGCAGCGTCGATTTCCCCGCGTTCGGAAGCCCGACGAGCCCCACGTCGGCGATGAGCTTGAGGGTGAGAACGAGCGCGCGCTCCTCGCCCGGCCCGCCGAGGGTATGCTGGCGCGGTGCCTGATTCCGCGCGGAGCGGAAGGTGTAGTTGCCCCGCCCTCCCCTGCCGCCGCGCGCCACGACGATCTCGTCCCCGTCCTTCTCGAGATCGGCCAGGATCTCGCCGGTCGCCGCGTCCTCGATGATCGTTCCGGGCGGCACGCCGATGGCCTCGGAGGCGCCGTTCGCGCCGGTCATGTTCTTTCCCTGGCCGTGCCTCCCCCGACCCGCCTTGACGGTCTTGCGGTAGTACAGATCGAGCAGCGTGCGAAGCTGCGGATCGACGCGCACGATCACGTCGCCGCCCGAGCCGCCCATGCCGCCGTCGGGCCCGCCGCGGGGGACGTACTTCTCGCGGCGGAAGCTCACGCAGCCGTCGCCGCCCTTGCCTGCCTTGACCTCTATCTTGACGCGATCGATGAACATCTCTTCTCCCCCGGCGCATTCAGCCGGACCGGGCCGCGGCCGCGGCTCCGCCACCATTGAAATATTTTCCCGGATTGAGAATCATCCCGGGATCCATCGCCCGCTTGATCTCCCGCGCGAGCGCGAGCTCCGCCTCGGAGAATACCATGCCGAGATACGGGCTCTTCGTGAGGCCGATGCCGTGCTCGCCGCTCAGCGCCCCGCCGAGCGAAACGACGAGCGCGAAGAGCCGCTCGACGAAGCGGTGCACGCGCTCCATCTCCTCGGCGCGCCGGCGGTCGGTCATGACGTTCACGTGCATGTTGCCGTCCCCCGCGTGCCCGAAGAGGTAACAGTCGAGGTCGTATTCCCGGGCGAGCTCCTGGACGGCGCGCGCCGCCTCCGGGAGCCGTCCGAGGGGAAACGAAACGTCCTCGTTGACCTTCGTCACGCCTCTCCGCGCGAGGCTCGGGCTCACCGAGCGGCGGAGTTTCCAGAGATACTCCCGCTCCGCGGCGTCGCGCGCGGGCCGGACGGCCGCCGCGGCGCGGCGGGCCATTTCCTCGAACGCGCGGGCTTCGGCCGAGACGACGCCGGGCTCGCCGTCGAACTCCACGAAGAGATAGTCGGCCCGGTTTCCGATCCCGCCGAGGCAGCAGTGCTCCCCGACGCACCGCATCGTCTTCGCGTCGATGTACTCGAGCACGCCGGGCGAGAGACCGGCGGCGATCATCCCGGCGGCGAAGCCGAGCGCCCCGGCAGCGCCCCCGCCCTCGAGAAGATACGTTCGAAACGCTTCGGGCGCCGGCAGCACGCCGAGGCGCGCGGAGTATATCGCGCCGAGCGTCCCCTCGGCCCCGACGAGGAGCGCCGCGGGGCCATCGGGCGCCGAACGCTCGACGACCGCTCCTTCCGCCGTGACCCAGGTGAGCGATCGCACGTATCGCCTCGTCACCCCGTACTTGAAGGCGCGCGGACCGCCCGCGTTCTCGGCGACGTTGCCGCCGATCGTCGAGAAGTTGAGGCTCGCGGGATCCGGCGGATAGAAGAAGCCCCGCGCCTCGAGATAGTCCTGAAGCTCGCGATTCACCACCCCCGCCTCGACCTCGACCTCGCGCCGGCCGGGATCGAAAGACAGCACGCGGTGCATGTGCTCGGTCGATATTACGAGCCCGCCGCCCCGCGGGACCGATCCGCCGGAGAATCCCGATCCCGCGCCGCGCATGAAGACCGGCACGCCGCGCCTTCCGGCCTCCCGGAGGAGCGCCGCGAGATCCTCGAGCCCGCGCGGAAACGCGACGCCGCCGCATTCCCCGCGAAGCCCCGTGGCGTCGAACCCGTACGGGATCGTGAAGCGCGGCCCGGTGCGCACCGCCGCGCCCCGGACGGCTCCGGCGATCGATTCGATCTCCCTGCGATATGTGCCGCGCCCGCGCATGATTGAAAAACGGGCCTTCCCCTCAAGCGGCAAGGCCCGTATCGATATTCATTTCAATTAGATACACTCATCAGCTCGAGTATTTCTTGACGAAATTCTCGAAGCGGTCGAGCGCCCGGTTGATGTCGTTCTCGGATGCCGCGAAGGAGAAGCGGATCATCTTGTCGCATCCGAAGGCCCCGCCCGGGATGACGACGAGGCCCTGCTCGGCGAGCAGCTTCTCGCAGAAATCGAAGCTGTTCTTCGCGTTGCACTTCTTGTAGAGCTTCGAAACGTCGACGAGGTAGTAGAAGGCTCCGCCCGGCTCCGGGTACCAGATCGAGGGGATCCGCGCGAGCCTGTTGCCGAAGAGGGTTTTCCGCTTTTCGAACTCGACGCGCATCTCCTCGCGCGCCTCTTCGCCCTTCTGGATCGCCTCGAGGGCCGCCCACTGCGAGATCGAGTTCGGGCAGCCGGTGGCGTGCGCCTGGAACGCGGCCATGCGATACGCGACATCCTTGTCGGCGAGCGCGTAGCCCACGCGCCAGCCCGTCATCG
>DHHN01000211.1:5146-18941 GCA_002403295.1 bacterium UBP1_UBA4771 | reverse complement strand
AGGAGGCGCGGCTTCTTCTTTCGCGAGAGCTGCTTCTGGAAGATCTCGGGCGTGAGCTTGTACTCGGTCTTCCTCGAGAGCTCGACGATGCGGGGACGGGCGCCGAGGATCTTCACCATGTCGGGATAGCTCGTCCAGTACGGCGAGAGGACGAGCACCTCGTCCCCGGGATCGGTGAGCGCGAAGAGCGCGTTGTAGATCGAATGTTTGGCGCCGTGCGAGATCACGACGTCCGCCGGGCCGTACGGCACGCCGAGCTGCGCGCTGTACACCTCGGCGACCGCCTTGCGGAGCGGCAGGATCCCCTCCGCGGCCGTGTACTTCGTCTCGCCGCGGCGTATGGCCTCGATCGCGCCTTCCTTGATGACGTCGGGGGTGTCGAAATCGGGCTCCCCCGCCGTGAGTCCGACGACGTTCTCTCCCTTCGCCTTGAGGTCTTTCGCCTTGGCCGTGAGGCTGAGCGTCAACGACGGCTCGAGAGAGCGCGCGCGCTTGCTGAGCACATCTGCCACCGGACTTCCTCCTTTGATTACGCTACCTGACGTTCCATTCCTTGAGTCGTTTCGGCACCGCCGGGGGGACGAGACAATTGATCTCGCCGCCGAGCTGATATATCTCCTTGACGAGCGAGCTGTGGAGATAGATGTACTGCTCGCTCGGCATCAGAAACACCGTTTCGAAGTTCGGATCGAGCTTGCGGTTCATGAGGGCGATCATGAGCTCGTACTCGAAATCGGACACCGCCCGCAGCCCCCGTATGACGACGTTCACCTTCCGTTTTCGGAACTCGTCGACGAGGAGGCACTCGAACGAAACGACCTCGACCCCGTCGATCCCTTCGAGACTCTCCCGCGCGAGCGCCGTCCGCTGCTCGAGGGTGAGAAAGGGGTTCTTGTGCGCGCCCTTCGCGACCGCGACGATCACGCGTTCGAAGATCCGCGCCGCGCGCCTCACGAGGTCGACGTGGCCGTTCGTGATCGGGTCAAACGTCCCCGGGTAGAGTGCCGTCCCGCCCTTCATCGGCTGCGCCTTTCTTCCGGTACCGGAAATAGGATACCTTCGTTCCCCCGAACTGCCGCGTCCTCTCGAGCTCGAGAGCGCCGCCCGCCGCCGCGAACAGGGGATTCCCGTGCTCGACGACGAGGAGGCGGCACAGGGGCCGCGGCGAGGCCGCGGCGGCGTCGACGACCTTCTGGGCCGTCGCGCCCTCGTAGGGCGGATCGGCGTAGATGACGTCGAACGAAGACCCCGCCGCCGCGGCCCGGGCGAGGAACCGGACGGCGTCGCCGATGCGGACCTCGGCCCGGTCGGGGCCGAACCCGCACCGCTCGAGATTCGTCCGCAGCGCCCGGAGTATCCGGTGCTCCTGCTCGACGAACACCGCGCGCGCGGCGCCGCGGCTCAGCGCCTCGATCCCCATGGCGCCCGAGCCCGCGAAGAGATCGAGGAAAGTCGCCCCCGCGATCGCCGCTCCGATGGTGTCGAACACGGAGCCCTTGACGAGCTGCTGCGTCGGCCGGAACCGCGGTCCATGCCCGCAGCGAAGATCGAGCCCCTTTTTGGCGCCCGCGATGACACGCACGGGAGCGGCACCTCCCCGCCGCAAAACATGAGTTTGCAAGGCATCAGCATACATAACGAGATACAGCGGAGCAAGGGGAAATAAAAATCCCCCGGAGGCTCGAAGTCGCCTCCGGGGGCCACCACGGTGAGTGGAGGGGGCAAACCTATTCCACGATCGTCGGCGTCACGAAGACGACGAGCTCCTGCTTCCTTTCGGCGACGGAGCTCGACGAGAAGAGCGCGCCGAGGAACGGGATGTCCTTCAGCACGGGCACGCCGCGCCGGTAGGTCGACCTGACGTTCTTTATGAGGCCGCCGATGACCGCCGTCTCGCCGTTCTTCACGTTGACGCGGGTATCCGCCTCGTTCATCGAGATGATGACGCCGCCTTGCGCCGTCGCCTCGGACTGGAGCTCGCTCACCTCGGGATGGAGATCGAGCGTGATCGTCCGGTCGGCGTTCACGTGCGGGGTCACCCGCAGAATGATGCCGATCTTCGTGAGCTGGGTGATCGGGTTCCCCGCCTCGTCGGCGACGATGAGCGGAATTTCCTTGCCCACGATGATGCTCGCCTCGCGGTTGTCCATCGTCGTGATGCGCGGATTGGAGATGATGTTGGCCTTGTTCGACTTCTCGAGCATCTCGATGATGCCGGTGATCTCGCCCCACGAGCGGACGCTGCCGAACTTGATCGTCCCGTCGGAGCTCGGGATGCCCGAACCGACGTCGACGCTCGCGGCGCCGCCGATGCTCGCCGACTGGAGGTTCAGGAGACCCCAGTTGATGCCGAGCTCGCGGGTGGCCTCGACGTCGATCTCGACGAGCTTCGCGTTGATATCGACCTGATAAGTCTTCACGTCGAGCGTCTTCACCATCTCGGCGATCTTATCGATCACGGGCTCGGTGTCGTTGACGATGAGCGAGTTGGAGCCCTTGTCGACGTCGATCTTGCCGCGCTGCGAAACGATGTTCTGGAGCGCGTTCTTGAGCTCCTCGGCCTTCGAGTTGTTGACGAAGATGATCCTCGTCCGCAGCGGCAGGAGCTCGTCCTTCTTCCGCTCGGCCGTCTGGATCTCGAGCTCTTCCTTCATGAGTCTCGAGAGCTCGCTCACGCGGATCATCCCGTACTCCTCGCGGTACCCGTACCCGTGGGCGCGGAGCAGGATGTCGAGCGCCTCTTCCCAGGGCACGTTCTTGATGTGAACGTACACTTCGCCCTTCACGTCGGGGCCGTAGATGATGTTCTTGCCGGAATAATCCGAGATCGTGCGGAGCACCGTCTTGAGATCGGCGCCCTGCGCGTCGAGGGTGATGCGGTTCGAGCCCATCGGCGCGCCGCCGCCCGCCGGCGGATTGCCGCGCGCGTACGTCTCGTTCCACGACGGGGATTTCGCCTTCTCGTATTCGGCGAACGCCGAATAGGGATTGTCTTCCTCGGTGAGCGTCAGGTTGCTCGGCGCCTCGGCGCTCTTGTCGGCGAGCCACGCGCTCGGGCTCTCGACGACCGGCGCGGCCGCCGGAACGGGAGCCGCAGGAGCGCTCGGCGCAAGGGGCGCCGCGACGGGCGCAGGAGCGGGCTGCGGCGTTTCGGCCGCTTTCGGCGCCTGCGCGGGAGCCGCCGGCTCCGGGCTCGGAGCGACGGCGGGCAGATACGGCAGCATGGGCCCCATCTCGGCCTGCACGAGCGGCGGTTGCGGCGCCGGCTTCGGCGCCGAGGGCGCGCCCGCGCCCACGGGCTCGAGCAGGCGGACCGTTTCCACGGCCTCGGCGCTCGGCGCCGCGGCCCCGCGCGCCGTTATCTCGATGATCTCCTTCGAGCCCTCGGCGTACATGCGGTACTCGACGGGCGAGGCGAGATCGACCACGACGCGGCTTATGACGAGGGGGTCCACCTGAAACTGGCTCGTGCGAACCTTGTTCACGAGCGAGCTCTGGACCGCTTTCTCCTGCCACGGCACGTTGTACACCGCGCCGACGCAGTTGACGACGAGCCGGTCGGGCTCGTTCATCATGAACGCATTGAAGGTCACGTCCCCGGCCTTGCTGATCTCGATGCGAACGATGCCCTCACCCGGGACGACGTTCACGCCGTAGATCTCGTTCTGGGCGGCGCCCACGGACAGGGCCAGCAAGGGCAGTACGAGGAGTGAACCGGCTATCACCATTCGTCTGATCCCGTGCATCGCTATTCTCCTTTGCTCTTTTTCTCCTCCAGACGGAGGGTTACCGTGCTTGTCTGACCGAATACCGTGACTCGCGCGACGAGCGACCGATCGGTCACCGAAACGACGTTGCCGTTCCGGACGGGATCGCCCGCTTTCACGATGTAGGCGTAGCCGTTGTTGTCCTCGAGCATGGCGTACCTGTTCCTGCCGCCCGAGAGAATGCCGACGAGCCGGACCGCGTAGACGTCGACGATGTCGAGCTCGCCCGTCTCCTCGAACTGCCCGGCGATGAGGCTCGTGAAGGGATCGCGCAGGTTGAAGGCCTGATAGTAGTAGCCCTTGTCGCGCAGCGTCACGCCCTCGGCGTGGAGCGAGTCCACGGCCACGGCGGCCGCCGTCGGCTCCGCCGCCTTGGCCGGCGCGCTTTGCTCGGCGCAAGCGGCGTGCGGCGCCCCCGCGACGATGCCCGCCGCGGCGAGCACCCAGAGGACCTTCCACGCGATCTTAGGAATTCCCGCGAGCCTTTTTATGAGTCGTCCCGGCTGGATTCTCATCGATCGTCGCACCCCCTTCCACGAGCGTATATGCCGTGAGCGTCATCTCTGCTTCGATGGTATATGTGCGCAGAGCCCTGTCGTCCTTGCTGTTTCCCGTCTTCTCGACGGCCTTGACGGCGATACCCGAAACGTTGACGATCCGGTCGAGGTTCGCGACCTTCGACAGGAAGATGCCGAGCTGGTGGTACTCGCCCCGCACCTTCACCTTGACCGGATTCTCCGTTATGAACTCGCGCGGCACCGGCTGCTTCGGCTCGAAGAGCAGGAAATCGATCCCCGCCTGGCTTCCGATGCGCGTCACCTTCCGGAGGAGATCGGCGACCTCCTTATCGGCCGGCAGCAGCCCCTGGGCGGCGATCCATTTCTCGTGGAGCCGGTTGTACTCGGCTTCCAGCTTCGGAAGGTTGCCGACGGTGCGGCGCGCCTTCTCGAGCTCGGCGCTCATCTTCTCGTACTCGGACGTGAGCGAGACGATCTGAGCGCGCATCGGGTGATGGAAGAACGGCAGGAACGAGGTGAAGAAATAGACGTACCCGATGATCGCGCACAGTATCCCGATGATGATTCCCTTTTGAACCGCGGGGTCCTTGAAATCCATGGCCATGGCGTTCGACCTCTCTTCCCGCCGCTACTGCGGCCTGGCATTCGCGACGAGTTTGAATTTCATGACCTCGCGTTCCTTGATCTTCCCCTTCTCCGCCAGCGTGAGGTCGACCTTGGTCACCGTCGCGGACGTTTCGAGATTCGTCATGATGTCCGCGACCGTGTAGTTCGAGAACGCGACGCCGTCGATCGAGAACTGATTGGGAGTCATTTCGGCGAAGCCGGTCAGCCAGCAGTTCGCGGGGAGGCTGGTGCTGACGTCGTTCAGGAGCTTCACCCGGTAGTAACGGAACCGGTCGAGGTCGGCGATGATGCCGAGCCGGCGATCCACTTCCTCGCGCTCCCTCGTGATCTCCTTGATCTTCGCGAGCTGCGGGGCGAGCTTCCGCGATTCCTCGTTCGCAGCCGCGATCTTTCCGTTGAGCGAGCGGATCTTCTGCTGCTGCATGAATCCCGTCACGAGAAGCGCCGAGACAAAGAGCGCCACGCCGCCGACCAGGTAGACGGTCGAGAGCTGCGGGAGCTTGAACTCGCGCCGTTTGATCCGCTCCTCGCGCGGAAGCAGGTTGATCTTTATCATTCTTTTCCCGCCTTTCTCAGTGCGAGACCGATGCCCACCGTGAGCAGCGGGGCGATCGCGTCGATCTCGGCCTCATGCTCGCCGAATACGCCTTCGCGGCACTCGATGCCGGCGAGGGGATTATGTATCGAGATCTCGATGCCGTGCTTCTCGGCCAGAATATCCTTGAGGAAGGGGATCGTGGCGCCGCCGCCGCTCAGGACGATCTCCTCGATCGCGTCGGCGTCTCCGGCGGCCTTGAGGAAGGATACGCTCCGCTCGATGCCGAGCGAGAGATCCTTGGCGCCCTGCCGGATGAGCTCCTTGACCTTGACGGGGTCGCGGTCGCCGAGCGTGCCGGAAACGATCGCGTGCGCCTCGTCGAATGCGACGCCCATCTCCTTCTGGATGATCTCCGCGAAGTTGTTGCTCCCCACGCTGATGTCGCGCGTGAACTGGGGGCACTCGTCCTGAATGATGTTGATATTGGTGACGTCGCTGCCGATGTTGACGAGTCCGATCACCTTCTTCGAACCG
Source organism: bacterium UBP1_UBA4771 (assembly GCA_002403295.1). Lineage (GTDB taxonomy): Bacteria > Krumholzibacteriota > Krumholzibacteriia > Krumholzibacteriales > Krumholzibacteriaceae > SSS58A. The sequence goes on along the minus strand of DHHN01000211.1, from coordinate 12,957 downwards.
GCCTCGCCGCCGTCGAAGCGGCCCTGTTCGAAGCAGTTCTGCACCGCGAAGGCGTCGACGTCGATGGCGACGGGCGAAAAACCGGCGTCGCGGATGAGATTCGCATGGGTGTTGACCATGTCCTTCTTCGCCGCGACGAGGAGCACCTCCATCTGGTTCGCGCCCGCGTCCTCCTTGAGTATCTGGAAATCGAGGCAGACGTCGTCGATGTCGAACGGAACGTGCTGTTCGGCTTCCCAGAAGATCGCCTCCTGGGCGTCCTGGGCCGACATCTTGTCCATGACGACCTTCTTCACGATCACGGCGCGCCCGGATATGGCGGAGACGACCGAGTTCGCCGTGACGCCCGCCTTTTCCATGCACTGCCTGATCCCATCGATAACGAGGTCGCGGTCCATGATCTCGCCCTCGACGATGGCCTCGGGAGCGAGCCTGTGGAGACCGAAATGGGTGAGCGTCGGCCGCCCTCCCGAATGGTCGATCTCGATGACCTTGATGAGGCTCGAGCCGATGTCGAGTCCCACCGTGGAGCCCTTCCGCTTGAGGAACGGTAAAGAGATCATGCTCGCACCAACCTTTTTCAGATACCGCGCCCGAAAACGATCGGGCGTTCATCGTGTAATGTGCGGAAACCGATACCGGCACACCCCTGTACCGGGTGGTCCTATCTCCTCGATTCGCTCGAACACGCAAACAGCGTGCCAACGGACGCGCCGCCCCTTGTACCTCAATGCGCGCAATTTCAAGGAATTACAGCCGCACCCCGGGGCGCGCGCGGATCGGGCGGATTTGCATTGCACGATTCGCGTGCAAAGTGCCAAGAAATCAGAAACCGCCGAGGTACCACGAGAGGAGCCGCTCGCCGGCGAAGAGGCACACCGCCGCGGCGGGCGCGAGAAACGAGCCGAACGCCACCGCCGTCTTCCCTCCCCCCCCTTTTCGAAGGAGCGCGAGGCCGTAGATCGAGCCCGCGAGCGACGCGATCAGAACGACCGGCAGGACGAGGCGAACGCCGAGGAACGCGCCGACCATCGCCATGAGCTTCACGTCCCCGCCGCCCATTCCCTCGACCTTGCGGGCGAGCCGGTAGATCTCGCCGATCGCGAAGATGCCGCCGCCGCCCGCGAGGGCGCCGAGCGCCGATTCCGCGAAGCCGAGCCGTGGGCTCGCGAAGCTCCACGCGAGCCCCGCGGCGATGAACGGAATGCTGATGCGGTCCGGAATGATCCTGAAATCCCAATCGATGAGCGTGATCGCGAGAAGCGCCATGAGAAACGCGTACGCGAAGGCCGCGTCGACGGTGAAACCGAATCGGATCGACGCGGCGACGGCGAGCGCCCCGCCGGCCGCCTCGACGAGCGGGTAGCGCGCCGATATCCGCGCCCCGCACCCCGCGCACCGGGCCCGGAGCGCGAACCAGCTCGCGACCGGCACGTTCTCGCGCCAGGAGACGGGCCGGCGACACCGCGGGCAGAACGACCGGGGCCGCACGACGGAGAGACCGCGCGGCAGCCGATGAACGACGACGTTCAGAAAACTTCCCGCGGCGAGCCCGAATACGGCCGCGACCGCGTACCAGTAATGCGTCATCGGCCCTCCCCCCCGCCGACGGACGCGGCGTGCGCCGCTTCCGCGCCGGGCGGGACCGGCACGATCGGCTCGCCGGCACGAAGCTTCGCGATGTACCGTTCGGCGAGCTCCCGTATGTACCGGTTGTCGGAGGTGCGGGCGAGCTCTTCCCACATGCCGATGCTCGTCTCGACGTGGCCCGCGCGGCCGGCGACGAACGCGCCGAACCGCGCCGCGATCGGGTCGGCCCCCGGGCGCGCGGCGGCGGTCCGGAAGCAATCCGCCGCTTTTTCGTAATCGCGCGCGTACACGTAGTGAAGAAACCCGAGCTCGAACAGCAGACGCCAGTCGGCCGGATTGTGCGCGATCCCCTTCTCGAGGAAACGTATGCCCTGATCGAACCGGCCGCAATCCTCGGCGATGATGAGCGCGCCGAGGATGTAGGCAAAGGTGAACTGCGGATCGAGATCGGTGATGACGTCCACGAGGTGATTGAAGAACGCGAGATCGTTCTCCCCCATGCGATAGCCGCCGTAGTACTGCACCATGCGGAACCACAGGGCGTCGGCGGCGAGGTTGCGGTACTGGAGCGACGCCTGCTCGATGAACCGTCCCGAGGGCAGATAGAGCACCTCGATGCGTCCCCGGTGTCTCGAGAGCCCCTCGACACCGCGCGACGCGGAGACGAGCGCGGCGAAGGCGGCGGCGGCGACGGCGATCTCGATGAATCTTCGTCTCACGGCCGCTCCTACGCGAACTCGCGGCGGCGGAAAACGAGGCAGGCGAAGCATAGCACGGCGGCGACGTACACCGCCGCGTACGCCGTCGCGAGCGCGAGATCTCCCACCCGGAAGGGAAGATCGTGGACCGCCTCGTGCCGCAGATTGAAGACCTTGAGATTCGGGAGCAGGTAGTAGAACGCGTTGGCCGCGGCCCTCGTTCCCGCCCCGCCGAACTTCTCGGCGAAGACGCGAAGATCGTTGCTGAGGCTTCCCGCGGCGACGCAGCAGAGCGCGAAGAAGGACGTGAGCATCGGCGTCGTGAAGGTGCTGAAAAAGACGACGATCGAGGCGACGACCGCCGTTTCGAGGAGCGAAAGGTAGACGGCGGCGAACACGGCGGGGCGAAGCGCCGCGTCTCCGAGAACGAGCGCCGCGGCGAGCACGGCGGTCATGACGGCGAAGATGAGCGAGACGGCGAGCACCACGCCGGCGAGCTTGCCGACGAGGTACGCCGGACGCGAAACGGGCCTCGAAAGCACGAGGTAGATCGCCTTGCGGTCGATCTCCTTGTGCACGAGCGTGCCGCCGAGGAAGACGGCCGAGAGAACGCCGATGATCGAGATCGCGGCGAGCCCCACGTCCATGACGATCTTCTGCCTCGCCCCGACGGCGAGCGGCGACAGAAACACGGTCGCGCCCATGAGCACGGCTCCGAACACGGCGGCGACGACGAGGATCCGCTCCCTCGCCGACTCGCGGAACGTGTTGATCGCGACGGCCGCGATTCGGTTCATGCGCCCTCCCTCAGAAGCCCGCGAAGACCGCCGGATCGCGCGGCCGATCCGCGTTCGACGCCTCCGCGCCGCCCGGTACCGCCGGGCGCGCGATCTCCTGCATGAATATATCCTCGAGCGAGCGGCGCACGCCGGCGACCGCCAGCACGTCCGCGCCGCGCCCGTAGAGATGCTCGATCACGGGGCGCACGAAACGCCGCTCGCGCACGACGATAAAGGTCTCATCGCCCCGGTCGGCGGCTGCCGACACGTATTCGTGGAGCGGGGCGAGCGTTCCCATTCGCACGCCGCGCGCCGTGATCTCTATCCGTCCCTCGCCGAGCCGCATGAGCTCGTCGAGGCCGAGCGTCTTCGCGATGATCCCGTCGCGTATGATGGAAACGCGGTCGCAGAGCGCCTCCATGTCGGGGAGAATGTGCGACGAGAAAAAGATCGTTTTCCCTCTCGCCCTCAGATCGACGAGCACGTCGCGCACGAGCCGCCGGCCGATGGGATCGAGCCCCGAAAAGGGCTCGTCGAGCACGAGGAGGTCGGGATCGTGGAGGATCGCCTGCGCGAGTCCCGCGCGCTGGAGCATCCCCTTCGAGAAGGTCTTGAGCCGGAGGTCGCGGTGCGGCGACAGATCGACCGTTTCGACGACGCGGCCGATGCGCTCCGCGAGAAGGCGCGGCGGCACGCCGCTCAGGCGGCCGCAGAACTCGAGAAACTCGCCGAGGGTGAGGTGCGGGTAGAAGTACGGCATCTCCGGCAGGTATCCCGTCCGAAGCGCCGCCTCCTTGCTTCCCGCCGGATGGCCGAACAGCTCGGCGGTCCCCTCGTCGGCCCTGATGAGACCGAGAACGATCTTTATGGTCGTCGTCTTTCCCGCGCCGTTCGAACCGAGGAAGCCGAGTATCTCCCCCGGGCGCGCGTCGAGGGTGACGCCCCGGAGAACCTCCCGCTTCGCGAGGCTCATGCCGCCCCGAAACGACTTTTTGACGCCGTTCGCGTCGATCGCGTTCATCGGCGCACCCCGCCCGAAATGGACCGCGGTTGCCCCCCGCCGGACGGACCGGCGGCCGGGAACTCGCCGCGGACTGGTAAAAAATCTGATGGTTTCATGCCCATACGCGCCCCGGAAGGGGTATGGAGCAGATTCCGTACCGTTCGGGAGCCCCCGAGGCCCCGTTCGGCGGCTTCGATCCGGCCGGGGGGAAAAATGAAGGGGCGGCTCCGGAGAGCCGCCCCTCGGGGTTCGACTTCGCGTCGACGATTACTGACCGCTCGACAGCGTGATGATCGTCGTGCCGGCCGCCTTGCCGACGCCGGTGATCGTGTAGCCGACGTTCACGTTGTTCTGGATGATCGGAGCGTAGCCGCTCTCGCCGGGCTGGGCGGCGGCGCCGTCCACGGGCTCCGTCGCGGCCTTCGTGAACGGATTCTCGAGCAGAGCCGCGCCGGGAAGCATGGCGGTGATCGTCTGGCCCGCCGGGGTCGTGTCGATGCCGACGTCGTCCGAATAGACGCCGTCATTCTGCACCGCAAAATCCTCGGCCGCGAGCTGAACGGTGTGGCAGTTCGATTTCACTGCCGCTTCCTTCGCGCGCGCCTGCATGTTGATGAAGTTCGGGATCGCGATCGCGGCGAGAATGCCGATGATCACGACCACGATCATCAACTCGATGAGGGTGAAACCCTTGTTACTCATCAGGCACCTCCTTCACACAGACTGTTCAAAGCCGAATGCTTTGATCTCTCTTCCTTCTCGATGACGGCCGCGGTGACCCGATTCTTGCCGGGTGCTGCTCTCCGCAGCCGTTCAGACCGTGATTTCGCAATCTCCGTGCCAAGGAAGCCCGGAGACGGGCCAAACACAAGTCGCTGGAATATAATGAATTGCGCGATACCCCCTTTCGCATCGAATTCCAGCGCCGTTTCGAAATGCCTTTTCGCAGCTTCTCATTGCAATGCGCCGCGTTACCGGTCCTTCAGCCTTTCCTGGGAGAGGCCGTACCGCTGGATCTTCCGGTAGAGCGTCGAGGCGTTGATGCCGAGGATCGCGCTCGCCTTCTTCTTCTGCCAGCCGGTCTCTTCGAGCACGCTCACGAGGTACTCCTTCTCGAGCTCGTCGAGGGTCATCTGCGCCTCGTCCATGACGACGCGCCGCCGCTCGCTGAGATGGTTGCACACCTTGACGGGAAGGTTCTCGGGGGTGATTTCGTCCCCCTCCTGGAGAATGACCGCCCGTTCGATCACGTTCTCGAGCTCGCGCACGTTGCCGGGCCAGTCGTAGGCGCAGAGGAGATCCATCGAGACCTTCGATATGCTCTTGCGCCGCCCCGTGCGATCGCCGGCGAGCCGCAGGAAGTGATCGACGAGGAGCGGGATGTCGTCGCGGCGGTCGCGGAGCGGGGGGATGAGGACCGGTATGACGTTCAAGCGGTAGTAGAGGTCGGCGCGGAAGCGCTCCTCCTTGACCGCCTTCTCGAGATCCGAGTTCGTCGCGGCGATGAGACGCACGTCCACCTTGATGGGGGCCGTGCCGCCGACGGGGATGATTTCGCGCTCCTGGAGCACGCGGAGCAGCTTCACCTGGATCGCGAGCGTGGTCTCCCCGACCTCGTCGAGAAAGAAGGTGCCGCCGCTCGCCACCTTGAACATGCCGTCCTTGTCGCGGATAGCCCCCGTGAAACTTCCCTTGACGTGTCCGAAGAGCTCGCTCTCGAGGAGATTCTCCGGGAGCGCGCCGCAGTTGATCGAGACGAACGGCTGGCCGGCGCGACCGCTCCGGTAATGAATCGCCTTGGCGATGAGCTCCTTGCCGGTGCCGCTCTCGCCGCCGATGAGGATCGTGGAGTCGGTGTCGGCAACCTTGTTGACGAGGTTGAACACCGCCTGAATCTCCTCGCTCTTGCCGATGATCTCCTTGAAGTCCTCTTTCTTCTTGAGCTGCTTCTTGAGATAGACGTTCTCCGTCTTCACCTTGTGCATGTCGAGAGCGCTCCGGATCACCATCTTGATCTCTTCGTTCTTCGCGCGCTTGATGAGGTAGTAGTACGCGCCGCTGTTGAGCGCTTCGATCGCGGTCTTCTGCGTGGCGTAGGCCGTCATGATGATCACCGGAATCGTCGGATGCTGCTCCTTGACGGCCCGCAGCAGCTCGATGCCGTCCATCCCCTCCATCTTGATGTCGGTGAGCACGACGTCGAAATTGCCGTCCCTGATCTCCTGAAGGGCCTTCTTGCCGCTGTGGGCGGTCTTGACCTCGTAGCCCTCCTTGCGGAGCATGATCGACAGGTACTGGCACATGTTCTTCTCGTCGTCGACAATGAGTATCTTCTCTCCTGCCATGCGGCGTTACCCCCGTGCGTTCGAACACCCCGAACTAGAAGCCGATGAAGGTTTCCTGGAGATTCGCTTCCGTGGTCGTATGCGATCCGGTAAGGACCGGGAGAATGACCGTGAAGACGGCGCCCTGACCCTCGGCGCTCGCGGCCCGCACCCGGCCGCCGTGGCTTTCGACGATGCGGGCGACGATCGCGAGCCCGAGCCCCGTTCCGCCCTCCTTCGTCGTGAAGAACGGCTCGAATATGCGCGGCAGCGCATCCGGCGGGATCGCGGGACCGGTGTTGATGAAATCGACGGCGACGCACCTCTCCGGCGTCGATCCATCGCGCAGGGATGTCGCGACGCTGTCGATGCGGATCGTGAGCCGGCCGGACCGGTCCATCGCCTCGCAGGCGTTCATGATGAGATTCAGGAACACCTGCCGGATCTGCTCGTCGTCGGCGTACACGCAGGCGTGCGGCGCGTTGCTCCGCACCTCGATGGAGACGTCGCGCCCGATGCCCGTCGAATGGCGGAGCAGGAACAGCACTTCGTCCAGACAGCCCTCGACGTCGACGGACTCGCACGCGGGGCTGCGAAGCCGGGCGAACTCGAGAAAATCCGTGATGATCCGGTCGAGGCGGTCCGACTCCTTGACGACGAGCTCCATGAGCCGCCGGTTGTCCCCGGAGAGCTCGAGCTCCTGCGCGAGCATGTCGATCGATCCGCAGATCGAGGCGAGCGGGGCGCGTATCTCGTGCGCGATCGCGGTGGAGAGCTCCCCGATCGCGGCCATCTTGTCCGCGGTGCGGACCTTCTCGCGCATCCGGTGCACCTCGGTGAGATCCTGGAATATGGCGACGACGCCGCGCTTCTCGCCCTGCTCGCCCCGGAGAAACGAGATGCTGATGCCGAGCGGGAGCACGCTCCCGTCGAGCCGGCGCACTTCGAGCTCGTGTCGGCGCCGCTGCGTTCCCGTGGCGATCGCGCTCTCGAGCTCCTGCACGAGCGGGCTCATGTGCGGTATGACGTCGTTGATGAGCCGTCCCGCCGAGCCGCCGCCGCGACGAAGCCCGAGGATCCGCTCGGCGGCGGGATTGCACGTCACGATCTCCCCCGTCATGTTCGTGACGATGAGCCCGCTCGATACGTTCGTGATGATGCTGTCCGTGTTGAGCTGGACCCGCCGCAGCTCGTTCTCCGCGCGGGAGAGCTCCTCACCCCTGCGCCGGGCGCGCGCGGCGTACGATCCGCTCAGAAGACCGGTGAGCACGAAGATGGCCATGAGCAGATAGCCGCGCAGCAGCGGATCGCCACCGGCATCCTCGACGGAAAGCGACCGAGGATGGATCCGCCCCCCGTACTCGAGGACGTTGTACGCGAGGTAGGCGGCCGTGGCGAGCGCCGCGGTCGCAAGCCC
>DHHN01000211.1:4318-5136 GCA_002403295.1 bacterium UBP1_UBA4771 | reverse complement strand
CCTCCGCTGAAATGCAGGATCGCGGTGAGCACCGCGCAGTCGACCGCGATCGTCCCCCAGACGAGCGGGCGCGCGCTCGCGCCGGCCCGGGCGGCGAGGTACAGCGACCCCGTCGTGAGGTAGATGACGCCGAGCAGGCCGTAGAGCGATCCCGCCGGCGAGCCGCGTTCGCCGTATTGGAGCACGACGACCGCGGCGCCGACGACGAGCGTCGCGACGACGAGTCGGAGGAAGACGAGCGTTCTCATCGATCCCGCGTCGGCGCGGGACCGGGCACGCGGTGGAAAGCGCATCGATCAGCCCCCGGATACGACGGATACGAGCTTGAACATCGGCAAGTACATCGCGATGAGCATGCCGCCCACGATGCCGCCCATGACGACGATCATGATCGGCTCGATGATGGACGTGAGCGCGCTCACGGCGGTATCGACCTCGCTGTCGTAGAAATCGGCGACCTTTTCGAGCATCTCGTCGAGGGCGCCCGTCTGCTCGCCGACGCCGATCATCTGCACGACCATCGGCGGAAACACGCCGCACTGCTTCAGCGGCTCGGCGATGGTGTTTCCCTCGCTGATGCTCGTGCGCGTCTGCATGACGGCCTCCTCGACCACCTTGTTGCCCGACGTGCGGGCCGTGATCTCGAGACCGTTCAGGATCGGCACGCCGCTGGAGACGAGCGTGCCGAGCGTGCGCGTGAAGCGCGCGACGGCGGATTTGCGGATGACCGGGCCGATCACCGGCGCGTTGAGCATGATCTTGTCGATGCGGTAGCGCCCGCCGACGGTCTTGTAGTACCGCTTCACGCCGATGAAACC
>DHHN01000211.1:3193-4140 GCA_002403295.1 bacterium UBP1_UBA4771 | reverse complement strand
ATCACGTCGAGGATGCCGCCCGCCTCGCCGGCCTCGACCATGTTGACGTAGAGGTCGGAGAAGCATTTCTGCTTGCGGAGCGCGTCGGCGAGCGTCGCGCCCGCCTCGACGTCCGTCATGACCTCGCTCACGACCTTCTTGAAGGTCGGCTTGTCCATCTGGCTCGAGAGGATGTCGAGGCACTGGACCATGGGGAGACCCGCGTTGATCATCGTCGCGAACTGGCGCGTGAACACGCCGAGGTCGCGCGTCGTGATGCGGTTCTTGAAGCCGAAGTTGAAATTGATATCCTTCGGCTTCGTCCGGATCGTCGTGATGACGATCTTGCGCTTGCGCAGGTTGCTGATGAGCTCCTGCTTGTTGTCGGTTGCGAACTCCCCGGACAGGATCTCGCCGGTCGGCGTCCGCCCCTTCCATAGATACGTCGTCGTCGCCATTGCGCTTCCCCCTTGCCGTTATTTCGCGCCGCGGGATGCGTACGCGCCCGCCCGCTCGCCGAGCATCTGCTGGAGCTCGGCCGGATCGGAGCTCCACACCATCGCTTCGTCGAGCGTAATCGTCCGATTCGCGTAGGCCCGGAACAGGGCTTGATTCATCGTCTGCATGCCGTACTTCGTTCCGGCCTGCATGAGGCCGTATACCTGATGGACCTTGTCGTCGCGCACGCACGCGCGGATCGCGGGCGTGCACACCATGATCTCCGCCACCATGACGCGCCCCTTCCCCGACGCGTGCGGGATGAGCTGCTGGGATACGACCCCTTCGAGCACGAACGCGAGCTGCGCGCGCACCTGGGGCTGCTGCATCGGCGGGAAGGTGTCGACGATGCGGTTGATCGACTCGAAGGTCGAGTTCGTATGGAGGGTGGCGAGCGCGAGATGCCCCGTCTCGGCGATCGTGAGCGCGGCCTGCATCGTCTCGAGGTCGCGCATCTCGCCGATGAGAAT
>DHHN01000211.1:0-3059 GCA_002403295.1 bacterium UBP1_UBA4771 | reverse complement strand
CCGCTTCCCGTGGGGCCGGTCACGAGAATGAGGCCCTTCACCTTCTTCGAAAGCTCGTCGACGATCGGCGGCAGCCCGAGCGAGCCGAAATCGAGTATCTCGAACGGGATCTGCCTGATCGCGATGCTCGTGACGCCGCGCTGCTGGAAGCAGTTCGCCCGGAACCGCGAGAGGCCCGTGACGCCGAACGAGAAATCGAGCTCCTTGTCGTTCTCGAAGCGTTTCTGCTGCTCCTCGGTGATGATGCTGTACGCGATCATCTTGCTCACCTCGGGGGTGATGAGAGGATGGTTCGTCGGGCGGATGACGCCGTCGATGCGGAGCATCGGCGGCACGCCCGCCGTGATGTGAAGATCGCTCGCGCGCTTCTCGATCATCTCCTGAAGGAGATCCCGCAGATTCACCGTCGCGTATTTCTCGTTCTGTTCCACCATTGCGACTTCTCCTTGCGGCGCTTACGCCGCCGATTCGCGCAACACTTCCTCGAGGGAGGTGACGCCGGCCTTGAGCTTGACGATGCCGTCGCCGCGCAGCGTTATCATGCCCTCGCGCACGGCCTGTTCCTTGATCTCGGCCGCCGACGCGCGGTTGAGGATCATTTCCCGAATCGTCTCGGAGACGGGCATGACCTCGTAGAGGCCCGTCCGCCCCGCGTAGCCGGTGTTGCTGCAGCTGGGGCAGCCCTGCTGTTTGTATATGTCGAAGGGCTCGCTCGAGGGGATGCCCAACTCGCGGAGCGCCTCCGGATGGATCTTCTCCTTCTTCTTGCATTTCACGCACAGGCGCCGGATGAGCCGCTGCGCCATGATGACGTTCACCGAGCTCGCGACGAGGAACGGCTCGATGCCCATGTCGATCATTCGGTTGACCGTGCTCGGCGCGTCGTTCGTGTGGAGCGTCGAGAGCACGAGATGGCCGGTGAGCGCGGCCTTGACGGCGATGGAGGCCGTCTCGAGGTCGCGGACCTCGCCCACCATGACGATGTTCGGGTCCTGGCGGAGGAACGCCTTGAGCGCGGCGGCGAACGTGAGCCCGATCTCCTCGTGGACGTTCACCTGGTTGATCCCGTCGATGTTGTACTCGACCGGATCCTCGGCGGTCATGATGTTGTACTCGGGGAGGTTGATCTTGTTGAGGGCGGAGTAGAGGGTCGTCGTCTTGCCGCTTCCCGTCGGTCCCGTCACGAGGACCATGCCGTAGGGCATCTCGATCCCGCGGACGAGCTTCTGGAGCGCCTCGGCCTGGAACCCGAGCTTCGTGAGATCGATCTGGAGATTGCTCTTGTCGAGGATTCGCATCACGATCTTCTCGCCGAAGATCGTCGGCAGCGAGCTCACGCGCAGATCGATCTTCTTGGCGCCGATGCGGATCTTGATGCGGCCGTCCTGCGGCACGCGCTTCTCCGCGATGTCGAGCTCGGCCATGATCTTGAGACGCGAGGTGATGGCGCCCTTCATCTTGATCGGCGGCGACATCATCTCGTGCAGCACGCCGTCGATGCGGTACCGCACGCGCAGCTTCTTCTCGAACGGCTCCACGTGGATGTCGCTCGCGCCCTTGTTCACCGCGTCGGCGATGAGCGAGTTCACGAGCTTGACGACCGGGGCGTCCTCGCTCTGCGCCTCGGCGAGGCCGGCGTCGTCGTCCATCTCCTCGACGATCTCGAAATCGTCCTGCATGTCCTTCATGACCTCGGCGAGCGAGTCGGCCGATTCGTAGAAGCGGTCGATCGCGCGTTTGATCGCCGTCTCCGTCGCGACGACGGGACGAACGTCGAGGCCGGTGATGAACTTGATGTCGTCGATCGCGAAGATGTTGTCGGGGTTGGCCATCGCCACGGTCAGCACGCGCCCCTCGCGCTTGATGGGCACGACCTGGAACTTCTGGGCGACCTCGGGCGGAATGAGCTCCACCGAGTGTTCGTCGGGCTCGATATCGTCGAGCTCGACGGAGGCAACCTGGTACGTCTGCGAGAGGAATTCGGAGAACGCCTTCTCCGATATCGCGCCCGTCTTGACGAGATTGTATCCGAGGCTTCCCCCCGTCTTCGTCTGTTCCGACAGGGCGATCTCGAGCTGTTCCTGGCTGATGAGAGCCGATTCGACGAGTTGATTGGCGATCTTGTCTTTCAAAGAACCCTCCGCCCGGTGTAAGGGTTTCCGGTACAGCTATGCAAATATCCAACCAGCGGGTCCGCGCGGACCCCTCTTCATCGGCTGGATTCGATGCAACTCCCTCAGCGAAAGAGGCTGAACGGCAAAAGGCATGCCACCCGGCGCGCCGCGGTCTAACGGTTTCGCTGAAAGGAGGATAAGCCGGAAGGCGGCGCCGCGCCGGGGCGCCGTTTCGATCTCCCATGCGGTCGTCGGCGCTATTCGAGAATCATTTTATACACATGGAGATACGGGATGCGCGGGGACGGGATCGGGGACGGACGCCCCCGCGGGGAAGCCTCTCGTCCGAGACGCACCTTGCGAGGGGGAATGCACAATGCGAAAGCGCCGCCGGCTCCCCCGGCGCGAGCCGGGAGGCCCGGATGCGACCGGTGCCGGCTGCCAGATTTCCTGCCAATCGAATACCGCGCGGGGACGGCGAGGGTCTCAATCGAGGAGCTCCCAGAAGACCCCGATCGTGTAATAGCGACCGGGCATCCTGAAGCCGGCGGCGGTCTCGTACGGTTCGTCGAGGAGGTTCCGCAACTCGAAGCTCACCCGCGCGCTCATGATGGTGAGGGACGATCTCAGATCGAGCACGCGATAGGGAGGAAGCTCGCCGGCCGGCCATGAGCGCTTCCCGGCGAACTCGGCGGCAAGGCCGGCGGAGAGGAGCTCCGTCCCTCCGAGGATGCGCCGTTTGAAGCCGATCTCCGCGAGTGCACGGTACGCCGGAACGCCGTCGGCGAGCGCTTCGCGCTCGGGATAGGCTTCCCCCGAGACGGCGAGCGCGCAGTCGACGCCGAGGATCCTGCGGCCGGCCTCGAGCCGGCCGCGCGCGCCCGCGACGAGCCCGCTCCCCGTCGAGCGATAGACGGCTCGCGAGCCGCCGGCGAGCGTGATGAG
>DHHN01000039.1:5810-8732 GCA_002403295.1 bacterium UBP1_UBA4771 | reverse complement strand
GCGGGGCTTCACCGGAGCCCCTACCACGGCTTCTCGGTCGAGTTCGCCGAGTATCGCCCGTACAACGCGGGCGAATCCACCCGCAACGTCGACTGGCGGATCTACGGCAAGACCGACCGCTACTACGTCAAGGTCTTCGAGGACGAGACGAACCTGCGCGCGACGATCCTCCTCGACCGGAGCGCATCGATGGACTTCTCGAGCGGCGGCGTGACGAAGCTGCGGTACGCGACGCTTCTCGCGGCGGCCCTCGGCTACCTCATGATCATGCAGCGCGACGCCGTCGGGCTCGTCGTTTTCGACGAGCGCGTGAACGCGGCGGTGCCGCACCGCTCGGCGAAGCAGCACCTGCTGCACCTTCTGCGCACCCTCGAGGACGTCCGGCCGGGGGCCCGGACCGAGATCGCGGCGACGCTCCGCGAGATGGCGGAGCGTTTGAAGCGCCGCGGGCTCGTCGTCCTCGCGAGCGATCTCCTCGACGACCCGGAGCGCGTGCTCGCGGGGCTCAAGGCGTTCCGGCACCGGGGGCACGAGGTCGTCGTGTTCCACGTGCTCGACCCGAAGGAGCTCACCCTCGATTACCCCGGCGAGGTGCGGTTCGTGGACCGGGAGACGGACGAGAAGGTGCGGACGCAGCCGTGGTTCCTCAAGGAGGAGTACCGGAAGAGCGTCTCGCGCTGGATCTCGGATCTCGAGCGGGGCTGCAAGGAGCACGCGATCGACTACAACCTCGTGACGACCGGGACGCCGTTCGATCAAGCGCTCGTCGCGTACCTCAACAAGCGGCGGCGACTGCGGTGAGACGCGTATGAATTTTCTCGCCCCGGCATATCTCCTCGCGCTCGCCGCGGTCGCGGTGCCGATCCTCATTCATATCTTCACGCGCCGGCGCGTGCCGGAGGTGCCGTGGGGCTCGATCCGCTTCCTGCGCCCCGCGGACCGGCGCAGCATGGCGCGAATCAACATCCGGCGGCTGCTCCTGCTCGCGCTCCGGATCGCCGGGATCGCGCTCGTCGCGCTCGCCCTCGCGCGCCCCGTCGTGCGCGGCTCGCTCGCCTCGCTCTTTCCGGCGGGAGGCTCACGCGCGGTCTGCATCCTGCTCGATCGGAGCTACAGCATGGGCGTCGAGACGGACGGCGGCACCGCCTTCGACCGGGCGAGGGCGCGCATCGAGCCGCTTTTGGCCGAGCTTTCGGGGGGGGACCGGGTCGCGGTCGTGCTCTTCGATACGGCGGCGGAGGTCGTGTACGACGGCGAGCGCGACGCCGGGGCGATCCTCGCCGCTCTCGCCGGCGCCTCGGTGTCGTGGCGCGGCACCGATCTCGGGGCGGCCGTCGCGTTCGGGCGAAGCGCCCTCGACCGGTCGCAGCGCGAGACGCGAGAGCTCTACGTGCTGTCGGATTTCCAGAGGAGCGGGCTCGGCGCCGCGCGCGCCGCGCGCGAATCGAATGAGAGGCCCGTGCGGGCGATCCTCCTCCCGATTCAGGCCGCCGACCCGGCGAACGCGGCGATCGAGGAGGTCTCGACGCCCCGCGCCGCGCTCCATCGGGGCGAGACCGCGGAAATCAAGATCGTTCTCCGCAACGCCGCGCCCGATCGCGAGGCGCGCTTCCCGATCGAAGTGGAGGCGTCGGGGCGGCGCGTCATGGAAAAAGAGATCGCGATCCGGCCCGGCGGGACCGCCGTCGAGACGGCGGTGATCCGCGCCGATCGATCGGGCTGGATCGAGGGCGTCGTCCGCAAGCGGGCCGACCGGCTCGCGGCGGACGACGCGCGCTACTTCACGCTCCGCGTTCGGGAGAAGGCGAACGTGCTGCTCGTCTCCGACGGCGGGGGCTTCTATCTCGAGCAGGCGCTTTCGCCCGCGGGCGGCGAGGGCGACGTCGCGCTCGCGACGAGGGGCTCGCGGGAGCTCGTTTCCGCCGATCTCGACCGGGCCGACGCGGTCGTGCTCGGGCCGGGCCGCGGCCTGGAACGGCGCGACGTCGAGCTCCTCCGGCGGTTCGTCGCCGCCGGCGGCACGGCGCTCGTGCTCGTGCTGCCCGAGCACGCCGGCGCGGTCGAGCGCCTGAGCCGCGCGGCGCTCTCGATCGAGTTCGCCGACATGCCGCAGGGATACTTCACGATCGCCCGCCCGGAGCGGCCGCCCGGGTTTCTCGCGCCCTTCGGCGAGGAGGATCTCTCGGCGCTCGCGCGCCTGCGCTTCCGGCGAGCGGCGTTCGTGCGCGGCGCGAAACCGTCCGACGTGCTGCTCTCCTTCTCGACGGGGAACCCCTTCGTCTGGAAGGAGCGCCTCGGCGGCGGCGCGGTCGTCTTCGCCTGCATCGATCCGCGTCCGGAGGCCGGAGAGCTCGTGCTCTCGCCCTTCTTTCTTCCCCTCGTGCAGCAGATCGTTCTCGCGGCCGGGGCCGGCGGCGCGCCCGGGGACGGCGTCCTCGTCGGCGAGCCGATCATATTCGCGGGCGGGGCGCGGGGGGAGATCGCCGCCCGGATGCCCGATGGAAGCGAGTGGCGGAGCGCGCCCGATCCGGGCGCCGGGGCGGCGGGAATCGCCGTTCCCCCGGCCCGCGAGCCGGGGTTCGTCACGATTACGGTCGGCGCGCAGGTCGAGGCGATCGTCGCCGTGAACCCGGACTGCCGCCGGGAATCGGACCTCTCGTATCTCGCGGCGGACGAGGCGGCGGATTCGCTCGGCCTCGAGCACCGGACGGCGGTCGGCGAGGGGAGCGATCTCCCCGCGGCCGTTCGCGCGGCCCGCGAGGGAAAGGAGATCGCGCTGCCGCTGCTGCTGGCCGCGATCGCCGTGCTCGCCGCCGAGCTCGCCGTCGCGCAGCGCTCCCGGGAGGAAGCGGGGGAGAGCCGTGTGGGATGAGGTGAAGCGCGCGCTTTCGGCGCTCCCGCAGTACCGGGAGGTGGCCCGGG
>DHHN01000039.1:4973-5698 GCA_002403295.1 bacterium UBP1_UBA4771 | reverse complement strand
GGGGTCGTCGCGTATCCCGAGGACGAGATTCTTCCCTACGACTACCACGACCCCGACCGCAACCTCACCGGCATGCAGATGCTCGCGCTCGACGCGCTCGGCGCGGGCCGCGTCCGGGCGCTCGTCTGCACGATGCGCGGCGCGCTCAAGAAGGTCTATGCTCCCTCGCTCCTGCGGAGCCTCGCCGTCGATATCCGCGCCGGCGAAGAGCGCGATCCGGCCGATCTCGCCGAGGCGCTCGTCCGGCTCGGGTACGAACGGCACGAGACGGTCGAGGCGAAGGGCATGTTCGCCGTGCGCGGCGGGATATTCGATCTCTTCGCCGTCGCCGAGGACGAGCCGGTCCGCATGGAGTTCGACGGCGACGCGATCGTCTCGATGCGCGCCTTCGACATCGAGACGCAGCGCTCGACCGGCGCGCGCGAGGCCCTCCGGGCGCATCCGCCCTCCCACATCTATCTCGATCCGGACGGCGTGAAGCGGCTCGCGGAGCGGTTGCGGAGCTCGAGCGCGGCGCTCGCCGGGGAGGAGCGCGCGAAGCATCTCCTCGCCGCGGAGCGCCTCGAGAAGGGGATCTCGTTCTTCGGGATGGAGCACTACGCCGCGGCCGTCCACGAGGTCGTTCCCCTCTTCGACCACTTCGCCGCGCCGCCCGTCGTCGCGCTCGTTGACGCCGAGGATATCGACGCCTCGCTCGCCGAGTTCCGCGGGGATGTCGCCGAACG
>DHHN01000039.1:3651-4943 GCA_002403295.1 bacterium UBP1_UBA4771 | reverse complement strand
CTCGCCGGCGCGAGACGCCTCTCGCTTCACAAGCTCGAATGGGAAGGGGCGGTCCGGTTCGGCGCGTCTTCTCCGGGCGACTATCGCCGCAACCTCGCCGGCCTCGTGAGCGACGCCGAAAAGGAGCTGCGGAAGGGCCATCGGATCTATTTCTTCTGCGCGAACCGCTTCCAGCGCGACCGGGCCGAGGAGCTTCTCGAGGACGTCGCGATGGAGATCGATTTTCCGATCGGCGAGCTCTCGAGCGGTTTCCGCTGGCCGGAGCTCGGCATATTCTTCCTCAGCGAAGCCGAGGTCTTCGGGCGTTACCACCGTCCGTACCACACGAAACCCGCCCGCAGCCGCTCGCTCTCCTACGATCCGTCGCATTTTCAGGCGGGCGACTTCATCGTCCACGTGAACCACGGCATCGGCCGCTACATGGGGATGCGCGTCATCGACGTCGAGGGCGGCCGCACCGAATGCCTCGACCTTCGCTACGGCGGCGACGACCACCTCTTCATCCCGGTCGCGCAGCTGCGCATGGTCGAGAAATACACGGGCGGCGAGGGCGAGGAGCCCGAGCTCGCCCGGCTCGGAAGCGCCGCCTGGACCCGCGCCCGCGAGCGGGCGAGAAAGAGCGCCGAGAAGATCGCGCGCGATCTCCTCGAGGTGTACGCCGCGCGGCGGCTCGCGAAGGGCTTCGCGCATCCTTCCGACCGGCCGTGGCAGAAGGAGATGGAGGCGTCGTTCCCCTACGAGGAGACCGAGCATCAGCTCCGCGCGACGGCCGAGGTCAAGCGCGACATGGAGGCGGAGCGTCCGATGGACCGGCTGCTCTGCGGTGACGTCGGCTTCGGCAAGACCGAGGTCGCCGTGCGCGCCGCGTTCAAGGCGGCGCTCTCCGGCAAGCAGGTCGCGATCCTCGTGCCGACGACCGTTCTCGCGATGCAGCATTACGCGACGGTGAGCGAGCGGCTGCAGGGCTACCCGGTGACGATCGCCACGCTCAGCCGTTTCGTTTCGCCGGCCCAACAGAAGAAGGTCGTCGCGGACGCGGCCGGCGGCCGGATCGATATCGTCGTCGGCACGCACCGGCTCCTCTCGGGAGACGTCGCGTTCCGGGATCTCGGGCTCGTCGTCGTCGACGAGGAGCACCGCTTCGGCGTGCGCCACAAGGACCGGTTCCGCGCGATCAAGAAGAGCGTCGACGTGCTCAGCATGACGGCGACGCCGATTCCCCGCACGCTCTCGATGGCGCTCTCGGGCATCCGCGATTTCAGCGTGATCGACACGCCGCCGCGCAACCGCCT
>DHHN01000039.1:0-3499 GCA_002403295.1 bacterium UBP1_UBA4771 | reverse complement strand
TTTCTCGAGCGGCGCTTCGACGTCCTCGTCTGCACGATGATCATCGAGGCGGGACTCGATTTTCCCAACGTGAACACGATCATCATCAACCGCGCCGACCGGTTCGGCCTCGCCCAGATCTACCAGCTCCGCGGGCGCGTCGGGCGCTCGGACCGCAAGGCGTACGCGTACCTGCTCGTGCCGCGGGGGAAAGCGCTTGCCCCGCAGGCCGTGAAGAGACTTCAGGCGATAAGCGAGTTCGACTACCTCGGCGCCGGGTACCGCATCGCGATGCGCGATCTCGAGATCCGCGGCGCGGGAAATCTTCTCGGCGTGGAGCAGTCGGGGCACGTCACCGCGGTCGGGCTCGATCTCTACACGCGGATGCTGCGGGAGGAGGTGGCGCGGCTGCGGGGCGAGAGTGTTCCCGAGGAGCGGGAGATCCGCATGAGCGTGCCCGTCCCCGCCTACCTCCCGTCCGAATACGTTCTCGATTCCGAGGAGCGCATGGACATTTACCGGCGCGTCTCGCGGATCGCCGACGCCGCCGGGGCCGCCGGGATGCGGGACGAGCTCCGCGATCGCTTCGGGCCGCCTCCCGAGCCCGCGCGCAACCTGCTGCGGCTCGTCGAGATCAAGACCCGCGCGACGGCTACCGGGATCGAGAGGATCGAAATAACCCGGGCCGGGACGCTCTATGCCGGATTCGCGGCGGCCGGCGTGCCCGATCGCGGAACGATCGCGGGCATCGTCGAGTGCTTCGCCGGGCGTCTCGCCTTCCTGACGAAGGAGAGCTTCGGCATGACCGTGCGGCCGGCGAAGGGGGAAGCGCCGTGCGCGCCACGGACGGCCTCCGCCGGCGCCCCGGATCGCGGCGCAACGCGCGCGGGCACAAGCGATTCGGCGGTCGAATCCCGCCTCGCCGACCTCGAAAACCTGTTGAAATTACTGGAATCTTCTGCTAAAAAGGATAGTTTAACGTAGACGGGGAGGGCGCGCCCGGCGGGGGCGCCCCGCCCGCGAGTCCGGAGCGAATAACGGCTCCTCTGCGGAGCCGTCCGGATACTTTCGTACGAGTCGAGAAAGGAGACTGCGTTGAAGAAGGCAATCCTCTGCGTCGCGGCCCTGTCGTTCCTCCTCGCCCTCGGATGCGGAAAGAGGGAGGAGCGGGTCGTCGCGAAGATCGGCGACCGAACGATCACGATCGGCATGTTCGAAAAGGCGGCGGAAACGATGGAGGAGAAGTATCTCCCCGCGGCCGCCGACCTCGAGGGCAAAAAGGCCCTGCTCGAGGTCATGATCGACAAGGAAATCATGGCGCTCAAGGCGCTCGCGGCGGGATACGACAAGGAGAAGGGCTTCGTCACCTTCTGGGAACGCTACAAAGGGCAGTACCTCGTCGCGGCCATGGAGAACGAGCTCGTCATCAAAAAGGTCAAGGTGACCGAGCCGGAAATCAAGGGGTACTTCGACAAGATGCACAACGAGTACAGCCTGAGCCAGATCGTGCTCGCCGACGAGAATCAGGCGCGCGCGGTGCGCGAGCAGATCCTCGCCGGGGCGGAGTTCGACGAAATGGCGCGGAAATACTCCCTGAGCCACGACGGCGCCGCCGGCGGATTCATCGGGCCGAGCAACATCGGCGAGATGCATCACTGGGTCGAGGAGGCGCTCTTCTCGATGAAGGAGGAGGATGTCTCCCAGCCCCTCGCCACCTCCACGGGGTATGCGCTCATCAAGGTGCACCGCATACGCAAGATCGTGCCGGAAAAGGACATCGAATGGGCGGGGCGGCGTCTGCGCGCGATCAAGGAAAAGCAGCTTATCATGGAGCTCAAGAAAAGGATCGAGAAGGAGGTCGGCCTCGTCATCTATTCCGACGCGGTCGACATCGTCTACAATAACCTGCCGCCCGACATAAATTTCGCGGACATCATCGAAGGCAGGGTGACCTACGAGAACGCCCCGAAGCTCGAGATCCCGGAGCAGTATCACGGAATGATAATGGCGCAGTACGCCGATTCATCCTACTCGCTCAAGGACTACATGAAGATATACAGCACGATCGCCCTTCCCGACCGTCCGCGCCGCGAGAGAGGCAAGGAGCACATCGTCGAATCGATTCACCGGCGGCTCTGGGACCACGTGCTTCCGACATACGTGCAGGAAAAGCTCAAGATCCAGAACGTCCCCGAGGTCGCGAAGGGGCTCGCCGAGAAGAAAGAGATGTTCCTCGTCTATTCGCTCTATAACGATCAGATAGGCAAGGAGGTCGTCGTCTCCGATCCCGAAGTCCGCCAGTACTTCGACGAGCACAAAGCGGAGATCCTGACTCCGGAGCGGCGCGATTTCGGCGTCATTCTCGTCGGATCGAAGGAGAAGGCCGAGGAAGTGGCCGCCCTCGCGAAACGGGGCGACAACTGGGCCAAGCTCGCGATGAAACACTCCGAGGATCCGAGCGTCAAGGAAAACGGGGGGCGGATCGGGATACATCCGCGCGGTCGGTACGTCGATTACGATGAGACCGTTTTCTCGCTTCGCAAGGGGCAGGTGTCGGATCCCGTCCAGGTGCCGCGCGGCTGGGCGATCGTCGCGGTGTTCGATATCATTGCGCCGGAGATGGTCCCGTTCACGGAAGCCGCGCAGAGCATCAAGAACAAGCTCAGCGAGGAACGCGCGGAAACGCTGCTGAAGGAAAAGCTCAAAAAGTGGCGCGAGGGCGTCACCATCACGGTCAACGAGGGGAATCTCAACAAAGCCGTGCTCAACCGGACGCGTCCGGGCGGACCGTCCGGCGCGGCGCAATAAGGCGGGGATGCTCGCGCGATGAACAGGATTCCGACGGCGGGAGCCGCCGCGCTCCTCGCGCTCGCCCTCGCCGCGGGATGCGGCGAGCGGGAACGGAAGACCGAGGAGCCGGGAGCGGCGAAGGGGGAGATCGTGCGGGTGGGGGGCGTCGCGCTCACCGGCGACGAACTGGCGAATATCGCCGCCGGGCCCGACGGGATGCCGCTCACCTTCGAAGAGCGCCGCGCCTTCGTCCGGCGCTGGGTCGACACGCAGGTCCTCTATCAGGAGGCGGTGAGGCGCGGACTCCGGGACGATCCGGACGTCCGAGCCCGGCTCCGCGAGCTCGAGCAGCAGTATCTCGCCGATTACCTCGTTTTCACGGAGCTTCGCGAGGGCTCGCACGTGACCGAGGAGGAGATCGAAGCCTACTTCGCGGCCCACGAGCGCGAGTATCTCAACGAGTACCGCGTCGCCCAGATCGTTCTCGCGAGCGCCGAGGACGCCGCGCGGGCGAAGGATCTGCTCGCGACGCGCGCCTTCGACTGGGTGGCGAACAGGCACTCGATCGAATCGGGGGCGCGCCGCGGCGGCGATATCGGCTACCTCACGAAGGGCAACATGATGCCCGAGCTCGAGGCGATCGTATTCGACATGCAGCCGGGGGACGTGAGCGACGTCGTCAGGTCGGATTTCGGCTATCATATATTCAAGCTCGTCGACGTGCGCGAGG
>DHHN01000097.1:6775-12282 GCA_002403295.1 bacterium UBP1_UBA4771 | reverse complement strand
CCGGCGCCGCGACGACGGAGAGAATTCCCGCGACGAAGGGCACGAGGAGGGCCGGATTCGACGGGTCCGCCGGGTCGAACGAAACCGGGTGGGCGCGCAGATGCAGGAGCCATCCGCCGAGCGAGAGGAGGACGATCCCCGCGATCGGGGAAACGAGCGCTTTTCGGTTCATGCGGCAACACCTCTTTTCACGCCTGTATTCCGGACGGAGATTCCTTCGATCAAAACGTGCGGTATATATTGAAGCCGAGCCGCGCGTCGCCCCCGTCGGCGGGATCCCCGCCGGGCAGGTATTGGTTCGGCGTGAGGCCGTACGCGTTGTTCAGGAAAACGTGGAAAACGTGTCCTCCCCTGAGGGCCTCGATGCCGAGGCCCCATGCGGCGGCCTTCGTCTCGTATCCTGACAGTACCGGAACCCATTCTCCCGCGAAGGCGAGTCCGTCGAGAACGACCGCCCGCGCGCCGATGCCGAGCGCGATCGTGTGGCCGCGTCCCGCGGAGAGTTCCGGGCGGCGCGTGTTGCCGGCGATGGACGGCACGCAGAGCAGCGAAACGCGGTCCGTGATCCGGCGCGAGAGCGCAAGCTGCGCGCTCAGATGCAGGTTGTCGGTATCGAAGAGGGCCGCGCCCGCGGGACGGGTCGTCGTGAGAGCGGCCCCGGCGACGAGCGTCGCCGAAAACGGAAGGGAGAGGTCCATCCCCTCGCGGGCCAGCCTCACCGCGGCCGAAAGCTGCGCTTCGTCGCTCAGATTCGTTCGCCCGAATCTCGCGCTCACGCGGTCGCGGATGCCGTACTCGAGACTGAGAAGAACGAACGCGGGGCCGTCGAGACCGAGGAGGTTGTGGCGGCCGGCGTTCACGGGATAATAGAAGCGATGGGAAACGCGGACAAGGATCTCTCCCCGGCCGGGCGTCACCGTCGTCGGCAGGTTGATGAGCGTGACGCCGTAAAAGGGAGGCGGCTCGACGGGGCGGGCGCCGTCCTCACGGCCGCTCAGCGTCTTTTTTTTTTCGGAGGGCGCGGGGTCCTCCGTTCCGGAAGCGGCGAGGCTCGCGGCCCAGAGCTCGATCGTCCGTACGTCGGCGGCCTTGAGCGGGGGCAGATCGATCGGCATGATCTCCCCTTTGATGGCGCCGCCGCCGCGGATCTTCATGAGGAGGTAGCTGCGGTGCGGCGCCTTCGTGTCGACGAGCATGAGGGTGTCGATCTGGCGGCTCGGCACGTTCGCGACCGCCTCCGCCATCTTCGCCGGTTCGAGGGAGAGACGCGCCTTGGGATACGCTCCGGCGTGGCAGCCGGAGGTGGCGCAGCTTCGCTTGAAGATCGCCGCGGCGCGCTCGTTGAGCGCCGCGCGGAGAGAATCCGTAAATGTCACCGTTTCATCCGAAGCCGCCCGCTCGGCGCGGGGAGCCGAAACGAGCCAGCAGAGCGTTGCGGCGAAGAGAACGAGCGTGCCCTTCGTAATAGTCGCGTTCATGCGAGCCCTCCGATCGCGTACCGGGAACGGACTCAATTGTCCTTGGCGCCCTTCGTGATCCAATTCCGCATGAGCTGGATTTCGCTCGAAGATAGGGGAAGGGCGGGCGGCATCCTCTGCCCCTCCGCTTGCCGGCCCTCCAGTTTCGTTATGAGATAGCTCTCCTCCGGAGCGAACGGAGCGACGCGCTTCATCGTCGGCTCCTGCGCGGCAGCGACGTCGACGAGTCCCGCGTACGACTGTCCCGTCGAGAGGACGAGCCCGAGCTGCCCCGGCGCTGCGTGGCAGCTCGAGAGCGCGCAACTGCGGCTGAAGATGGGTTGAATGTCGCCGGCGAAAGACGGGTCTTCCTTTGCCGCGGGATTCGTGGAGCCGCCGCCGTTATTGCCGCAATGCGCGACGAACGCGATGATCGCGGAGGCGGCAAGGAGCGCGAGGTATCGTTTCGCCATCATCCGGTTCTCCTCTGCGAACGGCCGTTAGCGCTCGGCTTGTTCCCCCTCGAGGACGAGCCGGGTTCCGAATGTCCCCACCGTTTTATACTCTATCCCGCTTCCCTTCGGCAACGCAAAAAGCGCGGCGACGTTCCCGAAGGCGGAAGCCGCCCTCGCGGCGCCGTCGTGGCCGAGCACGAAGAATCCCGTGGAGAGGGCGTCGGCCGCGAGCGCGGTCGGCGCGACGACGGTGACGCTGAGAACGTCGTCGACCGTCGCTCCGGTGCGGGGATCGATGATGTGCCCGTAGCGTCGGCCGCCGATCTCGACGAAGTTCTCGTAATTGCCGGAGGTCGCGACCGCCGCGTCGGCGAGAAGGATCGCGCCGACCGTTCCGAGCCCGCCGCGCGGATCCCGGACGCCGACGCGCCAGCCCCGCGCGCCGGGAGGGGCGCCGACGGCGTATATGTTTCCACCGAGATTGACGAGCGCGCTGCGGATGCCGCGCCGCGCGAGGATCGCCGCGCCGCGGTCGACGGCGTACCCCTTTGCGATTCCCGCGAAATCGAGCTGCATGCCGGCGGGGAGCGCGACGGTGAGAGCGGCGGTATCGAGCGCGACCCTGCCGCAGCCGACGAGGGCGAGCGCGGAATCGATCGCGCCCGGGGACGGGAGGGCCGGCTTGCCGCCCTGAAAACCCCAGAGGAGAACGAGCGGGCGAACGGTGGCGTCGAAGGCGCCGAACGTCGCGCGGGAGTAACGGAGCGCGCTGTCCGCGAGGGCGAAGAGCTCGGGCGAGACGGCGAACGGCTCTCCCCGCGAACCGGCGTTGAGGCGGGAGAGCTCGCTCGAACCCTTCCACGTGCTCATGACGCTCTCGATGCGGTGGAGCTCCCTGAAGACCTCCTGCGCGGCTTTCTCCGCCTCCGCCCGCCCCGCGCCGGCGATCGTCACCCATGCGGCGGTGCCCATGACGAAGGTTTCGGCGGTGTACGGCTCGGGAGGGGCGCAGGAGACCGACGCCGCGGCGAGCGCGGCGCCGAGAAAGAGCGCGGCGATCGTTCGGATGGGGCTCATGGCGTTTGCGGCTTGCCGAGCAGCCGGCACATCCGGCTCTTGTATTCCTCGACGCCCGGCTGGTCGAAGGGATTGACGCCGAGAAGCCGCGCCGAGACGGCGACGGCGACCTCGAAAAAAACGAACAACCCGCCGAGCGAGTCCGGCGTGATGGAGGGCATCTCGATCGTGACGACCGGCAGGCCGCCGTCGGCGTGCGCCTCGCGCGTGCCCTCGAACGCGCAGCGGTTCACCTCTGCGAGGCTCCTCCCCGCGAGATAATCGAGCCCGTCGTCATCGGCTCCCGCGCGATCGAGCACGATGTCCGCGCGGGGAGCGGCGGCGACGAGAAAGGTCTCGAGGAGGCGGCGCGAGCCCTCCTGCAGGTACTGGCCGAGGGAATGGAGGTCGGTGGTCATGACCGCCGAGGCGGGAAACAGGCCCCTGCCGTCCTTGCCTTCCGATTCGCCGGCGAGCTGCTTCCACCATTCGGCGAAGGAGGCGAGCTCCGGATGGAACGTCGAGAGGATTTCGATCGCGGCGCCCCGCTCGTGCAGGAGATGCCGGGCGAGCGCGTACCGCACGGCGTCGTTCGAGGCGTCGATCCTCGTCGACCGGCCGAGCTCGGTCCGCGCGCCCTCGAGCACGTCGGCGACGGGTATGCCGGCCGCGGCGCAGGGGAGGAGTCCGACGGGCGAGAGAACGCTGAACCGTCCCCCGACGTTCCGCGGGATGCCGAACGTTTGCCAGCCCTCCCGCGCGGCCGTCGCGCCGAGAATGCCCGTATCTCGGTCGGTGACGGCGGTGATCCGCTTCGACGCATCCCGGGCGCCGGCCGATTCGGCGAGGGCGTTTCGCGCGAGACGAAGCGCGATGGCGGGCTCGAGCGTCGCGCCCGACTTGGAAATGACGCAGAGCGCGAAGCGCTTGCCGGCGAGCGTCTCGATGAGACGCGCGTGATATTCGGGGGAAAGGTTCGTGCCGGCGAAGAGAACCGGGAAGCGCGCCTCGCCGGGGAGGGCCTCGATCGCCGCGCGGGCGCCGAGATAGGAGCCGCCGATCCCGATCACCACGAGGCAGTCGTTCTCGTCCTGAACGCGTTTTCCCCAGTCCGCCATGCGGGCGGCGTCGCGCGCGTCCGTCCCGGGAAGGTCGAGCCAGCCGAGCATTCCCGCCCCGGGCCCCTCGCGCCGCACGAGCGACCGGAGCGCCTCGAGGGCAAGGGGCGACGCGGCGTCGATCGCGCGGGAATCGAGGTGCGGGGAAACGCGCGAGCAATCGAGCGAGAGCATGCCGTCTCCTGCCGGGCCGCGCGTGGCCGGTCCGGACGTTACTTCGCCGCGTCCATCATCTCCTCGGCGAGCCCGAGCGTTTCATCCGCGCCGCGCGCGATCTCGTCGCGCAGCGAACGCGCCTCCTCGATCGCGGCCGTTCGAAACGCGGCGTCCGCGATGCCGGGGAGGTTGATCTTCACGTTGAGGTAGGCGCCCTCGGCGGCCGTGCGCGCGGCGGACGCGGCCACGCCGCCGTCGCTTATCGAATTTCTGTTGCCGTGGCGGACGACGGCCCCCGCGAACGCGGCCGCGTCGCGGCAGCGCCGCAGCACCTCGAGGGGAACGAGGGTCGCGCCCTTCGTCGCCTCCTCGATCGCCGCCTCGCGTGCGCGCTTCTCGGCGTCGGTTCCCTTCGGGAGGCGCATCGCGTCCATCAGGCGGTTGAAGGCGGCGGTGTCGCGGTCGACGTCCGCGAGGAACGCGGCGGCGAGCTCCTGCGCGCCCACCCCCACGCGCTCCATCTCGGCGAACGCGTTCTCGTATCCCTTCTTGCCGTGCGTGAGCGCCGCGACCATTGACGAGAGGGCGCCGCTCAGGGCCCCGCAGAGAGCCGCCACGCTTCCGCCGCCGGGGGCGGGGGCGTCGGTCGAGAGGAGATCCACGAAACGGCTCACCGTCATGCCGGCGAGCGCTCCCGGTTTCCGGAATTGGTATTCGATGATCTTCTTGTCCGGCTCGAAGGGGTAGAGATCGCCGAGGCCCATCGAGAGCGCGGCGACGTGGATGAGCTCCGCCTCGGGGACGCCGGCCGTCTTCCCCTGCTTTTTGAGGTAATGGCGTCCGGCCTGAAGCATCGCGTCGAGGGGGATGAGCCCGACGAGCTCGCTCCCCGTCGCGCGGACGCCGAGCGTTTCGGCGAGGGCGCACGCCTCGTCGAAGACGGCGTGCGGCGGGGTCACCTTGTAGTTCACGAGGTTCATCGATATCTGCGCCCGGCCGAAGTCCTCCATGTACCAGCCGACCGCCTTGCAGGCCTTGAACCTTCCCGGCGTGAAGATCGTGTTGCCGCAGTCGTCCCTGCAGACGGCGCCGGCGGCGTCGCGCTTCGCGCGCCCCTTCTCTCGAAGCTCGAAGGCGATCTCGCGGGCGAGGCGCACGTCGCGCGTGTTGAGATTGACGTTGAAGGCGATGAGAAATTCGCGGGCGCCGATGACCGTCGCGCCGGCGCGGGGATCGAACGCGGCGGGGCCGAAATCGGGCTTCCA
>DHHN01000097.1:2153-6700 GCA_002403295.1 bacterium UBP1_UBA4771 | reverse complement strand
GCCCCGAGCCTTCGGGCGAGCTCGGCGCAGTCGGCCATCGTGACCCCGGAAACGGGCACGAAGGGACAGACGTCCGTCGCCCCGAGGCGCGCGTGCGCGCCGGTGTGCGAGCGCATGTCGATGACCTCGGCGGCCTTCGCGACCGCCCGGAACGCGGCAGCGAGAACCGCCTCGGGAGCGCCGATGAACGTGACGACCGTCCGGTTCGTGTCCTTGCCGGGGTCGACGTCGAGGAGCTTCACGCCCTCGATCCCGCGGATCTCGGCCGCGATCTGTTCGATCTTCGCGGCGTCGCGTCCTTCGCTGAAATTCGGAACGCATTCGACGAGCTTCATTCCGTGCATCACCTCGTGCCGAAGGGTCGTTCTTGCGCTGCGATCGCCAGGTATGATACGTTCACGCCCGCCGGCGTCTCGCCCTCCGGCGGATCGGCTGAAGCATACAGAGGGCGCGCGCCACGGTCAAGGCCGGTTGTGCGGCGGGGCGCGTCGCGACGCGCCGGAGGATCGGCGGAAACGGCATGCGGCTCCACGTCAGCATCACGCTCCATGATTTCGAGAATGGGCTCGACGCCGCGCTCCGCGAGGGGTTCCGGCCCGAAGTCCGCATGGCGGACGTCGAGCACATGCGCCGTCTCGACGCCGCCTCGCTCTCCCGCATGCGCGCCCGCCTCGACGAGCGCGACGCCGGAACCTTCACGCACGGGCCTTATCTCGGTCTCGATATCGCGAGTCTCAACGATCATATCGCGAGCTACAGCGCCGAATGCCTCGATCGCGCCGTCGCGGCGACGGCGGCGCTCGGCGGCGCCCTCATGGTCATCCATACGAACTATTCTCCGTTCTTCTCGCGCGCGGGGCTGCGCGAATGGATGCGCAACTGGAGCGAGCGCATGCCGCCCGTGATCGAGGCGGCGCGGGCGCTCGGCGTGCGCGTCGCGCTCGAGAACGTCTGGGAGCGGACCCCCGAGGAGCTCGCCCGCCTGCTCGACGCGCTCCCGCGCGGCGCCGCCAGCGTCTGCATCGATACCGGTCACCTCGCCGCCTTCTCCCGGCTGCCCGTCGCGAGATGGTGGGACCGTCTCGGCGACCGCGTGGCCGCGCTCCATCTCCACGACAACGACGGCCTCTCGGACGACCACCTGCCGCCGGGATCGGGCATATTCGATTTTTCCGCCCTCGCCGCGATTCTCGCCGGACTCCCGCGGCTTCCGCTCATGACCCTCGAGGTCGATATCTCGCGCGCCGCCGCGGGGAGAGCCTATCTCGAATCCCTCGGAATGGCGGCGAACGGCTTCCGCCGGGAGGAATGAGCGTGGAGGAGCTGCGGATACTGCACACCTCGGACGTACATCTCGGCGCTCCGTTCCGTTTTCTCGGCGCGAGGGGGGAGGAGCAGCGGCTCGCGCTGCGCGCCGCTCTCGAGCGCACCGTCGCGCTCGCGCGCGATCGCGGCTGCCGCGCGATCCTCGTCGCGGGCGACCTCTTCGACTCTGCGTTCGACGCGCGCGAGAGCGACGTGGCCTTCGCGGCGGGCTGTCTCTCGGGCGCCGGTCCGTCCTGCCGCGTCGCGATTCTTCCCGGCAGCCACGATTGCCATGCCCCCGGCTCCGTTCTCGATCGCGAGCGGGCGCGCTTCGAGGCCGGCGGGAGCGTCGTCGTCCTGACGCCGGACCGCCCCGTCGCCGTCTTTTCCGATCTCTCGCTCGCCGTTCACGGCGCGGTGTCGACGTCGCCGTCGCCCGCGCCGGGCGCGCTCGCCGCTCTCGCGCCGCTTCCGGAATGCCGCTACAACGTGTGCCTCGCGCACGGATCGGTCGCCGGCGCCGGGCCGCCTCTCGACGCCCGCGAGGAACCGCTTCGGCTCGAGGAGCTCGCCGCCGGATTCGATTACGTCGCGCTCGGCCACTGGCACTCCCACCGCTGCGTGAGGGTGGAGGGGCCGCCCGCGCACTACAGCGGCTCGCCGGAAATCGTCGCGCGCGATCAGCGGGGGGCCGGCTCGGTCGTATCCGTGACGCTGTCCCCGGCCGGGGCGCTCGTCGAGCGCGTTCCGGTGGGACGGAGGCGCATCCGGCGCGTGTCGATCGACTGCACGGGCCTCGGTAGCACCGAGGAGCTCGTGAAAAAGATCGCGGCCGCGGCGAAGCCGGAACCCGATCTCATCGTCGAGCTCGAGCTCGCGGGATACGTCGGCATGGACGCCGCGATCGACGCGGATGCGGCCGCCGCGGCGCTCGCCGGGAGCTATTTCTCGGTGCGCCTCGCCGGCGACGGCCCCTCGCGGGAGATCCTTCGGGACGAGCTTCTCGCCGTTCCGCAGGACACGGTGGCCGGCAGGTTCGCGCGGATCATGCTCCGCGAGATCGACGCGGCCGGGGGAGCGGAGCGCTCGATTCGCGAGGAGGCGCTCCAGATCGGCATGCAGATTCTCAGGGGAAGGAACCCCGTGTAGCGTCCGCCCGACGGCGGGAAAGGAACGGCGCGGCGTGTGGATCGAGCGCGTGACGATCGAGAACTTCCTCGCGTTCCGGAAGCTCGACGCGAGTTTCGATCGCGGGCTCAACGTCGTGCTCGCCCCGAACGANNCGGACCGCCGAGGTTCGGTCGCTCGCCCGCTGGGGAAGCGCCGATCTCTTCCGGCTCGAGCTTCGGCTCTTCATAGGGGAACGCCGATACCGTCTCGTCCGCGATTTTCGCGCGAGGGAGCAGGAGATCCGTCTCGAGGGGGAATCGGCTCCCGCCGCGCGGGGAAAGGCCGTCGACGCGTTTCTCGCGGAACTGCTTCCGCTCGCCGATAAGAATCTCTTCCTCCGCGTGTGCGGCGTGCGCCACGGGGAGCTCGACCGCGCCGCCGACGGCGAGGAGAACCTCGGGGAACGGCTCGAGGAGATACTCGGGGGGGGCGGGGAAGGGGCGGCGCCCGCGCGGGCCGCGGAGCTCGTCGACCGGATGCGAAAGGATCTCGTGCGCGGCGCGGATCGCCCGGCGAAGGAAGAGAACTGGGGAGCCGTCAAACGTTTTTCGGAGGAGCGCGCCGCCGCGCGGGCCGCGCTCGACGCGGCGCGGGAAGCGGCGCGCCGTCGGGAGGGTCTCTCGCGGGCGATCGCGGCCCGCCGTGCGGAGCTCGAGGCGGTCGAACGCGATCTCGAGGCGCTTGCCGCGATGCGGGACCGCGCGGCCCGCTACCGGGATCTCGCCCGGCGAGGAGCGGAGGCGGGCGCGAGGGCCGACGGCCTGCGAAAGAGGGTCGAGCGGCTGCGCCGGCTGTCGGCCGAGCGCGGGGAGGCGGCCGCGGCGCTCGAGCGTCTTCCGGAGCAGCTTCGCGCGGCGAACGCCGCTCGGATCGCCGACCTCCGCGCGGCGCTCGATCGCGAAGCGACGCTCGAACGCGAGCGGGGGAAGCCGCGCGCGGGGCCATCGCCCGCTCCGCCGCCGTGGCTTCTCCTCGCGGGGCTCGTCCTTCTCGCGGCGGGGGCCGCCCTCGGGTTCCTCCGGCATCGCGCGCTCTTCGTCGCGGCGGCCGCCGGCGCCGCGCTCTCCGCGTGGTGGGTCCATCGCCGCCTCGTTCGAGCGGCGGCGAGCGCGCGAGCGGACGCCGGCGACGCGATCGATCGGCTCCGGGAGGAGCGCGCCGCGTGGTTCCCCGGCTCGTCCGCGGACGAGGCTCGTTCGGCGCTCGAGGAGGCCGCGCGTCTCGGCGAGACGCTGCGCGCCCTCGAGGCGCGTCTCGAGGAGGCGGCCGGGGGCGCGACGGGCGATCCCGCGGAGCTCATCGAGGCGCTCGACCGGGAATACGGCGCCTCGGCGGTCGATGCGCGCGCTCTCGGAGAGCAGCGCGCGGCCCTCGAGGCGTTCGCCGCCGACGCGGATCGCATCCTCGCGATCGAGCGCGAGCTCGAGCAAACGGCCGCGGCGCGCAAACGGCTCGCCGCCGGGATCGAGGAGGCGGAGCGCGCCCGCGCCGCCGTCGCCGCGCCGGATGCCGCCGCGCTCGCCGAGCGTCTCGAGGCCGCTGAGGAGAACCTCGCTCGCGCGGAGCGGCGCGTGCGCGTTCTCGAGATCGCCGCCGCCTCGCTCGACGAGGCACGGCGCGGCGTCTCGGGTTCCCTCGCCGAGGGGCTTCCGCCACGCGTCGCCCCATACCTCTCGCGTCTGACCGGGGGACGGTACGGGGAGCTGCATTTCGATCCCCGGACGCTCGCCGTCACGACGGCGCCGGCCTCCGCCGACGGGGAGCGCGGGACGCATTCGCTTCCCGTGCCGGAGCGGATCGACCCCGGAGCGATCAGCCAGGGCGCCCGGGACCAGCTTTACCTCGCCGTCCGTCTCGCGCTCGTCGATCTCCTCGGCCGGGGGGAGAGCCAGCCGCTCTTTCTCGACGATCCATTCGTCCACTTCGATCCCGAACGCCGCGGGCGGGCCCTCGATCTCCTCCGCGAGTTCTCCGCGTCGCATCAGATCATCTTCTTCACGTGCGATCCCGCGTATCGCGAAGCCGGCGGCCGCGTGATAGAGCTCGATTCCTGAGGCTTCGCCCCCCCGGCG
>DHHN01000097.1:0-2104 GCA_002403295.1 bacterium UBP1_UBA4771 | reverse complement strand
GGCACGTCCGTGCCGTGCGAAAGGGGGAAGAGCGCATGAAAGAGATCGAAGTCGGCGTCGTGAAGGATTATTTCGCCAGGATCGGCGTCGCCGCGATGGACATCACGGCGGCCGGCGTCAAGATCGGGGACCATCTCCGCATCAAGGGGCACACGACCGATTTCAACATGGTGGTCGAATCGCTCCAGGTGGAGCACGCGCAGGTGGGGGAAGTCGGGGCCGGCGCTTCCGTCGGCACCAAGGTTCCCGACCGCGTGCGCGCCGGAGACGCGGTCTTCAAGGTCGTCGAGGACTGAGGTCTACTTCCCGGCGAGTATCAGGACTCCGAAGAGGATAAAGAGACCGCCGGAGACGAACCGGATCGTGCGCTCGCCGAGCACGGCGGGGAGAAAGCTCCCGACGGCGGTGCCGATCGCCGTCGCGAGCACCATGGCGAGCGCCGCCCCGGCGAAGACGGTCCAGGGAGACCGGAATCGCGAGGCGCAGGAGATCACGGCGAGCTGCGTTTTGTCGCCGAGCTCGGCGAGAAACATCACGCCGAACGTCGTGAAGAACACCTTCCACATCGGTCACGTTCCTTTCATCAGTCCGTCCTCGATGCGCGAGCGGATCGCCGCGGCCATGGCGGCGAGGGCGGGAAGATCGCCGCGCTCCGCGATCCCTTCCTCGAGAAGCGCGAGCCCCGGCGGGATCGAGTCCAGGAATCTCCGCTTCCCCTTTCTGAGACCGAGCTTGGCGAACGCGGCGAGCGCCTGAAGATTCCGCTGGATGCCGGCGAGCACGAATTTCCCGTAATACTCGTCGATGCCCTCGCCGGTTCGGGAGCCGCGCTCCCGCAGCAGGCCGTGGAGCTCCTCGACGAGCGAGCGGCGGAGCGGCGCGGGCACGGGATGGTACGCGTCCTTGAGGAGAGAGGCCGCGTCGTAGAGCCCCGGCCCGCGGTGCGCGGTCTGGAAATCCACGACGCGGAGCCGGTCTTCCGCGATCAGTAGGTTCCTGCTCTGAAAATCGCGGTGCATGAAGACGGGCGGTTCGGCCGCGAGGGCGGCCGCGACGAGCCGCCGCTCGCGCTCCCACCCCGAAGGAACGCGTATCCGGCAGAAGCCGTCGATGAACTCGCGCACGAAGTAGTCGGTCTCCCCGAGCAGCGCGCGTTCGTCGAAGATGCGCTCCGCGAGGAGCCCTTCGCGGACCATCGCGTCGGTGACGCCGGTCTGGAAGGCGGCGAGGATGCCGACCGCCTGCCGATATCGTCTGGCCGCCGTCTCCACGGGCGAGCGCGCGAGCTCGTCCTCGAGATGCAGGTCGCCGACGTCCTCCATGAGGACGAAGCCGCGTTCCCGGTCGAACGCGTATATTTCCGGAACGTCGACGCCGCTGCGCCGGAGAAAGCGTCCGACGTCGATGAAGGAATCGACTTCCCGGCCGGGTGCCTGGGAGAGGAGCACGGCGCTCCGCCCGCCGGCGCGGATTCTCGCGAAGCTGCGGTCGGAGCCTCCCTCGAGCGGCGTGGCCGCGGCCTCCGCTTCGGGCGCATGAAGGCCGGCGCCCGCGAGGAACGCCCGCGCGGCGGAATCGATCGGTTCTTCGCGGGCGCCCGTCATCCCTGAAGCGATCCTCCGGAAAAAACGATTTCGTTTCGACGGCGCTCTCCGTTCGCGACGCGCGCGCCTTCGAGCAGCACGCAGTTCTCGACGGCGGCGTTTCTCCCGATCGCCGCCCGCCGCCCGATCTCGCAGAATCCGGAGAGCCGCGCGCCCGGCTCGACGACCGATCCCTCGCCCTCGTGAACGGGACCCGGGGGGGGGACGATGAGCGGATCGAACGCCGTCTTCTCGAGCAGGATCCTCCGGTGAACGTCGAGGTACGAGGCGGGCGAGCCGCAGTCGCCCCACGCGTACGGCGCCCCGCCGCCTCCCGCGTTCCACCCGGCGACCGATCCCGGCCGCCGTCCGATCATCCCGGAGAGGATATCGACGAGCCCCGCCTTTTTCCCGCGCGGGAAGAACGCGAGAGACGCGGCGGCGAGGATCGCCATGCCGGTATAGCCGAGGAGCGCGGCGCCCGGAGGGGCGTCGCCGATGGAGAGCACCGCGCCGTCCGA
>DHHN01000121.1:9794-13146 GCA_002403295.1 bacterium UBP1_UBA4771 | reverse complement strand
AGCTCGAACATGTGGAGCCACGCGAGGGCGGTGATCGAGCCGTAGTTCATCGTGTCCTTGATCTGCGCCATGTACGCCGTGTGGGCGTCGGCAAACTTCTCGGCGCTCTTGTCCTTGAGATAGACCTGAAGCGGCGAGGGCGGCTTCTTCGGCGCCTCTTCCGCGACGAGCAGGGCGGGCAAGGCCAGACACAGAATCAATGCGACGGCGAAAGCCTTCTTCATGAGGGAGCTCCTTTCCTTGCGACGATCCCGACGTGTGGTTACCCGATTCGAACACCCGGACATACAAAAAGCCCCAGCAATCTAACATTCTGTATTATCGCCCGCAACGCCAAATCCCTGCAAAAAAATCCTCAATCGGGGCGGCTAGAACGCCCCGCTCGCCCGCAACCACCGAATAATCAAGGGGATCCGAAACGCGATCGCCGCGAGAATGCCGAGAAAAACGATCGACAGCACCCCCGCCGCGAGCAGAATCCTCCGCATCCGGTCGCGCTCGCGCCCGGCCGCGGCCGACGCGGCCGCGGGGCCGGGATTCTCGATCGGCGCGGCCCCTCCCCAGAGTATCGTCGCCGCCGCCCAGACAAGCCCCCCCATGCCGTCGGCGATCCCCACGAGCATGACGACGAAGATCCAGAGCGGCGCGCCGGATCCCATGACGAACGCGGCGACGAGCCCGGCGGCCGAGAGCGCCACGCCCGAACCCAGCAGGATGATCGGAACGATCGTCTTGTTCACGTCTTCTGCTCCTTCTTCTTGGCGGCCGGGAAAAGGATGTTGTTCAGGATGAGCCGGTATCCCGGCGAGTTCGGGTACAGGCTGAGATCGGTCGGCGGATCCCCCACGAGGTGCTGGTAATCCTCGGGGTCGTGCCCGCCGAGAAACGTGAAGGTCCCCATGCCGAAGTTGCCGTGAATGTATCGCGCCTCGTCCGCGCTCTTCACCTCGCCGAGGATGAGCACCTTCTTCTTGATCGTGTTCTTGTTGAACGACGTCGTCTGGCCCATGAATCCCTTGACGACCGACACGTGATTCTGCACGAGCATCGTGGGGACCGGATCGTATTTCGCCGAGAACTCGAAGAGCGTGAAGTAATCGCGCGTCTCGCCGCGCGCGGCCGCCTGCGGCGTCATGTCGATATCCGAAAATTCATACACGAGCGGGTCCATGATGAGCGTGAAATTCTCGAAGGCGAGGCATTGCGAGAAATCGAGACGCTCCTGCGCTCCGGGCGTCGTCCCGTCGTGATCGTACTCGCGCGGCACGATGTCGATCCCCTCCGCCGCGAGCGCGATGTCGAAGCTGTCGGTCGCCGAGCACATCGCGAAGAGAAAGCCCCCCGAGCGCACGAAATCGCGGATCGCCCGCGCGACCGCCTTCTTCTCCTCGGACACCTTGTCGAATCCGAGCGCCGCCGCGAGCCGCTCGCTCATGATCTGCTCCTGTATGTACCACGCCTGCATGCGGAACGCGCCGTAGAACTTCCCGTACTGCCCCGTGAAATCCTCGTGATGAAGGTGCAGCCAGTCGTACTTTTCGAGCTCGCCCGAGAGCACCTCCCGGTCGTAGACGATCGTGTACGGAATGTCGGCGTACGCGAGGGCGAGCATGACGGCGTCGTCCCACGGCTGCTTGTTCGGCGGCGCGTAGACGGCGATCGACGGCGGCTTCTCGAGAAGGATCACCTCGGCGTTGCTCTCGCTCACTTCCCGGAGAATCTCCGCGATGGCCGCGCCGTCGACCCGTTCGAGCCGCACGCCGCGCGCCTGCGCCTCCATGGGAATCCCGGCTCTCTCAGGCAGCAGGAACGACCCGCCGCGGTGGTTGAGGAGCCATTTCACGTTCTCGCCCATCGCGAGCACGCGGTACGCGAGGCCGTAGGCCTTGAGATGGTTCGTCTGCGAGAGGTCCATCGGCACGAGGTAATCGGCCCGCGCCGGCGGCGGCGCGAGGACGAGCCCCGCGACGAGACAGAGCGCGGCGCCGAGCATCGCCCGCGCGGGCGCGCCGCGTCGCGCCCGGCCGGCGCCGGTCCTGATACTGCGCGTCATTTCGTGCCTTTCCCGGGCGCCTGGCCCGTCTCCCTCGCGAGCGCCGCGTACCGCTCCCGGACACGCTCCATGAACGGATAATCCGGATAGCGCTCCATGAGGACGCCGTACGCCTCGAGCGCCGCCCCGGCGCCTTCTTCCTCGACGAGCGCCGCGATCCTCTCGAGCGCGCGCGGCGCGAGCTCGTGCGCGGGGAACTTCTCCGCGACGCGCTCGAAATCCGCCCGCGCCGCGGAGCGGCGAGCGGCCCCCGCCTCGATCTCCGCGCGCATGAATACGGCGCGCGGCGCGAGCGCGGATTCCGGATGGCGCCGCTCGAGCGCCGAGAGCGAATCGATCGCCTCTCCGCGCCGGCCGCGCTCCGCGGCCGCGACGGCGGCGCGGTAGAGATCGAGCGCTCCCGTTCCCTCCTGCAGGCCCCCGCGAATCTCGATCGCCGCCTCGAGCGCGTCGTTCGCCCACGCGCTCGCCGGATGCTTCTCGGCGAGCTCGGAGAGCGTTTTCACCGCGGCGCCGTACGCGCCCTTTCTGAAGGCGAGCGCCCCGAGACCGTACTCGCCGATCCGCGCGGCGTTCGAGTCCGGATCGGCCGCGAGCTCGTCGAGCCGCCGCGCGGCGGCGTCCCGGTCCGCGGAAGCGAGGAGGGCGCGCATGCGGAGCTCCTCCGTCCCGAGCGAACGCGCCCCGGCGCGCCGCGGGATCCGGTCGAGTTCGGCGAGCGCCTCGTCCCCGCGATGGAGATCCTCGAAGAGGATCCGAGCCCGGAGCGCGCCCGCGCGTTCGAGATAGGGCGACGCGTGCCTGTGGTCGCGGGCCGCGGCGGCGAGAGACAGCGCTTCGTCGAGCGCCGTCGCCCGCGCGTCGCCGGCGCCGGCGCCTCGCCGGGGCTCCGCGCCGTTCGTCCGGCCTCCGCCGCGCCCCGCTTTCTCGCGCGCGTTCTCCGCGAGCATGAGCATCACCGCCGGCGCGAGCGCCGAGTCGCCGTGCCGGTCGAGAAACCGCCGGCCCACCGCCGCGAAGAACGCGTCGTACCCCGCCGTCCCCCGCTCTTCTCCTCGCGCGCGGGCGACATGATTCAAGATCGCGTGGAGATCCGTTTCCGTCGGCTCGGGCGCCCCCGCGCCGAAGAGCCCCGCTTCCGCCTCGACGCTCCGCCCCTCCTCGATGAGGAACGCCGTCTTCAGCGCGCGGAATGCGCCGGTCCGGTCGCCCGCGGCCGCGGCGGCCGAATCGACGAGAGCGACGAACCTCCCTCGATTTTTCGCCTCGCGATGGATCGCGACGGCGCTCCGCAGGTCG
>DHHN01000121.1:3171-9653 GCA_002403295.1 bacterium UBP1_UBA4771 | reverse complement strand
CTGCTCGCCGTCCTTGAGTGCTCGCCTCCAGGCGGCGACCGCTTCCTCCCGGCGGCCGAGATCGAGATAGGCGAGGCCGAGATTCCGGATGTACGCGAAGTTGTCGGGGTCGGTCTCGAGCATCCGCTCGAGCAGGCTCGCCGCCTCCCCCGGCCGGCCGGTCTTGAGGTAGCAGTTCGAGAGAAGCTCCGGCGCGATCGCGATCCGCGGCTGCCGGGCCACGAGCTGCTCGAGGATCGGAATCGCCTCTTCGCACCGTCCGAGCTGCGCGTATCGATTCGCGCGCTCGACGAGCGCCGCGTCCTCGGTCGTGAGAGCGCGCCGGTCTTCGTCGGGGACGCTTCGCCGCGCTCCGCGCCGATCCTCGCTCCGCGGAGGATCCCGCCGCTCCTGCGCCGCGGCCGCGGCGGAAGCCCCGAGAGCGGCGAGCGCGCAGCAGGCGGCGAGCGCCATCGCGAGGGGAATGCGGCGCTTCATGGCTCCTCCCTCGCCCTTTCCGAGAGCGCCCGGAAGTATTGCCGTATGAGATCCTCGTACTCGGCGGGCCCCTTCTCCTGCATGCCGCGCCGTATCATCCGGAGCAGCGCCTCGCGCTCGCTCTCCGGCGCGCGCCGCGCCTCGGGAGCGAGCGGCGCCGCGTCGCCCGCGGGCGTGCTGCGGCGTTCCTGCTTGAAATCGCGCTCGCGCATCGATCGCTGCGAGTCGAGCAGGCGCGTTATGATCCGCTCCTGCCGCTCGACGAGATCGTCGTCGAGACGCCCCGCCTCGAGCTCCTTCGCGATCTCCTCCATCCGTCCCGCGATATCGTCGAGGCTTCCCATGAGCTCGCCCGTACCGCGGCTCTCCTCGGCGATCTGCCGGGCGAGCTCCTCCATCCGGCGCTGCTCCGCGGCGAGGCGGGCCATTCCCGCGCGCTCCTCCATCGACCACTCTCCCGCCTCCCCGCGCTCCAGCAATCGCTGGAGCTCCTGACGGAGCGACAGCTGCCGCTGGAGCAGCTGCTGCATCCTCTGCCGCGCGCCCCCGCCCCCGGCCCCCGCCGAGCTCCCCGCGCGAAGCAGCTCGATCGCGGCGAGGTTCATGCCGCGATAGGCGCTCGCCGCGGCGGCGGCGGCCTCGCGCCCGCGTTCCTCCTCCATGCGGCGGAGCGCTTCGTCCATATCGCGCAGGGCGCCGCCGAGATGGATGAAGGCCGCGGGCGAGACGGCCATCGTTTTCCGTCCCAGCTCGTGAAGACTTGTCGCGATCCTCTCGACGGCCGTCTTCGCGACGAGCGCTTCTTGGATGAGATCGGCGCTCCCGGACCGCCCGGACCCGCCGAGCCGCGCCGCCACGTTCTCCTGCAGCTTCGAGGCCTCGACGAGCTCGCGCGTCGATCGGCCGATCGCCTCGGCGACCTCGCGCTCGATCGCGAGCCCCATCGACAGCCGGCACTGGGTGAGCCGCGTGAAGAGGCTCAGCATGTCGTCGATCGCGCCCTGCTGGGTGCACTGCGCGTTCTCGCGTTCCCCGCGGGAGAGCTCGGCGGCGGCCCGCTTCATCTCCTCGGCGAGCCCGGCCTTCTCGATCTCCTCGAGCGCTTTTTCGAGCTCCGCCGCGAGCTCGCCGTCCGTCTCCTCCTCGCGGAAACGGTCGAGCTCCTTCCCGTACCGCTCCGCCTCGTCCCCGAGGCGATCCTGCTTCTTCGAGAGATCGTCGGTGTCGCCCCGCGCGGTCGAGTCGCGGAGCGCCGTCTGCTCCTTCAGCATATCATCCATTCGGCGCACGAGCCCGTCCATCCGCTCCTCGCGGAGCACCTGCTTCAGGAGCTCGATCGTCCGGTCGATGTTTTCGAGGAGCGCCTTCGCGTCGAGCTCGAGATCCTTCATCGCGGCCATGAGGTCCCGCGTCGGCATGTCGCGCATGAGCTTCTGCAGCCCCTCGATCGATCGCCGGAGATCCTCGCTCTCGATCCGCTTCATGAGCCGCTCGATCTCGCGCATCTTGTCGGCCACCTCGCGCGAGGCGGTCCGGTTCTTCTCGGCGTCGTCGAGGCGTTTCCCGAACTCGTCGGCGATTTGGCTCATCTTCTCGCGCAGCTCCCGCTGCTTCTCGAGAATGGCGCCGCTCTCGCGCCGCCGGCTCCAGTCGAGATCGCCCTCGGCCTTGAGATTCTCCGAGAGTTTGCGGAGCCGGTCCCGGATCTCGCGGCCCTCGTCGAGAACGCCCGCGAGATCGTCCCGCCGGCGCGCGTCCTCCTCGTGAATGCGCGCGTATATCTCGCTCATCGAGGGGACGGCGAGGCGGCGCGCCGGCGTGCGCGCCGTGCCCGGCCCCGTCGCCGTGTTGTTGTCGGCGACCTCGAGGTAGTAGAGGATCCGGTCGCCCGGAAACACGTTCACGTCCTCGAGGGACCAGGCGCTCCGCCCATCGATCTCCGCGGGCGGCGAGCCCGCCGGCGGCGCGAGGGCGATCCCGCGGAACGTCTCGTCCCTTCCCTCGCGCATGAAGCGGAGCGTCGCCCGCGCGACCCCGAAATCGTCCGTCGCGCGCCAGAATATCTCCGTCTCGAGGCTCCGCGGCAGCAGCGCCCCGTCCTCGGGGGCGAGGATCTCGACGTCCGGCGCGCGATCCTCGATCGCCGCGACCGGATACGCCACGGCGTGGTCGTTCGCGAAGCCGGCCTCGTCGACGACGTCGATGAAGAAGGTGTCGTCAGCGGCGACGGCGAAGCCGCCGGCGAATCCGTTCCCCTTCGGGCCGAGCGCCGTCCGGGCGCCTCCCGAGAACCGCAGCCGCGCGCTCCGGACCGGCTTGCTCGTCTCGCCCGCGAGCTCGACGCGCGTGCCGGCGATCGCGGCGATCCTCCCGGCGAGCGGATCGAGCGTGTCCGGCCGCGCGAGGGTGTAGCGCGGATAGACGAGCACCGCCCGCACGCGGTTTATGACGGGCCGGTGAATGACGCCGATGCGGTGCTCGCGCGTTCGCGCGCCTCCCGCGGAAAAGGCGTACACGATCTCCTCCCGGATATCCCGGAAGGTGTGCCGGTACGCGGAGACGGAAAGCTCCTCCGGCCCCGCCGCCTCCCTCCGCACGGGGATCCGGCGCCAGACGCCGGGCACGGTGCTCGCGTGGAGCGTCGCGTCGCCCCCGAACGCCCCGAAGTTCAGGGCCTCGACCGTGACGCTGTCGCCGGGAAGCACCATGCGGTCCCCCGACGTCGCGACGAGACTCGGCCGGTACGGATACCGGAAGGATATTCCCGGGTCGCCGATCGCCGAGACGACACGCCCCGCGTCGCCGCCGAGGAGCGCGATCTCGATCGCGGCGACGGCGCCGAGCAGCACTCCCGCCGCGGCCCACGCCGGCCTCCCCGCCGCGGCGAAAAACCCCCGAGGATCGAGGCCGTCGAGCTTCGCCGCCGCCCGCCGCACCGTCATATCGACGAGCGCCGGCGAATACGCCGAGACGCGTTCGCCCCCGCGCGAGAACTCGAGCGCCGCCTCGATCAGGTTGCCCCCGCCGAGACGCCGGTCGAGCTCCCCGGCGAACGGCGTCTCTCCGCCGACGGGAAACAGCCGCCGCGCGACCGCGTACGCCGCCGCTGCCGCCGACGCGCTCCAGAAGAGGATGAAGGCCGAGAGCGGAAAGAAACGCCACGACCCGAACGCCGCGCCCGCCGCGAGAAGCGCAGCGAACGCGCCGAGCGCGGCCGCGAGCACGATCGCGGCGGCGCCGCGCGCCGTCGCCCGCCGTCCCGCCGCGAGCAGCTTCGCGAGCGTCGGACGGAACTCGCCGCCCCGCCACTCGCCCGTTCTATTCGCCGGATCGCGCCTCGGCTCCGTCACGCGTCCCTCCCTCCCGGTTCGTCAGCGCGTAATAGAGGATATTCACCGCCATCCGAATCGCCTCCTCCCGCTTTTCGGGAGGATCATCGTGCACGTCGGGGTCCTCGAGGCCGTCCCCGATGTCGCTCTCGTACGTGTAGAATACCATGAGCCGCTCGCCGTCCATGACGCCCCATCCCTGCGGCGGCTTGCCGTCGTGTTCGTGTATCTTCGGCACGCCCGGGAGCGCGTAGAAGCTCCGGTAGATCGGATGATCGAGCGGCACGAGGATGAGCTCCCGCTCGGGAAAGATCTCGCGCACCGTCCGCCGGAACGACTCGTCCATCCCGTAGCAGTCGTCGGCCCAGAGGAATCCGCCGCCGAGAAGGTGCTCCCGCAGCCTGTCCCGTTCCTCCATATTGAGCTTCACGTTGCCGTGCCCGGTCATGTACAGGAACGGATGCGCGGAGAGCCGCGGATCGGCCGGCTCGACGACGAACTCCGAGCGGGCGGTCGGGATGCCCGTCCGCGCGCTGAACTCGCGGAGCAGATTCGGAATCGAAGATGGATCCGCGTACCAGTCGCCCCCGCCGCCGTAGCGGAGCCTCGCCACGTGAACGCGCGATTCGTCCATGAGCCGCTCGCGATCCCGCGCGGCGGTATCGACCGCCCGGTAGCCGCCCGGCGGCAGCACGTCCTGCGCCCCCGCGAACGCGGCGAGCGCGAGCGTCAAGGCGGCGGCGAGGGCTCCAGCCGCGTTCATGCACCGGCGTCGGTTCATGATTCCTTCGCGAGCGGCAACAGCACGACGGCTTCGACCCCGGAAGCGCCGTCGCGGTTTCGCAGGCGCACTTCGCCGTCCATGGCCCGCGCGAGGCTCTGCGATATGGCGAGCCCAAGGCCCACGCCGTTCGTCTTCGTCGAGAAGTACGGCTCGAAGAGTCTCGCCTGCATCTCGGGCGAAAGCCCCGCTCCCGAATCGACGACGGACACGCGCGCCGAGCCGCCGTCGCGGGTCGCCGAGATCGCGATCGTCCCCTTCCCGTCCATCGCCTCGATCGAGTTCTCCACGAGATTGACGAGAATCTTCCGGAGCGCCTCGCGATCCGCGTACGCCCGCGGATTCCCGCCGGCGTCGAGCGTGATCGCGATCCGCTCCACCCCGCGGTAATACGAAACGATCTCCTCGAGAAACTCCCGCAGCGGCACCGCCTCGCGGACGAGCCGCGTCGCCTTGC
The DNA here is from genome assembly GCA_002403295.1 of bacterium UBP1_UBA4771. GTDB lineage: Bacteria > Krumholzibacteriota > Krumholzibacteriia > Krumholzibacteriales > Krumholzibacteriaceae > SSS58A. Next base: position 4,609 of record DHHN01000121.1, on the reverse strand, counting down.
CGAAGCTCGAGAACTCCCCGGCGATGCGCCGGAGGATCTCCGTCTGCTGGATCACGGTATCCACGCCGCTCCGGAATATCTCCGGGAACTCTTCGCTCCCCGAATCGAACGCCCGCCGCATGAGCTGGGCGGAGAGCTTGATCGGCGTGAGCGGGTTTTTCACCTCGTGCGCGATCTGCCGCGCCATCTCGAGCCACGCGGCGAGCTTCTTCGTCTTGATGAGCTCGGTGAGATCGTCGAAGACGACGACCGTGCCGAGACGCTCGCCTCCCTCGACGAGGCTCGCGACGACCGCCTTGACCGTGCGCGCCGACTCGCCCGAGAAGAGCGACAGCTCGGCCTCGACGATCTCGGCGCCCGACGAAGCGACGAAGCTCCGCAGGCTCTCGAGCCCCTCGCCGAGCACTTCCTCGGGCTTTCGGCCGGTGACCGCGGCGCCCTCGAGCCGGAGGATCCGCTCCCCCGGCGGGTTGAGCGTCGTGATCCGCCCGTCGCGGTCGATCGCCATCACGCCGGTCGCGACGTTGTCGAGCACGGCCGCGAGGTATCGCTGCCGCTCGAGGAGTCCGCGGCGCGCGTCGCGCAGCGCGGCGGTCATCGTGTTGAACGAGGCGACGAGCTCGCCGATCTCGTCCGGCGCCTTCGACTCGAGCCTGAACTCGAGATCCCCGTCGATGATGCGGCGCGTGCCGCCCTGGAGCGCCGCGATCGGGTCGAATATCTTGCCCGCGAGAAACATGCCGAGCGTCGTCGCGGCCGCGAAGAGGAGCGCGAGCAGACCGAGGACGAGCGTCGTCATCTCCCCCTGCGCGAGGGCGGGCCGATAGAGCATCGGCGCCGACAGCACGGCGTTCCCCATGGCGCCCACCGCGGGGAGCGGCGCGCTGGCCACGTAGTACGAATAATCGCCGAGGGCCTGCCTCCTGACGGCGGTGGCGCCCCTGCCGAGGGCGACGTCGACGTACACCGACGGCGGCACGACGGCGTCGATGAGACCGCCCACGAAGAGCTCCCGCTCGCTCGAGGCGCCGATGAAGGGCCCGTAGTAAATGTTGACGTCCGTGCCGAGCGCCGCGGCGACGCTCCTCATGAACTCGTCGTCGAGCCTGCGGCGATAGTAGAGATCGCCGACCGGCGCGGCGGGACCGCCCGCCGGCACCATGACGCCGCCGTAGAGATGGGGGGCTTCGTACGAAACGACGACCTGCCCCACGTTCGAGCTCGACATGACCTGCGCGAGCTCCTCGGGAGTCAGCGCCTCGGAGAAGTCGCCGGCGATCGGCCCGCCGGTGAACGTGTTCACGGAGAACGACACCCCCTCCGACCGGATCGAATGGTTGAGGAGCGACGCGGCGGCTCGCGCGCGGGAGAGCGCCTCGTTCTCCATCTCGGCGCGGTAGCGCCGCTGGAGGACCCCGCTCGAAAACGCGCCGAGGAT
>DHHN01000121.1:860-3027 GCA_002403295.1 bacterium UBP1_UBA4771 | reverse complement strand
TCGCGGTATCCGACGAGGTATCCCTCGCCGTCCTCGCGGAGACTCACGACGCCGTTGTACGTGTCGCTTCCGGCGCGCACGACGAACCACTCGTCTGCGTCCGTCGGGACCGTCGTCCCGGCGCGGAGCTCGGAACGCGATGAAGCCGCCACGCGGCCGCCCGACACGCGGGCGACGAGGAGATTCTCGGGCTCATCCTTCCGCGGCGCGGGAAGGCCTCGCTCGATGTTCTGCAGTATCTCCGGGGTCATCTGCCCGGTGCGCGCGAGAAGCTCGGGATTCTCGAAGAAATAGGGGATCGTGATCTCGACCCACCCGACGAGATTTTCGCGCGCGTTCGACACCGGCGCGTATCCCTTGTAGTAGTAGACCGCTCCTTCCTTGGTCTCCATGCGCTGCTCCTCGACGAAGCCGCCCTGCCGCAGCCGCTCGCGCTCGGGCGGCCGCCGCGGCGGATCGATCGGCATGCCGACGGCGAACCGCGAGATGCGCTCGCCCGCCGCGTCGAAGACCTCGCAGGCGCACGAGAGTCCGAGCCGGCTGAGAAAGCTCTCGGCCCAGATCTCGAACGCGGCCGATTCTTCCCGCGCGAGAATGCGCGGCGCCGACGTGGGCGAGCCCGAGATCTCCTCGCACACGTCGGGAAGCTGTACCTGCACGACGTTGTCCTCGGGATGGTTGAAACTCCGCGCCTTCTCTATCGCGCGGCTTCGTCGAAGCTTGTCGTAGACGTCATCCGCGACGGCGTAGACGACCGTGGTCGCGGCGAGCACGAGAAAGAACGAGGCGAAGACGACCGACACCGCCTCCTCCTTGCGCAGCAGCGGAAAGATGCGCAGGGCGAGCGCGACGAGTCCCGCCGCGACGGCGACGAGCAGCCAACCGCCCGGCGCGAGAACGCCTGCGGCGACGAGCGCCGCGACGCCGGCGACGGCCGCGGCAGACGCGGCGAGCCCCTCGCCGAGGCCCCCTCCTCCCCATGCGAGCGCGAGGCGCACGAGGAAGAGCGCCGCGATGAAATACGCGGAGACGGCGAAGAGGAACGACAGGTGGAGCGTCATGACCGTCGCGTCCGCGAGCTTCACGTCGAGCCCGACGAGCCGCGGGGAAGAGTTGACGACGCCGCGCATGATCGTTTCGCTCGAGAGCCAAAGCGAGAGCGCCAGGGCGGCGAAAACGAGCGCCGCCTTTGCCGCGAGGCGGTGCGCGCGCGCGGCGCGGGCGCCGCCGAGCGGACGCTCGAGCCGCCCGGGGTAATACGTCCGGTAGCTCTTGATCGCCCCAAATACGAAAAAGAGGACGAACGCCGCCGTGACGAGGAATTCCCCGGCGTTCATCAGAAAACCGCCCGGGAACGCATCCGCGAAGTACGCCGGATTGAACACGGCCGTCCGAAAGAAGGCGCCGGGCACCTTGAGATGCAGCAGCACGAAGCGTATGAGGACGACGAAAACGGCGAGCACGGCGATCCGGCGCGCGAGCACGGCCCCGCGCTTTTCCTCGCGCGCCGCGCGCTTGCAATAGACCGCATACGTCCACACGGCGATGACGACGACGGCGAGCGAGAGCGCGAGACGCGCCCAGAGGCTTCGCCGCGTTTCGCGCTCCCTCATGGCGGCCGCGAAGGGATCTCCATTGACCCTGAGCCGCGCGAGCGGCAGCCCCGTCGTCGAGCGCACGACGCCGACGATTTGGACGCCGGCGTTCGGGGCCGAAACGACCTGCACCTCGTCGATCGCGAGGCTGCGGTCGCGCCAGGGAATGAACCCGCGGTGCTCCCCCATCGAGAAATTGAACTCGACGTCCTCGCCGAGACGCCGCGACAGGAGCTCTCCGAGGCTCGTGCTGCGGAGAAATCGGTTGTTGATGCGGTAATTGACCTCGAGCGGGACGTCCACGACGACGCGCCCTTCGCCGCCCGGCGATCTCGCCTCGGCCACGAGAAGCGTGTAGAGCGGGGTCCGCGCCGTGAAGACGCGCACCGAATCCGGCACGTCGGGACGCGCCGTTTCGAAATAGCGGGGCGACCCGCCCCACGCGATCAGCGTCCCGTCCGCGAGGAGCGCCTGTATGCCCCCGCCGGGCAGCGGCTCATCCGACAGCCGGGCCGCGCGCGCGACGGAATCGACCGCCGCGATCGCCGCGGCGCGCAGCTCCGTCGAATCGC
>DHHN01000121.1:0-854 GCA_002403295.1 bacterium UBP1_UBA4771 | reverse complement strand
TCCATCGAGACTATTCCGGCGCGGGAGCGCGCGTAGATACCCTCGAGCCTGGCCGTTTCACGTCCGCGCCACCCCGTTTCGTCGGGGATATCGGGATAGGCGAGAGCGATGCACCCGAGCAGGAGCAGAAGCGGCACGAGCGGCACGAAGGGGATCGCCCTCGGCGGCGGCAGCACACCGTTCGCGGGCGGGGGCGGATCGCCTCGCCCGTCGACGATCTCCGGCAGCGTCGCCGGATACCAGCGCCGTCCGCGGAGCGTTTCCTCGTACCGTCCGGGAACGCCGGGAACGGCGCGCCCGGCATGCGGCAGGAAGAGAAAGACGATGAAGCCCGCGTCGAGAAAGAGAAAGAGATACCAGATCGTCAGCGGCAGGAACAGGCGGCCCGAGGAAAGCCTGACGGTGAAATAGACGAGAGAGCAAACGAGAAAGGCCCAGAGCGTCGCGAAAAATATCCTTTGTTCCCTGTTGTGCTGCACGGCTTCGAGGCTCCGCGGCTTCCGGCGACCGTCACCACGTCGACTTTATCTCCGCCACCGCCCAGCGCGATCCCTCCCTGACAAGGGTGACGTACACCTTGTCCTTGAAGAGCCCGCCGTTCTGCTTGACCCGGTAGCTCCTCTGGGCGATCCCGTAGATGCGCCGGTCCTGCTTCTCGATGTTGTGGTACTTCACGAACTGGAAGCTGAGCTGGTTCGTGCCGCCGAATAGATCCTTCATGATGTAGAGAAGCTGGGCTTTCGTGAAATACCCACCCCGCCGCTCGATGCCGCGGATCTCGATGAGGATCGGGGAGTCGCTCGCGAGGGCCGAGAGCGCCTGAGCGTTGCCGTCCCGCCACGCCTTCTCGAAGC
>DHHN01000006.1:11234-20161 GCA_002403295.1 bacterium UBP1_UBA4771 | reverse complement strand
TCCTCTCCTCACGCGAGTCCGCACCTGCCATCGGGCGAGCGAGCAATGGCGCCGCACGTGCCGACGGCTGGAACCGCATCCCGCTCGTGCGCATGACGACGGTCTCGCTGGAGCCGGGGACGTGGTCTTTCGACGACCTCATCGCGGATACCGACGACGGCATCTACCTGGAGACGAACAACTCCTGGTCGATCGACGACAAGCGCCTCAACTTCCAGTTCGCGTGCGAGATCGGCTGGGAGATCAAGGGCGGGAAGCTCGGCCGGATGATCAAGACGCCCAACTACACCGGCATCACGCCGGAGTTCTGGGGCAGCTGCGACGCCGTCTGCTCGCGCGATCACTGGCAGGTGTGGGGCATCCCCAACTGCGGCAAGGGCGAGCCGATGCAGGTGGCCCACGTGGCCCACGGCGCCGCTCCCGCCAGGTTCCGCGACGTCCAGGTAGGGGTGGGACGATGAGACTCTCCCTCGCCGACGCACGCGCGCTCGCCGCGCGCGCCATACAGCTCGCGGCCGCCGACGAGACCGAGGCGCTCGTCGCCTCCTCGACGACCGCGCTCACGCGCTTCGCCGACAACCGCATCCACCAGAACGTGGCCGAGGCCGACACGCACGTCTCCATACGCACCGTGCTCGGCACGCGCGTCGGCGTCGCGTCCACCAATCGCACCGACGACGAGTCGCTCGTGCGCTGCGCCGCCGCGGCGCTCGAGATCGCCCGCCACGCGCCCGAGGACCCGGCGTTCCCGGGCCTGCCGACCGCACGCCGCATCTCGCCGGTCAACCGGGTGAGCGCGGCGACGCGCGCGTTCGACGCGGACCGCCGCGCGCGCGCCGCGGCAGCGATCATCGAGCAGTCGGTGGAGCGCGGCTTCACGGCCGCGGGCACCGTCGCCACGAGCGACCAGGCCGTGGCGATCGCCAACAGCCACGGCGTCGACGCCGCGATGGAGACCACCGACCTGCGCGCGACCGTGCTCTCGACGGGAGACGGCGGAGGCAGCGGCTGGGCATCGTTCCTCAGCGCGGACGCCGACGCGTTCTCGCCGGAGGCGCTCGGCGATCAGGCGGCAACGACCGCGTCCCGCGCCGCGAACCCCGCCTCGCTCGAACCGGGCAGCTACGCTGTCGTGCTCGCGCCCGAGGCCGTCTCGGACATCCTCGACTTCCTCGGCTACGTGGGCTTCGGCGCCAAGGCGTTCGCCGAGGGCAGTTCGTTCCTCGTCGGTCACGTGGGAGACCGGGTCCTGGACGAGCGCATCACGATACGCGACGATGCGCTCTCGGCCGAGACCGTCGGCCTCGCGTTCGACTTCGAGGGCCAGCCGAAGGGCCCGACATCGCTCATCTCGGCAGGCGTCGCGAGCGGGCCGGTGACGGACTCGTACTACGCGAGCACGCTGCGTCTGCCGAACACCGGACACGCGCTCCCCGCACCCAACCCGTACGGGCCGATGGCGCTCAACCTCGAGATGGCGGCCGGCGACGCCGGCGTGATGGACATGATCGCTTCGGTGAAACGCGGCGTCTATGTCTCGCGGTTCCACTACGTCAACGTCGAGGATCCGATGAAGATCACCCTCACCGGCATGACGCGCGACGGCACGTTCCTCATCGAGAACGGCCGCCTCACCGACCCGGTGCGCAACCTCCGCTTCACGCAGAGCGCCGTGGAGGCGCTCTCACACGTGCAGGCGGTCGGGCGCGAGTGCACGCTCGTCGGCCCCGGCGAGGGCGGCGCGACGCTCGTTCCGGCGCTGCTGCTCGAGAAGTGGGCGTTCACCGGACAGACGGGGTAGCGGGGCGCAGACTCGCACGACACAACCACCTGAAGACACGACAGGGCTCCGGCGCTCGAAGCGGCCGGAGCCCGTTGCGTTCGCTGCCCGGCCCTCCGAATGGAGGGGCGCCACCTTCGGGCCGGACGGTGTGCCAGGCGGTCGTCCCGTTCCTGACGGTCACTGAATCGGCTTGTGGCACGACGTACATAACCCTGCGTAGGCACCCTTCTGACGACCGCACGTTCTGCGGCGACAGACGGTCATCCGGCGCGGCCTTCATCCCCCTCGGACACCGTCGTGGGCGCCGACAAAGAAGGGGCCCGGCATCGCTGCCGGGCCCCTTCACACCGATCGGTGCGACTACCACATCTGGACTTCGTAGTACTCGTCCTCGAGTCCCAGCTCCTCCGCAGCCGCGGCGAAGTCCTCCATCGTGTCCTCGAGATCGTCCTGCAGGTCCTCCATGGCGTCGGTCAGGCCCTCGAACACGTCTTCGAGCGTCGATTCGCTCTCCAGCTCGTCCATGACCTCGCCGTAGCCAGCGACGATCTGCACGAATCCGTCGAGGCCGGCCTGGACGTCCTCGTGGATGTCCTCGTACTCGCTGGGCGGCGCGTACTTCTTGAAGTCGTCACGCACGCCCTCGACCGTCTTCTCGAACTCGCCGAATGCGTCCTTCAGATCGCCCAGGTTGTCCTTGCCGAGCTCCTCGTCGAAGTCGAGATCGTTCATGAAGTCGGTGGAGTCCTCCATGTCCTCGCCCGCATCAGCGATGCCCTCGAGGGCGGTCTTGACCGCATCCTCGTACTCCTCCTTGGTGAGCTTCTTCGTGCAGCCGCCGAGCGCGAACGCGGTGAGCAGCGCAACCGCGACGATCGCCACCAGCACTGCCTTTGACTTGGCGCCCCTCATGCGATGCAACATCACTGCCCCCTCGTCGTCAGCGGCGCGCCGGGGTCTTGGCCCCGGCCTCACCGGCCCTCCTGCTTCCGGAACTCACCACTCGTCGGTAAGGTCCTCGAACTCATCCGACAGATCCTCGTCGATGTCGTCCATCGCGTCGCTGATATCCTCGTTGAGGTCGCTCAGCGCATCGTCGAACTCCTCGTAGGTCATGCCATCGGCATCATCGATCAGCTCGTCGATACCCTTGAGGAAGTCGCCCTTGATGATCGCGGCAAGCTCGCGCATGTACTTGTCGGCATCCTTGTAGGCCTTCGGCGGGCGCAGGCCGTTCACGTCACCGGCGGCGTCTTTGATGTCCTTCGAGTACTTCTTGTAGTCATCGCGCATGTCATCGATGTCGCCATCGCTGATGTCGTCGTCCCAGTCATCGGCATCGTAGACGACGTCGCTCAAGGCGCCACCGAGCTTGAACCAGCCCTTGTACAGATCATCGATGGCATCCTCGGACGCCTTCTCGTAGTCCTTCTCGCTCATCGGGCGGAAGAACACGAGCCCGATCAACAGCAGGACCACCAGCGCGCCGATGCCGACCAGGAGCTTCGGGTCGAGCTTCTTGACGGCGGCCACGCCGCTCGCGAGCGCTTCCTTCGCCTGGTCGGCCGCTTCGTTGAGCGGTGCGCCCGGCTGCTGAGCAGGCGCGTCGCCGAGCGGGCCGCCGCACTTCTCGCAGAACCGCGCACCCGGCTGGTTCGGCGAGCCACACTTCGGACAGAAGTTCATTCCTGCGCCTCCTTCGTCTCAGCAGCCAACTCGGCTGCCTGTTCCCCTCCCGCTGCCTCCGGCACCAAGGTGCCGCACTTCACACAGAACTTTCCCCCGGGAGGCACTGCTGCGCCGCACGAGGTGCAGAGCACGTGCTGATCGACGCCCTCCAAGCTGCCGCCGCAGGACACGCAGAACTTGGCGCCCATCGCATTGGCGGTCCCGCAGGCAGGGCACACCACGCTCGGGCCTGCCGCCACGACGCTGAGCTCGTCGATCCGCTTCTGGGTCTGCGCGATCTCGATCTCGACCGCCCGGATGCGCTCGGCGATCGGGGCGAACTCATCGAGCGAGAGCTTTGAAGTGCGGAACTGGTCGTATGCGACCGCACCAAGAGCCGCCATCAAGTCGACCCGCGACTTGTTGAGGGAGCCCACCTGCGTCTTGAGCTTGCCCACCTCGATGAGCCGGCTCGTCTCGCTTGCTCCCTTGTTGATGGCGTCGTTGATGCTATCGAGGAATCCCATTGCTCCGCGTCCTTTCGGATACTCGCGCGGGCCCCGGCTTCGCAGTACGCCGAAGAGCGATGCCCCCGGCGCGCCTCAGCGTAGTCACCGCGTCGATGCGAACCGTCTCCGCTCTCCCCCCGGAAGGCTGGCGCTCCGTCGTGCCCCTCTGCCCACGCACGACCGTACCGCCATTGTTGCACGAATCTGCCACTTTCGACCCCCCGCTGGACCGCCTGCGGCACAAGCACGACGAACGTCGTCCGTCGCGTGACGAACGGTCACCCATCACCACGGCTCTTTCCCCAACACGGCCCGTGGCGCGCCTTACCGCCCGTCGGCCTCCTGCTGCGCGATCATGTCCTTCACCTTCATGAGACGCGTGAGATTGCCGCGCTCGGCCTCGTCGAGCTTCATCTGGATCGACCTGGCGGTGGCGTCGATCGACGGGATCAGCACGTACTCGAGGGCGTTCACCCGCCGCCTGGTGCGCTCGATCTCCGCCGCGAGCAGCTCGATGGCCTTCTCCCGCTCGGCCAGCTCGAGGAGCTTCGGCGCCACCTCGGCAAGATGCGCGAGACCGGCATCGAGCACGGCGGGCGTGGTCGCGAGCGAGTAGCCGCCCGGCTCGGGCAGCGGGGCAAGATCGAAGACCGGCACGCGCACGCTCATGACGCTCTTCTCGGTGACGGTGAGCAGGGACGCCGGCTCGCCCGCGAGCAGCGCCGTCGCGAGCGCGCTATGCCCCGCCTCGGCACGCGCCATCGCAAGACGCGCGAACGCCCGGGCGAGTCCGGCCTCGACCTCGGCGCGCAGCTTGCGGTTCGCACCGATGCGGCCCTGGAACTCCTTCATGAGTTCGTCGAGCTTGTCCTTCAGCAGCTTGTGGCCGCGCCGTGCGACGTCGCCGCGGCGACGCAGCTTGAGCAGCTCCATGCGGTTCGGGTTCGCGCGCATCTGCGGCATCGTCACATCACCTCATCAGCAGCTGGGTGACAAGGACGAATACGATCAGCCCCGCGAGCGCGACCACGTTGAATATCCGAAGCGCCCGGGCGATGGGATGGACCTGCACGGACGCGCGCTTCGTCCAGACCAGCAGGTAGACCTGGAAACCCAGCAGCAGCGCCGCCAGGATGACGAGGGCTATGTAGAGCCAGTCCTTCACACGTCGCCTTCCCGCGGAAGGTACTTCTCCACGTACGTGTCCTTGATGCGCTTGAGCTCGCTGCGCGGGAGAAGCGCCACGAGCTCCCAGCCGATCTCGAGCGTGCGCTCGATCGACCGGTCCTCGTGCTGCCCCTGCTGGATGAAGCGGGCCTCGAACGCGTCGGCGAACGCCACGAACGCCTTGTCCGAGTCGGACAGCGCCGCCTCGCCGAGGATGACCGCGAGCTCCTTGGCCTGCACGCCGCGCGCGTACGCGCCGAACAGCTGGTTGCTCAAGTCGGCGTGGTCCTCTCGCGTCTTGCAGGCGCCGATACCCTTCTGCTTGAGCCGCGAGAGACTCGGCAGCACCGCGATCGGCGGGTACACGCCGCTGCGGTTGAGCGACCGGTCGAGGATGATCTGCCCCTCGGTGATGTAGCCGGTGAGATCGGGGATGGGATGCGTCTTGTCGTCGTCCGGCATCGAGAGGACGGGGATCTGCGTGATGGAGCCCTGCTGGACCTCGCCCTTCTTCGCCCCTTTGAGGAGCCCCGCGCGCTCGTAGATCGTCGCGAGATCGGTGTAGAGGTAGCCGGGGTAGCCGCGCCGGCCGGGGATCTCCTTGCGGGCGACGGAGACCTCGCGGAGGGCCTCGCAGTAGTTCGTCATGTCCGTCATGATCACGAGCACGTGCATCCCCCGCTCGAAGGCGAGATACTCGGCCGCCGTCAGAGCCGCGCGCGGCGTGGCGATGCGCTCGATCGTGGGATCGTTCGCGAGATTGATGAAGAGGACGACCCGCTCCATCGCGCCCGTCTCCTGGAAGTCGCGGATGAAGTAGTTCGCCTCCTCGAAGGTGATCCCCATGGCGGCGAAGACGATGGCGAACGACTCGCCGGCCCCGAGCACGGTCGCCTGGCGCGCGATCTGCGCGGCGAGCTCGGAGTGCGGCAGTCCGAACGCCGAGAAGATCGGGAGCTTCTGCCCCCGCACGAGGGTGTTGAGCCCGTCGATCGCCGAGATCCCCGTCTGGATGAACTCCTTCGGGTAGACGCGGGCGTACGGGTTGATCGGGTTCCCGTTGATGTCGATCTTCTTTTCCGCGATGAGCCGCGGTCCGTCGTCGATCGGGGCGCCGAGGCCGTTGAAGATGCGCCCGAGCATGTCGGGAGAGACGGCGAGCTCGAGCCCGCGTCCGAGGAAGCGCACGCTGGTTTTCGCTATATCGACGCCGCGCGTGCCCTCGAAGATCTGGATGAGCACGCGGTCGTGATCGACCTCGAGCACCTTGCCGCGCCGCTGCTCGCCCCCCGCGAGCTCCACCTCGACGAGCTCCTCGTAGGTCGCGTGATCGACCCGGTCGAGGAGAACGAGCGGGCCCGCGATTTCACGGATGGTCGTGTATTCGGTCACCATGGCATCTCACTCCTCGCCGGTACGGCTTTCCTTGAGGCAGCCCGCGAGCTGCTCCTCGATGTCCTTTGCGATCGTATCGAACTGCGCGAGATCCTTCTCGGCGATGTAGCGCATGCGGGAGATCCGCTCCCGGACCGGCAGCTCGAGGAGCTTGCGCACGGGACAGCGCTTCCCGACCGCTTCGATGCTCCGGCGGTGGAGATCGAGGATCGCCTTGAGCATCCGGTATTGCTTATCGAGACGCGTGTAGGCGTCTTCCGCATCGAACGCCGACTGGTGCAGAAAATCCTCGCGGATCATCTTCGTCGTCTCGAGGACGACGCGGTCCTGGGGCGAGAGCGCGTCGACGCCGACGAGCCGGACGAGCTCCTTGAGCTCCGCCTCCTTCTGGAGCAGCTCCATCGTCTCCGTCCGCACCCGGCCCCAGTCCTCCGCCACCTCCGCGTGGAAATGATCCCGCAGGGCGTCGTGGTACAGGCTGTAGCTCGTGAGCCAGCTGATGGCCGGGAAATGGCGCTCGAAGGCAAGCTGGTCCTCGAGGCTCCAGAAGACCTTCACGACCTTGAGCGTCGCCTGCACGACGGGATCGGAGAGGTCTCCGCCGGGCGGCGACACGGCGCCGATGACGGAGAGCGTGCCCGTTCTCCCCTCGCTTCCGAGGCAGATCGCGCGCCCGGAACGCTCGTAGAACTCCGCGATGCGCGACGGCAGATACGCGGGATATCCCTCCTCGCCGGGCATCTCCTCGAGGCGCCCCGACATCTCGCGCATCGCCTCCGCCCAGCGGGAGGTCGAGTCGGCCATGACGGCGACGTCGTACCCCATGTCCCGGAAGTACTCGGCGATCGTGATGCCGGTATAGACAGAGGCCTCGCGCGCCGCGACGGGCATATTCGAGGTGTTCGCGATGAGCACGGTCCGCTCCATGAGCGGACGCCCCGTCGCCGGATCGGTGAGCTCGGGGAACTCCTGCAGCACGTCGGTCATCTCGTTCCCGCGCTCTCCACAGCCGATGTAGACGATGATCTGCGCGTCGGACCATTTGGCGAGCTGGTGCTGGATGACGGTCTTGCCGGCGCCGAAGGGCCCCGGCACGCACGCCGTCCCTCCCTGGCTGATCGGGAAGAGCGCGTCGATCACGCGCTGCCCGGTGACGAGCGGCTTCTGCGGGACGAGCTTCTTCACGATGGGACGGGGCGTGCGAACGGGCCAGCGATGCATGAGCGCGACCTTCGCCGTTCCGTTCGGCGTCTCGATCTCGGCGATCGTATCCTCGATCGCGTACGCGCCGCGCTCGGGCGCGCGAACGAGCGTTCCCCCGCCGACGGTCGGCGGCACGAGCACGCGGTGCACGATGAGCTCCGTCTCCCGTATCTCCCCGAGGAGGTCGCCGGGCCCGATCGGCTCGCCCGCCTTGAGGCCGGCCTTCGGCGTGAACTCCCAGCGGCGCGCGTGGTCGAGGCCGGGGACGTTGATGCCGCGCGTGATGTAGTGACCCGCCTTCGCGTACACCACGTCGAGGGGGCGCTGGATGCCGTCGTAGATCGATTGCAGCAGCCCCGGGCCGAGCTCGATCGAGAGCGACATCCCCGTCGACTCGACGATCTCGCCGGGGCCGAGCCCCGACGTGTCCTCGTAGACCTGTATGTACGCCTCGCTGCCGTGCAGCTCGATGATCTCGCCGATGAGGTGCTTTTCGCTGACGCGGGCGACCTCGAACATCTTCGCTTCATGCATCCCCTCGGCGACGATGAGGGGTCCCGACACCTTGACGATCCTGCCCGTGCTCATACCGTTACCGACTCCTCCATTCACGCCCGGCGCCGCGGCGCCCGCCGGCGTCATTTCGGCGCGATGTCCTGCCCGACCGCCTTCACGACCGCCGCCCGGATCTCCTCGAAGGCGACGCCGCCCGGCCGAGGCCCCTGGTTCGTCCAGACGGCGCCCCGAACGTCCGGGATGACGCTCACGACCGGAAACATCCGGAGCGTGCGCAGGCGGATGCGATCCTTGTACCGGTGAAAGACCTCTTCGGTGACGAGAATGATCTTGAAACGCCGCTTGACGACCTCGTCGAACTGCTCCTGGGTGAGGACGCCTCCCCGCGTTTCGTAGGTCTCGCAGCCGAGAAGACGAAAATATTCTATCGAATCCGAGTTTCCGATGACCGCGATGTTCTTCGCCATGGCCGCCCCGCTCTCCCGTTACGCCGCGAGCAGCGCCTCGACGCGCTCGAGCAGCATCTCCTCGTTCATGCGGTTCAGCTTGCCGGTGATGATCCGGCGAAGTATCTCCTCGTCCCGCTCCCGGAGCTCGACATGGTACAGCACGGGGGAGATGTCGAAATGCCGGTATCGGCTCCCGCCGAGGAGCTCCATCGTCGCGCGCCGCAGCACGGCGTCCAC
>DHHN01000006.1:10712-11203 GCA_002403295.1 bacterium UBP1_UBA4771 | reverse complement strand
TCGACCGGCTCGCCGAAGAGGCTCGCGAAGCGGTCGGGCGGGATCTCCCCCCCCGGCAGCCACGCGGCTGCAAGCCCCTCGCTCCGGAACGGCTCCCGCCGGAGCCGCACGAAACTCCCGATGTTCGCCAGATCGACCTTCATCCGGAGATACTCCGCCGCCCGCTCGTCCGGCGCCGTCTCGAAGAGAAAGCGCCGTTTCGCGGCCTCGCCGGCGTACTCCGCGGTCGCGAGGCTCTTCGACGCCTCGTAGGAGGCGTCGAGCGTCTCGACGAGGCGCTCGAGGTGCGGCGGGAGCGCTCCGCGGAGCTTTCCCGCGAAGGTCTCGGCCACCGCGGCCGCGGGAACGAGGCCGAACGGCGTGAGCGCCGTCGCCTCGCGGCCGAGCTTCGACGCCTTCCAGGCGTGCCGCACGTTGTCGAAATCGTGTCCGGCGCGAAGCAGCAGCCGCGCGCGCTCGCCGGAGAGGAGCGAGGAGACGAGATCGAGCGC
>DHHN01000006.1:9056-10651 GCA_002403295.1 bacterium UBP1_UBA4771 | reverse complement strand
TCGAACCAGGCCCGCTCGGGCAGCGCGGCCTCGACGGCCCTCAGCCGGGCGACGATATACGTGTAGTCCTCCGCCACGCCGCCTCTCATTCGGGAAAGAGCGCCGCCGCGACCCGCGATTCGATCCGCGAGGCGAGCTGCTCGAATATGACGCCGATCGTGAGATCGACCCGGCGCCGCCCCTCGCGAAGCACGACGCCCCACGCGAAATCCCCCGGCTCGTCGGCGATGCGCAGCGATGCGCCCTCCCGCTCCCGGTTGAGCGCTTCGACGAAGGCGGGCGTGAACAGGGCGCGCTGCGCCGCCGGCACGACGATCTCCTCGCGTCCCGAGAGCGCGTTGCCGAGAACGAGCGCCTTGAGAATCTCGAGGTAACGCTCCGCCGGAAGCGCTTCGATGCGGCTTCGAGCTTCGCCGTACACCTCGGCGAGGATCTCTCGCTTGCGCTCGAGGAGCTGTTTTCGCAGCTCGAGCTTCGCGGCGACGACGAGCCGGCGCTCCTCGTTCTCCGCCCTCGCGCGGACGAGCGCCGCAAGCTCCTCCCGGAGTGCGGCGCCGCCCTTCTCGTATTCGCCGCGGATCGTCGCGGCCTTCGCCTCGGCCGCGCCGACGATCTCGTCGACCCGCGAGCGCGTCTCCTCGTCGATTCGTATCAGTATGTTCTCGATCGACATGACACCGTTCCCTCGCGCCGGCCGGCTCAGCCGACCGTGATGCGCTGGAGGAGAAGAAGCGTCGCGAGCAGCCCGAGCACGGCGTACGTCTCGACGACGACGGCGAAAATGAGCCCCTTGCCGACCTCGTTGGGGCGTTTCGCGACGAGGCTGCAGGAAGCGGCGCAGACCTTGCCCTGATAGATCCCCGAGACGAGCCCCGCGAGGCCGATGGGGAGGGCCGCGCCGAGAAATTCGAGCCCCGTCCTGACCGGAACCGCCGCCGGCTCGATCCCCCAGCCCGCGAATTTATTGATGATCATGAAAAGCGCGACGAGGCCGTAGATGCCCTGCGTCCCGGGCAGCGCCTGGAGCAGCAGAAGCCGGCCGAATTTGTTCGGGTCCTCGCTCACGACCCCGCTCGCCGCCATGCCCACGATGCCGCAGCCGAGCGCCGAGCCGCATCCCGCGAGCCCCGCCGCGAGCGCCGCTCCCATGACGAGCAGTGCGAAACCGAGCATACGTCACTCCTTCCCTAGAAACGCCTTCACGAATCGACCGTTTCCCGAAGAACCGTGTATCGCCGTTCGCTCCGGAAGGGGCGGAACTCGCGCCCGCCGCCGGTGAAGAACTTATTGAAAAACTCGAGATACTGGAGCCTCGCCGAGTGCACGAACGCGCCGAGGATGTTGACCAGGAGGTTGAATGCGTGCCCGAGGAGCAGGATGAGCGCGGCCGCGGCGTATCCGGCGACGGCGGGGAGCCCCAATACCATCCGGGCGATCCCGTTGATGGCGACCGCGATGGCGCCCGTGGCGAGCCCGAGCGCGAGCAGGCGCGCGTAGGACAGCACGTCTCCGAAGTAGCCGGTGATGCCGTAGAACCGCAGGAGGCTCTTGAAGACGCCGAGGAAGCGGTTCCGCTCCTTGCGAATGCCCGTGAG
>DHHN01000006.1:4373-8855 GCA_002403295.1 bacterium UBP1_UBA4771 | reverse complement strand
ACGCCGCAGGATCGCGGGAAGTTTCTCCGTTTCGACGCCGAAATAGCCCCCCGTGAGGACACCGACCACGATCGTGAGCACGCCGCCGGCGAGCAGGAGCTGCATGAGGCTCCGCGCGCCCCCGCGGATGCGCGGCTTGAAGAGGAAGAAGGCGCAGAGCGCCGAGAGAACGGCCCCGTAGCCCGCGTCGCTCAGGCACATCGCGAAGAACAGAACGAAAAAGGGAGCCAGCAGCGGCGTCGGATCGATTTCGCCGTAGCGCGGCCTCCCGTACAGCGTCATGACGAACTCGAAGGGCCGCGCCTGCGGCCCGTTCTCGAGCGCGACGGGAGGGTCCTCCCCCTCGCGCGGCCCGCGCGTCGCGATCTCGACGTCGCGCCAGCGCCTCGCGACATCCTTCTCGAACCGGCGCCGGTGCACGTCGCGGATCCAGCCCTCGATGAGGACCGTGCGCTCGGTGCGGTGAAAATGGCGCTCGACCTCGACGAGCGAGCGGCGCTCTCGGAAATGATCGGCGAGGGCGAGAAGCCGCGGACGGACGACGGCCAACTCCCGCCCGTCGTTCTCCGCCCGCTCCGCGGCGGCGGCGAGCTCGCTGATGCGCCGGCCCTCGCGCTCGATGATTTCGGCCGGAGAGCCGCGGAGTTTCTCCATGGCGAATCGCGTCCCCCCCGCCTGTTTCAGCTCCTCGGCGACGGCGAGCGACTCCTCGCGGAGCACGATCACGGCGAGGTAGGCTCGGCCGCCGGCCCGGGATACCGTCTCGACGTGCGCGCCGGGGCGGCGGTCGAGGACGTCCGCGGCGGCGGCCGCCGCCGCGTCGGCGAAGCTCCACAGCTGCGTCTCGCAGCGCTCCGTTGCGAGGGACTCGAGCGGACGCTCGATCGCCGTCCAATGCCCGAGCTCCCGCGCGAGATCGGCCGCCCACGCCTTCTCGTCGCGGCAACGGCGGAGCTCCCCCTCGAGCTCCTGGCAGCGGCCGGCGATCCGCTCGACGTCCACCTCGCCGAGGATCCGCTCGATATCGGCGGGGGTCACCTCGAGGGGACCGCCGGAAAGCCGTTCGGCGAGCGTCGGTTTCGGCGTGTACTGCTCGAGATATGCGGCGGCCGTCTCGGCCCGCTCGAGAAGCCGGGCGAAACGCTCCGCGTCCTCGTCGGCGGCCGCGCCCGCGAATCCCTCGACGGACGCGTCCGTCATCTCGATCACGCCCGCCTCCCTGAGGTACGCCTTCAGGGCGTCCTCGATCGCGGCGTGCGCGAGGATCTGGATCTTGAGCATGCGGCTGACGGACATGGGCCTCCGTTCCGGCGGCGGCGCGCCGCCGGGCCCGCGGCGCGCTAGGCTCCCGCGCGAAACTCCTTCACGATCGTTTCGATAACGCGCTCTTCGTTCTTACGCGCGAGAACGGCGAGCGCGGCGAGCCGCTTCGCGTTCTCGGCGCGCATCGTCGAGATCCGTTCGTCGGCGGCGCGCCGAGCCGCGGCGAGGCTCGAGCGCTCCCGCTCCGCCGCCTCGGCGCGCACCTCGTCGAGATGCGCTTCGCCGTCGCGCCGCGCCTGCTCGACGATATCGGCGGATCGGGCGGCGGCGGCGGCGACGGAGGAACGCGCCTCTTCTTCCTTGGCGCGGACGAGATCGAGATGCTTCTCCATCATCGACGAGCTCCTCGATAGAGATGTGTTCGTTTGCCGTTTCGGCTACGCGCGATCACACGCTATGACGAAGCGTCTTTATTCGCGGACAGACGGCAAAAACAAGTAACTATAACGCCCGGCGCGACGGTCTGACAACAGAAAAAGGAGGAGCGTCCCCCCCGCGGCGCCGTCACGGCGCGGCGGGGTACAGCCAGCACCGGACCTGCCTGCGCTCCCCGTGCCGGACGAGCTCGGGCGGGGCCGTGCGGCAGACCTCCATGACGCGGGGGCACCGCGGGTGAAACGCGCAGCCGGACGGCACGTTCGCGGGGCTCGGCACGTCGCCCGGGATGGCGGCGCGCCCGCCGCGCCCGGACGGGTCGGCCACGGGGGCCGAGGCGATGAGCCCCGCCGTGTAGGGATGAAGCGGCTCGCGGAAGATATCCTCCGCGGGCGAGAGCTCGACGATCTTCCCGCAGTACATCACGGCGACCGTGTCGCTCACGTGATCGACGATCCCGAGATCGTGCGCGATGAAGAGGTACGTGAGGGCGAAATCGGACTGGAGATCCTCGAGCAGGTTGATGATCTGCGCGCGTATCGACACGTCGAGCGCCGAGACCGGCTCGTCGGCGATGATGACCTCGGGTTCGACGGCGAGCGCGCGCGCGATGCCGATGCGCTGGCGCTGCCCCCCCGAAAACTCGTGCGGGTACTTCGACGCGGCCGACGGCGGGAGTCCGACCCGCTCGAGAAGCATCGCGACCCGCTCCCCGACCGCCGCGCCGCGCGCGAGCCGGTGTATCCGGATGCCCTCGCCGATCGTGCTCCCGACGGTGAGCCGCGGATTGAGCGAGGAATAGGGGTCCTGAAATATCATCTGGATGCGGCGGCGCGCGCGCCGGAGACGATCGCCGCGGAGCGCGAGGAAGTCGTCCCCGCCGAGCGCGATCGATCCGGCGGTCGGCTCCTCGAGGCGGATGAGCACCCGGGCGAGCGTGCTCTTGCCGCACCCCGATTCGCCGACGAGACCCACGGTCGCCCCCCGCGGGAGGACGAGATCCACGCCGTCGACCGCCTTGACGATCGGCCCGGAACGAAAGAGCGCATTCGCCGCGCCGCGGTAGTGTTTCTTGACGCCGGACGCCTCGAGGGCGGGCGTCGAAGGATCACGCGTTTCCCGCCGCATCGCGATCCCCCCCCTCGGAGGTTTCCCGCAGCCAGCAGCGGGCGCGATGCTCCGCCGCCACCGCGAAGAGCGGCGGTTCGGAGGCGGCGCAGCGATCGAAACGCTTCGGGCACCGGTCGCTGAAACGGCAGCCCGGCGGCAGGCGCATCGGATCCGGCACGTTCCCCGGAATCGCCGCGAGGCGGCCGCCGCGGCGATCGGGTCGCGCGAGCGATCCGATGAGCCCCTCCGTATAGGGATGCGACGGCCGCGCGAAAAGCTCGCGCACCGGCGCCTCCTCGAACACGACGCCCGCGTACATGACGACGACGCGATCCACCATCTCGGCGACGACGGCGAGATCGTGGGTGATGAGGAGCACCGCCATGCGGAGCCGCCCCTGGAGCTCGCGGAGGAGCTCGATGATCTGCCCCTGCACCGAAACGTCGAGGGCGCTCGTCGGCTCGTCCGCGATGACGAGCGGCGGCTCGCACGAGAGCGCCATCGCGATCATGACCCTCTGGCGCATGCCGCCGCTCATCTGGTGCGGGTAGGCGTGGTAGCGTTTCTCGGGCTCCGGGATCCGCACGAGGCGGAGCATCTCGATCGCGCGCTCCTTCGACGCCCCGCGGGAGAGCTTCTTGTGGAGCGCGATCGCCTCCCGGACCTGCTCCCCGCATGTGAAAACGGGATTGAGGCTCGTGAGCGGCTCCTGAAAGACGATCGATATCTTGTTGCCGCGCACCGCGCGCATCTCCTTTTCCGGCAGCCGGACGAGATCGCGCCCCTCGAAGACGATCGAACCCGAGGCGATGCGCCCGATCCGCTCGGGCAGGAGCCGAACGATCGAGAGCGCCGTCATCGTCTTGCCGCAGCCCGATTCCCCCACGAGACCGAGCGTTTCCCCGCGGCCGATCCGGAAGCTCAATCCGTCGACGGCGCGGGCCGCGCCGAGATCGGTGTCGAGAATGGTCACGAGGTTTTCGACGGACAGCAGCGGTTCCATCGGTCTCCCGTTCGGGGCGCGGACGGCCGCCGGCGCGGTCACTCCGGCCGCCGCGGATCGAACGCCTCCTTGAGCGCGTCGCCGAGCATATTGAACCCGATCACTGTAACAGCAATCGCGAGTCCCGGAAAGGTCGAAAGCCACCACGCGTCGAGCAGGGCCTCGCGTCCCTCGAATACCATGTTTCCCCAGCTCGGCGTCGGCGGCGGAACGCCGAGCCCGAGAAAGCTGAGCGACGCCTCCGTGAGAATGATCCCCCCGATGCGCAGCGTCGCCGCCACGATGATCACCGTGAGCGTGTTCGGCAAGAGATGCCGCCAGATGATCGCGCCCCCCCGCGCCCCGAGCGTCTCGGCCGCCTTCACGTAGTCGAGCGTGCGGATGGCGAGCACCTGGCCGCGGACGAGCCGCGCGACGGCCATCCAGCCCGTCGCGCCGAGCAGAACGACGACGAGCGCGATCGAGCCCGAAAAAAACGCCACGCAGGTGAGGATGAGAAAGAGCCGCGGGATGGCGAGCAGGGCGTCGACGATCCGCATGAGAACGGCGTCGACGGCGCCGCCGAAGTACCCGGCCGCTGCGCCGACGAGCGCGCCGAGAACGACCGAGATGGTCACGGCGAGCAGGCCGACCGAGAGGGAGATGCGCGAGCCGTACACGATCCGGGACAG
>DHHN01000006.1:3924-4336 GCA_002403295.1 bacterium UBP1_UBA4771 | reverse complement strand
CGGGGTCAACAGCGGCGCCGCGATCGCGGCGAGATAGAGCGCGAGAACGATCGCCGCGCCCGTCATGCCGTAGCCGCTCCGGCGAAAACGCGCCCATCCCTGCGAACGGGGCGGCGCGGGGTCCACCGTGGCGGCGCTCTGCGTTTTCGTATCCGTCATGACGCGCTCCTCGTACCGGAGCTCACCGCCTTCCGTTTCCGCGACCGTACGTGATCCGGGGATCGAGCAGCCCGTAGGCCACGTCGGCGAGAAGGTTTCCGGCGATGACCATGGCGGCGACCGCGAAATTGATAGCGAGCACGACCGGGTAGTCCCGCGCGTGGATGGCGTCCACGGCGAGCCGTCCCATGCCCGGCCACGAGAATATCGTCTCCGTGACGACCGCCCCGCCGAGGAGAAACGGGAGGCTGAG
>DHHN01000006.1:2866-3786 GCA_002403295.1 bacterium UBP1_UBA4771 | reverse complement strand
GTCGAGCGCGAGCGCCGCGCCCGAAAGGTCTCCCGCGTCGATCGACTGCATGTGCGAGGACGGCAACACGCCGAGCTTGAGGGAAAAGACGAGGATCATCATGAGGGCGAGCCAGAAACTCGGTATCGAGTAGACGAAGAGCGCGGCGATCGTGTTCGCGCGATCGAAGGCGGTGCGGCGCTTCGCCGCCGAGATCATGCCGAGCGAGACGCCGGCGGCGAGATGAAGCGCGAGCGCGGTCACGGTGAGGACGAGCGTGTTCGGGATCGCCTCGGCGAGCAGGTCGCGCACGGGGCGCAGGTACCGCAGGCTCACGCCGAAGTCGCCCCGGAGAAAGCTCCCCATCCAGCGGACGTACTGCTCGAGCAGCGGACGATCGAGGCCGAGGGCGCGCCGCATCCGCTCCGCGGCCTCGGGGCTGATATCGGGATGGTAGTAGCGCGCGAGCGGATCGCCCGGGGCGAGATGGAGAAGCGCGAAGGTGACGGTGAGAACGATGAGGAGGAGAACGACGGATTGCGCGAGCCGGCGCAGCAGAAATCCGCTCATGGCGAAACGACCTCCCGGCCGAGAGACGAGGCGAGCTCGGCCCGTTTCGCCCGCGCCCGCCGATCGACGGCTTCCCGCTCCCGGGGATCGAGGACGAGCGGTTCCCAGACGACGCCGAAGCGCGTCCGGAACGCATCGGCGACGGCCTCCCCGAGCTCCCCGCCGCCGACGTCGCGGCCGAGCTCCTCTCGCACGCTCGTGACGCGGCCCGCGAGGGGCGCGCACGGGCCGGGCA
This sequence comes from bacterium UBP1_UBA4771, assembly GCA_002403295.1. GTDB lineage: Bacteria > Krumholzibacteriota > Krumholzibacteriia > Krumholzibacteriales > Krumholzibacteriaceae > SSS58A. Next base: position 3,002 of record DHHN01000006.1, on the reverse strand, counting down.
CGTACCGCGCGATGCGCTCGCTCCCGGGACGGAGCAGGATCGATCCGTGCTGGAGAAACGCCGCGGCCGTCCCGCGCTGCGCGCTCCCCGCGATCTTCCTGCCGCGGACCGAGAGCTCCCATCGCGTCACCGAGGA
>DHHN01000006.1:0-2755 GCA_002403295.1 bacterium UBP1_UBA4771 | reverse complement strand
GTAGGTGAGCTCGCCCGCGTGGAGAAGCGCGCGGCCGCCCGTGACCCGGCGCACCACGTCGACGCCGTCGGCGCGGACCGCGTCGAGATCGAGCGCGCGAGAGACGTCCTGGTGGGCGCCGATCGTTATCGCGGGAGGATCGAAGGAGTAGAGCCGGAGCGCCGGCGCGGCCCCGCGCTCGGCCCGCTCAAGGAGCGTCTCGTCGAGGGCCATGTTCTCGGCTCCCGGCGACGCGGGGCTCACGAGCAGGAACCATCGATCCATCTCAATCGAGATCCCCGGGGCAGCAGAAATCCGGACACCGGGCGGCGTTCGCCTCGTCGAGCCGGCGGACCGGCGTCGTGACCGGCGCCTCGTGCAGCTTTTCCGGGCTCCTCTCGGCTTCCCCGGCGATCGCGGCGAGCGCGGCGGCGAAGCGGTCGAGCGTCTCCTTGCTTTCCGTCTCCACGGGTTCGATCATGAGCGCTTCCTCGACGATGAGCGGGAAATACACGGTCGGCGCGTGCAGACCGTAGTCGAGGAGCCGTTTCACGACATCCGTGGCGCGCACGTCGTAACGCCTGAGGTTGCGCGCGGAGAGGACGAACTCGTGCATGCACGGGCCCGGATACTTGAGCTCGTAGTGCGCGCGAAGGCGCGCGAGGAGATAGTTCGCGTTGATGATCGCGTTGCGCGAGACCTCGNNGGAGCCCCTCGCCGCCGAGAGCGCGGATGTAGGCGTAGGCCTTGACGAACACGTTGAAGTTGCCGCCGTACGGGTGCACGCGGCCGATCGACTTCGGCGCGTCGGCGTTCAGGCGGTACCCGTCCGAGCCGGCGAGGACGCGCGGCACCGGAAGGAACGGCGCGAGCCGCTCCGCGACGCCGACGGGGCCGGAGCCCGGGCCGCCGCCGCCGTGCGGCGTCGAAAAGGTCTTGTGGAGGTTGACGTGCATGACGTCGACGCCGATATCCCCCGGGCGCACGATGCCCATGAGGGCGTTCAGGTTGGCCCCGTCCATGTAGACGAGGGCGCCGCTCGCGTGGACGATCCGCACGATCTCGGCGATGTCGCGCTCGAAGAGGCCGAGCGTGTTCGGCAGCGTGAGCATGAGCAGCGCCGTCTCCGCCGTGACGGCCTCTTGGAGGGCCGCCGGATCGATGAGGCCCCGTTCGTTCGAGGGCAGGGTCTTCGGCCTGAAGCCGCAGATCGCGACGCTCGCCGGATTCGTCCCGTGCGCCGAGTCGGGGATGAGCACGGTCGTCCGCTTCTCTCCCCGGTCGAGGAAGTACGCGCGGGCGATCATGATGCCGGTGAGCTCGCCGTGCGCGCCCGCCGCGGGCTGCAGCGTGAACGCGGCCATTCCGGTGATCTCCGCGAGCGCGCGCTCGAGCCGGTGCATGAGCTCGAGGGCGCCCTGCGCGTCGGCGTCGTCCTGCGCCGGATGGAGGCCGGTGAATCCGTCGAGACGCGCCGCCTCCTCGTTCACGAGGGGGTTGTACTTCATGGTGCAGCTGCCGAGCGGATAGATCCCCTTGTCGACATGATAGTTCTTCGCGGCGAGCTCCATGTAATGCCGGACGGCGTCCTGCTCCCCGATCTCGGGCAGGCCGGGCGCGGCGGATCGAAGGCGCGGGAGGTCGATCCGCTCCACCGGGCAATCGTTCGCGGGAAGGCGATACCCGCGCCGCCCCGCCCTCGATTTTTCGAAGATGGTCGCGCTCATCGTGCCGCCCCCTTTCCGGACACGAGGTCCCGATAGCGTTCGATCTCGCGCCTCGTGCGCTTCTCGGTGACGGCGACGAGGATCGCCCGTTCCCCGAGCGCGGGGAAATCGGCGCCGAGCGGAATCCCCGCGAGGATGCCCGCGGCGGCGGCCTTTTTCGCGAATTCCCCGGCCGGCACCGGCAGCTCGAGGACGAACTCCTGAAAGAACGGCCCGCCGAACGGAAGGCGCGCGCCGGGAACGCCGGCGAGCATGCCGGCGAGGGCGTGGCTCTTCGCGTAGCTCTGCTCGGCGACCTCGCGGAACCCGCGCTCCCCGAGGAAGGCGAGATAGACGGCCGCCGAAAGGGCGCAGAGCGCCTCGTTCGTGCAGATGTTGGAGGTCGCCTTCTCGCGCCGGATATGCTGCTCGCGGGTCTGGAGCGTCATGACGTAGCCGCGCTTCCCGTCGATATCGACCGTGCCGCTGATGAGACGTCCGGGCATGCGCCGGACGTGCTCGGTCCGCGTCGCCATGAATCCGAGGAGCGGCCCGCCGTAGCTCTGCGGAAGGCCGAGCGACTGCCCCTCGCCGACGGCGATGTCGGCGCCGTACTCCCCGGGCGGCGCGATGAGCGCGCACGAGACGGGATCGACGCAGGCGACGACCGCCGCTCCCTTCGCGTGCGCGAGGGCGGCGAGCTCCCCGGCGTTTTCGACCACGCCGAAATAGTTCGGCTGCGCGATGACGAACGCGGCCGTCTTCTCGGCGAGCGCCGCCTCGAGCCGGGCGGCGTCGACGAGCCCCTCCTCCGTATGGGGGATATCCACGATCGCGATTCCCCGCGCCGCCGCGTACGAGGCGAGCACCGCGCGGTAGCGCGGAGAGAGCGCGCGCGGCACGAGGACGCGCGGGACGCCCTTGATGGCGACCGCCATGAGGATCGCCTCGGCGAGCGCGGTCGCGCCGTCGTACATCGAGGCGTTCGCGACGTCCATGGCGGTGATGCGGGAGATGAGGCTCTGGTACTCGTAGATCGCCTGCAGCGTGCCCTGGCTCACCTCGGCCTG
>DHHN01000005.1:8551-20623 GCA_002403295.1 bacterium UBP1_UBA4771 | reverse complement strand
CCCGATCCGGACATCATGATCGTCATGGGCGTGAACGACGCGCTCTACCGCAACGACAAGCACCACATCATATCGACCGCCTCGTGCACGACGAACTGTCTCGCGCCGATCGCGAAGATCCTCAACGACGCCTTCGGCATCGCGAACGGGCTCATGACGACGATCCACTCGTACACGAACGACCAGGTTATCCTCGATTATCCGCACAAGGACCTGCGCCGGGCCCGCGCGGCGGCCGTTTCGATGATCCCGACGACGACGGGCGCGGCGAGCGCCGTCGGCAAGGTGCTTCCCGAGCTGAACGGCAAGCTCAACGGCACGGCCGTGCGCGTTCCCGTCGTGAACGGCTCGCTCGTCGATCTCGTCGTGACCTTCGAGAGGGACGCCACGGTGGAGGCCGTGAACGGGGCAGTGAAAAAGGCCGCCGATGGCCCCCTCAAGGGCATCGTCGAATACTGCGAGGATCCGATCGTCTCCTGCGACATCATCGGCAATCCGCACTCCTCGATATTCGACGCGCTCTCCACGATGAGCATCACGCCGCGGGTCTTCAAGGTGTTCTCATGGTACGACAACGAATTCGGTTACGCGAAGCGGATGGTCGACATGATGAACCTCATCGCGCGCTGAGCGCCGCGGCCAGGAGGATACGCCAGTGAGAAAGAAGACGCTCCGCGACGCGCATATCAAGGGCCGCCGGGTGCTCATGCGTGTCGACTTCAACGTTCCCCTGTCGAAGCAGGGCGATATCGCCGACGACACGCGCGTGCGCGCGTCGCTCCCGAGCATCGATTTCATCATGGCGCAGGGCGGATCCGTCGTGCTCATGTCCCACCTCGGACGGCCGAAGGGCAAAAAGAACGCGGCCTTCTCCCTCCGGCCGGTCGCGGACTGCCTCGGCGACCTCGTGAGCCACCCGGTGAGGTTCGCCGATGACTGTCTCGGCCCCGGCGTCGAGAAGCTCGTCGCCGCTCTCGCGCCCGGAGAGATCGCGCTCATCGAGAATCTCCGGTTCTATCCCGAGGAGGAGGCGAACGATCCCGCGTTCGCGAAGAAGCTCGCGTCCTACGGCGACCTGTACGCGAACGACGCCTTCGGAACGGCTCATCGGGCTCACGCGTCGACCGAGGGCGTGACGCGGTTCTTCGAGGAGAAGGTCGCGGGCTTCCTCATGGAGAAGGAGATCGACGCCCTCGAGGGGCTGCTCGCCGATCCCGCGCGGCCCTTTGTCGCCGTCATGGGCGGCGCGAAGGTCGCGGGCAAGCTCGAGCTCATCAGAAACCTTCTCGGCCGCGTCGACCGCGTCCTCATCGGCGGCGGCATGGCGTTCACCTTCTTCAAGGCGGCGGGCCTCGAGATCGGCAAATCGCTCGTCGACGACGAGCTCGTGCCGACGTGCCGCTCGCTCATGGAGGAGACGGAGCGGACGGGCAAGAAACGCATCTTTCTGCCGGTGGATTGCGTGGTCGCTCCGGAGATCGGCGCCTCCGCCGCGGCCGCGACCGTATCGACGGGGGACATTCCGGAGGACATGATCGGCGTCGACATCGGCGAGCGGACGGTCGATCTGTTCCGCACGGAGCTCGCCGCCGCGAAGACCGTCTTCTGGAACGGCCCCATGGGCGTATTCGAGGTTCCGCAGTTCGCCGGCGGAACGAAAAAAATCGCGCGCATCATGGCGGACATCACGAAAACGGGCGCGGTCACGATCGTCGGCGGCGGAGACAGCGTCGCCGCTCTCAATCAGGCGGGTCTCGCGGGCTCGGTGAGCCACGTATCGACGGGGGGCGGCGCGTCCCTCGAGCTCCTCGAAGGCAAGAAGCTCCCCGGCGTGGAGGCGCTCTCCGACAGGTAGCCTCCTCCCGCGCCGCGATCCATCATTCGTCGTCCGGCCCCGCGGGGGGGCCGGATCGTTTTCGGGGGTCGATCATGAGAAGAACGATCATCGCCGGCAACTGGAAAATGAACAAGGATCATATCGAGGGCGCCGCCCTCGCGCGCGAAATCGCCGCGGGTCTCGCCCGTACGCCGCCGTCCTGCGATGTCGTTCTCATCCCTCCATTCACGAGCCTGCCCGCGGTGACGGAGGCGATCCGGGGCTCGATCGCGAAAGCGGGCGCGCAGGATATCTCCGCCGAGGACGAGGGCGCCTTCACCGGCGAGATCTCGGGGAGGATGCTCCGCGCCCTCGGCTGCGCGTACGTGCTCGTCGGGCATTCCGAGCGGCGGCATATCGTCGGGGAAGGGGCGGAGCTTCTCGCGCGCAAGCTCCGCGCGGCGCTCCGGAGCGGCCTCGCGCCCGTCTATTGCGTCGGCGAGCTTCTCGGCGAGCGCGAATCGGGAGCCGCCGGGGAGGTCGTCTCGCGGCAGATCCGCGAAGGCTGCGAGGGGCTCGCGCCCGAGGAGTTTTCCCGCGTGGTCGTCGCCTACGAGCCTGTCTGGGCGATCGGAACCGGCAGAACGGCGACGCCGAAGGACGCCTCCGACATGCACGGCTCGATACGGCGCCTCATCGGGACGCTCTTCGGCGCGGCGGCGGCGGCGGAGACGCCGTTGCTGTACGGCGGCAGCGTCAAACCAGAGAGCGCTCCCGGCCTCCTCGCCGATCCGGAGATCGACGGGCTGCTCGTGGGAGGCGCCTCTCTCGCGTCGGATTCCTTCCTCGCGATCGTCCCCCGATAAATCATTTGACTGCATGGGGGGATTTCATTAAACTACTACCTTTGAAAAGGCTGGTGATCGGATGATTTTCACGATTGTGCTTTCGCTGCATGTGATTGTATGCGTGCTGCTTACAATCGTCGTTTTGATGCAGTCCTCGCGGGGGTCGGCCCTTTCGGCCGCCTTCGGCGGGAGCGGCGGCCAGCTTTTCGGCGGCCGCGAAGCGGCCACTTTTCTCGGCAAGGCGACGACGTGGCTCGCGATCGGCTTTTTCGTGACGTCCCTCGCGCTCGCCTTTCTATCCGCGGGAAGGGGCGGCGGCGGCGAATCGAGCGCCCTCAAGCGAGCGGCCCGAGAGCAGTGGGGAACCGTCGCGCCCGAGGACCGGAAGTCCGTGAGCGACGTTATGGGCAACGTTCCGCAGCCGGACGGGGGACAGGGTCAGCAGAGCGGCGCCGAGCAGGCGCCGGCGGGGCAGGGCGGCAATCAGCCGTAATCGCCCGCACGAGTATGTGCCGGGGTGGTGGAATTGGTAGACACGCTACTTTGAGGGGGTAGTGGGGAGACCCATGCGGGTTCAAATCCCGCCCCCGGCATGAGATTCACACGGGGCTCGAAACGCGGCCCCGTTTTTCTATCGGCGACGCTCGAGAGGAGAACGGCGAGGGAATGGACCATTTGTTGGAGTCGTACGACGGCGTGCTGACGCTCGCAGCGCTTCTCGTCGGCGCGGCCGCCCTCGTTCTCGCCGTCGTCATCATACTCGACGTGCGCCGCCTCAAACGGCCGTTCCGGGGCATGGCCGCCGTGTACGAGAAGAGGGACGCCGGGCAGGCGCTCGAGGAGCTTCTGAAGGGAATCGACGAGAACCGCGAGTTCCTGCGGGTCCATTCGGAGGAGATCAAGCGGATTCTCCGTCTGCTGGCCGCCTGCTATACCGCGACGGGGCTCGTCAAGTACAACGCCTTCGAGGATATCGGCGGCATGCAGAGCTACTCGCTCTGCATGCTCACCCGCGAAAAGAACGGCTACATCCTCACGAACCTCGTCGGGCGCACGTCGACGCGCGGCTACGCCCTCGACGTGACGGACGGAAAACCTTCGCGGAATCTGAGCGACGAGGAGAAGGAAGCCTACGATATCGCGATGAGGTCTCTCTCCCCGCCCGAGGCCTGACCGCCGCGGGACGCGCCCGCGAGTCCTACCGGGGACGCCGCCAGGTCCGGTACATGCTCTTCACGTAGATGAATCCGGCCGCCATGCCCCCGAGGTGGGCGAAGTGAGCGACGCCGTCTCCCCCGGTGAAGCCGCTTACGAACTCGATGATCACGAGGAAGATGACGAGGGTGCGCGCGCGAACCGGCAGGATCCCCCAGACGTAGATTTGGTTGTAGGGAAAGAGCATCGCGTAGGCCACGAGGATGCCGTAGCCGGCGCCCGAGGCGCCGATGACGGTCGCGTTGTACGAGAAGATAAAGCTTCCGAGCGCTCCGCCGAGGCCGCATATGAAAAAGTAGCGGAGGAAACGCTGGCTTCCCCAAACCCCCTCGAGGGTGCTTCCGAACATGTAGATGATGAACATATTGAGCAACAGATGCCAGAAGCCGCCGTGGAGGAACATGTAGGTCACGAGCTGCCAGACGAAGCCCTTCGTGACGACGAGACGCGGCATGAGCCCGAAAAAATTGATGAAGGCGGTGTCACGCAAGACGAGCTCGAGGATGAAGATGACGACGTTGACGATGATGATCTGGTTCACGATGCTTTCCGTGAGGAAGGCGACGAGGGGATTCGATGAATATCTTCGATAGGAGGTCATTCGGCGCGTGTCCTTTCGAGCATGAAATTTGCTATCATAATAACGAATCGGCCTCGCGGGAGCAACCGTGGATGGCCGGTATTTTCGGATCGGCGCTGAGCCGGGGATGTTGCGGCTTTTTCGAGAGGTGATTCGCTTGAAGCATGCGTTCGTTTCGGCAATGATCGTCGCCATGATTCTCGCGGGAGGGGCCCGCGCGAAGACCTGGTACGTCCATCCCGGCGGCGGCGGAGACGCCCCGACGATACAGGCTGCCGTGGATTCGGCCGCGGCGTCGGGGGACAAGATCCTCCTCAAGGGAGGCATCTACCGCGAGACCGGGATCGTCGTCGACGGGAAGGCGGTCACCATCGATCAGTTCGAAGGACAGGCGTATCTGCACGCTCCGGTGCCGGGAACCGGCGTCTGCCTGACGGCGAGGAACGTTCCAGGCGGATTCTCGCTCAATTCCCTCGCGTTCCGGGGCTTCGAAACGGCCATCGCCCTCGAGAACGCGGCGGGCTACGTGCAGTGGCCGAGCGTGCGCGCCTGCGGACGCGCCGTCGCCGTTTCGGGGGCCGGTTCCGCTCCGACCGTCTGGTTCGCGCTCGTCGATTCCTGCGGAACGGGCGTCGAGATCTACGACGGCGCCGCGGTCGTCCTGCAGAACCTGACGATCGTTCACTGCGGCACGGGCGTGGCGTTCCGCGGCGGGAGCACGGCGTTCACGCGCTCCATCGTGTACGGCTGCGCGACGGGCGTTTCCTGCTCGGGAGGCGCCGCGAATTCAGGCTGCAACGATTTCTTCATGAACGGGGCCGATTACGCGGGCTGCGCGGCCGGCGCGACCGATTTCTACAGCGATCCGATGTTCTGTTTCGCCGTGGCGCCCTCGCCGGGCCACTACTGGCTCCACGCGAGCTCGCCCTGCATCACCGGGTCGAATCCGTGCGGTGTGCGGTGCGGCGCGATCACGGCGAGCGCGGGGTGCACCGGCACGGCGGTCGAGGAGACGAGCTGGGGCGCCGTCAAGGCGCTCTATCGCTGAAAGGGCTTGCCAATCGCCGCGCGTTCGCCCATCATCGTGTCGTGACGCGACGGCGGAGCATAACGATCATCGGCGCGGCCGCAGGGGCCGCGCTTTTTTTTTCGCCGCCCGCGGCGCTCTCCCGTCCGGATGCGGCGCGGACGGCTCATCCCGCTGAGGAGGCTGCCCCGGTGGAAGCGGTATTCTACAACGGAACGATATACACGATGGATGTCGCGCGGCCGGTCGTTGAGGCCCTCTCCGTCCGGAACGGAAGAATCGCCGGGGCGGGAAGCTCGGCGGATCTGCTCGCGGATTGCCCGCCCGGCGCGGCGCGGATCGATCTCGGCGGCCGCGCCGTCATTCCGGGTCTCACCGACGCCCACGCCCATTTTCTGGGCTATGCGGAGCGATCCGCCTGGATACAGCTTCGCGGCGCCCGCTCGCTCGCCGACGCGGCGGCCGTCGTCTCGGCGCGGGCGGGAGGCGCGGGGAGCGGCTGGGTTCTCGGCAGGGGATGGGATCAGAACGATTGGCCCGAGCCCGTCTATCCCGGCAGGGCCGAGCTCGATGCCGCGGTCGGTCCGGTTCCCGCCTATCTCGTGAGGGTGTGCGGGCACGCCGCTTGGGTCAACACGGCGGCGCTCCGCCTCGCCGGCATCGGCGCGAGCACTCCCGATCCGCCGGGCGGCAGGATCGTGCGCGACGCCGCGGGCGAACCGACGGGCATCCTCCTCGACAACGCCATGGATCTCGTCTCGAGGCTCGTTCCGCCGTTCGCGGCGGCCGATAAAAAGCGCCTGCTCGTCGAAGCCGCCGGGCGTTGCCTCGCCGCCGGGCTCGTCGGCGTGCACGAAATGGGCGTCTCGGCGGAAACGGTCGAGCTCTACCGGGAGCTCTACGCCGCCGGGGAGCTCCCGTTTCGAATTACGGCCTACATCGAGGGGAGCGACCCCGGCGCCGGGAGCATGCTCGACGCGGGACCGCCCGCTCCGGAATTCGGCGAGCGCTTCTCGATCGTCGGCGTCAAGTTCTACGCCGACGGCTCGCTCGGGGCGCGGAGCGCCGCGCTTCTCTCCGACTACGCGGACGATCCGGGGAACCGGGGGATCATGGTGACGGCGCCCGAAACCCTGTACGCCGCCGTGCTTCGTTGCCAGGAGCGCGGATTCCAGACGGCGGTGCATGCGATCGGCGACGCCGCGGTCCGGGCCGTTCTCGACGCGTACGAGCGGATGGGGCGCGAGCGACCCTCGGCTGACCGGAGACACCGGATCGAGCACGCTCAGGTGGTCGCGCCCGGGGACATTCCGCGTTTCGCCGCGCTCGGGGTCGTTCCCTCGATGCAGTTCATCCATTGCACCTCCGACATGTCGTGGGCGGGGGCGAGGCTCGGACCGGTCCGGGAGGAGGGCGCGTACGCATGGAGATCCCTTCTCGATTCTTGCGGAAGACTGCCCGGAGGAAGCGATTTTCCCGTCGAGCCGATCGATCCCCTCCTCGGCATCCACGCGGCGGCGACGCGCATGGATCTCGACGGAAACCCTCCGGGCGGCTGGCACCCGCGGCAGCGTCTCACCGTATACGAGGCGGTGAGATCCTTCACCGCCGACGCCGCCTGGGCGGCGCACCGCGAGGAGATCGCCGGCTCCCTCGCTCCCGGCAGGCTCGCCGATTTCGTCGTGCTCTCCGAGGACATATTCGCCGTCGAGGCGTCCGCCATTCCGCGGATCCGCGTTCTCGCGACCGTCCTCGGCGGCGACATCGTTTACCGCTCCGCCGGCTTCTAGCTTCGATCGGCGGGTCCGCATTCGGGCGCGCGATCGTCGTTCCCGACCGCGCGTTCGCCATGGATCAAGGCTTGTTCCGCCCGATTTTCCGCTCGATGACGGGAAGGGGCAGCCCGGGCGATTGCGCGAGGAGGGCGCGCACCTCGCGCCTCGGATTCCCGGCGCCGCCCGGCTCCGCCATCCGGTCGAGCATGCGCTCGACGAGGATCAGGGAAATTCCGGACCATGCGACCGACGGGGAAATCGAGGCGACGAGCGCCTCGCGTTCCGCCTCGTGCCGCTCGATGAGCGCCGTTTCCGCGAAATAGCCCGCGGCGTTCTCGGTGGTGAGCGTGCCGGCGTGGATTCGGAGCACGACGATGGCTCTCGCGAGCCGCAGGGTCCAATCGTCGATGAGCCTCAGGTAGAGCTCCGGATCCTCCTTGCGCAGCGCATCCGCGATGTCGATGAGCGCGAGGTGGCGCATCCCCTCGCGCCACGTCTCGCTCGCGAAGACGGCGGCGACGGTGTCCTCGGCCTCGCAGAGGAGGCGGTCCGCGTCAAGGAGGCGCGGCGCCGCGGCGAGCAATGCGTAGCGGAGCGCTTCGGGACCGACGCGCGAGGCGCCGCCGGACACGAGAATGGAGGCGCGGCACGCGGAAGGGTCGATCCGGATCGCGCCTGCGACGACCGGGGGAACGGGAAGGAGCGGAAGGGAGAGGTGCGGATTCTTCGGCGGAGGCGCGGCGAACCGCGTTTCGGCCGGAAATCGGAGCAGCGGCTTCGGACCGAGCGGCGCGCCGAAGGCGGAGGCGCGCCGGCTCGGCGTCCAGAGCGAGTCGATGACGCGGGCGGCGAGCGCGCCGGGCGTTTCGGCGGCGTCCGCGGAGGCGAAATCGAAGAGGCCCGCGCGCGGGGCGGCGCCGGCCGCGGACGTCCGCGCTTCGGAAATCGTTCCGCCGTCGAGCCGCCGGCCGCCCTTCTCGAACTCCATCCGCCGCGTCGTCGCGACGCGATCGGCGGCGAGCCGCGTGATCTTCCGCTCCGTCTCGGCGAGGAGCACATTCGGATCGACGTCGAGGAGCTCGTCGAAGAGGAATATCCTCGAGAGATTCTCGGACCCGAGAATGAGCCTGCCGCGGGCTCCGGCGAGGAGCGATTGCGCGGCGAACCCCCTGAAATCGAGGATTGCGCCGCGCGCGGTCGCGAACTCGCCGCCGAAGGACGCTCCGTAGCGGCTTTCGGCGAGCCGGGCGACCCGGTCGAGGCGGGCGTCGAGCCCGTCGAGCCGCTCCGCGGCGAACCGCGCGTGCGCCTCGGCGGGGTTGCGCAGGGCGAGCGCCGCGTTCGAAAAAAGATCCGCCGTCGCGAGAACTCGTTTCCGGTACGCGGCGGCTTCCCCGGGACGGACCGGTTCGAGACGAGACGGCATTTCCTCGAACGCCTCCTCGGCCGCCCATACGAAGAGGAGCGGGTTCGTTCGCTGGATCGCGAGGATCTCGAGCGCGAAGCGCTCGCCTCGCGTCCAGTTGATCATCACGCGCGCCCAATCGATCTCCCGGGGGGAGAGGCCGGCCGCGGAGAGCGCCGAGAGCCGATCGTCGAGCCGCTCGAGCCGTTCGACTGCGGCGCGGATCTCCTCGGGGCCGAAGGTGAAGAGAAGCGAATCCGCTCCGGGGAGTCCGAGACGCGATGCGCCGAGGGGATGGAGAGCGGTGTAGAGCCGCACCGCCTCGCCGGCGAGGCGCCGGTACGCCGCGCTCTCTTCGCCCGTCCGGGTTCCCCCGCATCCCTGCTGGAGCGCGAGGAGGGCGGCGGCGAGAAGCAGCGGCGCCGTTCGTTTCACGTTCATGTCCGTTCTCCCGGAAGACGCCGGGGGCCGCGGACGGGCGCACCGGCGACAGGCGGTCGTTTTTCTGCTATATAATCGCTCGCCGCCGGATAGTAAACAGCTTTCGGCGTTAAGCTTTCGGTGTTACCGCTTGAGCGCCGCCCGCTGGGCGGGGTATACTGAAGCTCCGGGCGAACGGCGCGGGCCGCCGTGGAGGGAACGTGGCGAATCGTTTGAAACGGACGTCGGAGGGCTTCATCTCGTACCGCTTCGCGGCGATCGTGATCGCCGCGCTCTTTTTCGCGAGCCTCGCCGGTTGGATCGCGCAGGAGCTCGTTCCCCCCGATTTCGTCGAGCGAAAGGCGTTCTACGGCGAGTCGTGGCGTCCCGGTCTCGCGCGGGCCGTCGATCTGCTCCGACTCCACGATCCGTTCCATTCCCTCTGGTACCGCTTCGTGCTCGCCTTCTTCTTCGCCGTTCTCGTCGCGTGCAACGTCTCGCGTTTCCGCCGGATCGCGCTGCGGTCGCTCCGCGCGGAGCTTCCGGCCGGCGCGGAGGAGCTTCGCAAGCGGCCTCTGTCCTTCGATCTGTCGTGGCGCTCTCTGGCGGCCGGGCCGCGGGGCGACGCCGACCCGCTGGTGCGGTACGGCGAGTTGCACGGACGGCGCGAGGCCGTCGATCCGGCGGCGCTCGAGGGGTTCTTCGCGCGCGTTTCGGCTCTGCTGAAGCGGCGCGGTCTCCGCGTCGTCTCGGATCGCGCGGACGGCGTCATCCGGTTCACGGCTTCCTCGGGGAGGCTTCGATCGCCCGGAACGATGCTTCTGCACGCCGGCATCGTCGTCATCACGATCGGAGGGCTCATCGGAAGCCTCTTCGGTTGGCGGGGCATGGTCTACCTCAAGGCGGGCGAGACGGCGCCGCTTCCGCCCGACAGCGCGGCAGTGCTGCGCGTCGACGAATTCCGCATCGTGACGGGACATGGTGGAGCGATACGGAGCTATGTCTCCACGGTCACGATCCTCGGAACGCGGGGAGAGACGCTCGCCGCCGGTTCGATCGAGGTCAATCGCCCCCTCGGCTACAAGGGCGTCAACATCCACCAGAGCTCGTACACGATGGGCGAGGGGGAGTTCGCCCGGGCGAGCGTATCGTACCGGCTGCGCGGCGAGACCGGCCGCCGGACGGTGGAGCTTCGGGGCACGGCCTCGGCCGTTCTCGGGGACGGCGCCGCGGTCGTCACGGCGCTCCGTTTTCTGCCCGATTTCCGCATGGGCCCCGAGGGGGCGTTCTCCGCGAGCCCGTTCCCCGCGAATCCGGCGCTCGAGGTCGAGGTATCGGCCGCCGGAGGGGCGCAGAGAGGATGGCTCTTCCTCCGGCATCCCGATTTCAACGCGCGCTTCGCGGCGGGGATCGACCTCGCGCTCGACGGCGTCGAGCCGGTATACTACACGGGTCTCGAGCTCAGCTCGAATCCGGGGGCGCCGGTGTTGATGGCGGGGTTCGCGGCGGCGACCATCGGCCTCATATTCATGTACTTCTGCAATCCCCGGGTCATACGGGGGATCGCGACGCGGGAAGGATTGATCGCCGCGGGCGTCGAGAGCCGCTGGAAGGCGAGCTTCGAGCTCGAGTTCGCCGGGATCCGCGAGGCGATCCGCCGGGAATTCGACGAAAGCGGGTGACGGACGTGGCGCACGCGGACACGCAGCTCTTCTGGCTGTCGTTCTGGATGTATCTCGTCTCCTTCGTTCTGTTCACGATATACGCTGCGATCAAGCGTCGTCCCGCCGGCGTCGCGGCGACGGTCGTCTTTACCGCCGCCTTCCTCTGCCATACCGGCGCCCTCGCGGCGCGATGGATCGTCACGACCCATCCCCCCTTCTCGACGATGTACGAGTACGCCGTCACGATGTCGTGGGCGGTCGCGCTCTCGTTCGGCGTCTTCATGGCGCGCTTCCGGCGGATGGCTCTCGGCGTCGTCGTCTCGCCGCTCCTCGTCGTCGTGCTCGTCGTCGCCTCGCTGCTGCCGAAGGACGCCTCGAAGCAGCTCATGCCCGCGCTCCAGAGCTACTGGTTCTACATCCACGTGACGCTCGCCGCGCTCGCCGAAGGGGCGTTCATCGTGGCGGCGGGGGCCGGCATCGTGTATCTCGCGAGGCGGAAGGGAGCGGGGGGGAGGGACGTTCTTCCGGGGAACGACACGCTCGAGGAGATCGTCGCGCGCGCGATCCGCATCGGCTATCCGCTCTTCACGATCGGCGCGATGTTCGCCGGGGCGATCTGGGCGCAGTACGCATGGGGACGGTTCTGGAGCTGGGATCCGAAGGAAACGGGCTCGCTCGTCATCTGGCTCTACTACACGCTCGTGCTTCACCAGAACGTTCGCGGCCGGTGGCGCGGGAAGAAGCTCGCCGTCGCGGCGATCGTCGGCTTCGCGCTCGCGCTCCTCTCGTTCGTGGGGAATCTCTTCCTCGGCGGACTCCACGCCTACATCTGAGCGGACTGCCGCGATTATCGAAGGTGAAGGATCTTGGCCGCGGCGCTCGCCTTTCCCGCTCTCGCGACGGCGATATAGATTCCGGGAGCGAGCGGCGCCCCCCCGTCGCTCCTGCCGTCCCAGACGACCGTGCGGGAGCCCGGCGCGAGGGTCGTCCGCTCGAGCGACCGCACGCGGCGGCCGTCGATCGTGTAGAGAACGATCGACGCCGCGCATCGTTCGCCGACGGAGACGGTGAAACTCGTCGATCCCCGGAAGGGGTTCGGATGCGCCGAGAACGAGAAGGGCACGGGGGCCGGGGGAAGCGCGCCGTCTCCCCCGCCGGTGCCGTTCGCCGGATCGATGTAGCCTCGGTAATAGATCTCGCGGTTCCCGTCGCGCATGTCCACCCACGCGACGTGGAGGTTCTTGTTCGGCTCCGCGAGGATGCAGCAGAGATCGCTCGAGCTCTCCCCATCGGAGATTCTCGTCGGGCCCCACCAGGCGCCG
>DHHN01000005.1:0-8535 GCA_002403295.1 bacterium UBP1_UBA4771 | reverse complement strand
CCGGCCGTGTCGATGCTCGGGTGATAGTGGATGCACGGCTCGTGCGTGACCGCCGTTTCGCTTTCCCAGCCCGCCGGCCCGCGCCGGCGATAGTAGATCTGCTGGTAATCGCCGCGCGCGTCGATCCAGGCGACATGGACGAAGCCGCTGTCGTCGACCGCGATCGACGGCCGCATGGCGTTCATCGAAGGATCGGTGACGAGCTCCTCGTCGAGCCAGATGTTTCCGGACCTCTTTGCGTAATAGATCTTGCCGCCGTCGCCCCACGCGTCGACGCGCGTGTCCCACCACGCGACGTGAATCGAGCCGTCCGGTCCCCGGTCCATCGTCGGCACCATGCGCTTTCCGGTCCCGACGTTCGTGACCGGATAGGCCGGGGACCAGACCGTGTTCACGAGGGTGCGGTGCATGATCTCGGCAACCGTGGAATCCACGACCTCCGTGTAGACCATGTGCAGCGTGTCGCCGACGGCGGCGAGAGCCGAGGCGAAGGAGTCGCCCGGCGTGTCGGTGATTTGCGTCTCCCTCGACCAGGCGCCGAAAATCCAGAAGCGGTGATACATTTCCATATTGCCGGTCCGGTTGTCGTTCCACGCGAGATGAACGATTCCCGATCCGTCGACGGCGAGGTTCGGCCGCGCCGAGGTTCCGGCGGCGAAGCTGAGGCGCTCTTCCGGCTCCCAGATCCCGCCGATCCTCATGCGGTGATAGATCTCGAAGTTCCGATCCCGATCGTCGAGCCAGACGACGTGCAGGACGCCGTCGTGATCGACGGCGAGATACTTGGCGTTGTTCGGCGGCGCCGAGGATGTGCCTTCGTCGTTCGTGAGCCGCGTTTCGGCCTGCCAGCCCGGCATCTGAGCTCCGGCGCCGCCCGGGAAGGCGGCTCCGAGAAGAGCCGCGGCGAGAAACGCCGGCAACGCGATATAATAGAAAGAATTGCGGCTCATATTGAACGCGAGACCGATGCGTGATTGAATTCCCATATTCATTCGAGCCGGCCGCCGGAGAGTGCGTTTCGCGCGCCTTTCTCTCGCATTTAAAGGTAATCATCACGACGGCCCGTTGCAACTCGAGATTATTCGGCGTATTCTTCGGCGGTCGGGCGTGCTCTGGCATGCGGGATGCTCTTCCAGCGGCGGGAGAG
The DNA here is from genome assembly GCA_002403295.1 of bacterium UBP1_UBA4771. Classification (GTDB taxonomy): domain Bacteria; phylum Krumholzibacteriota; class Krumholzibacteriia; order Krumholzibacteriales; family Krumholzibacteriaceae; genus SSS58A. Next base: position 7,388 of record DHHN01000005.1, on the reverse strand, counting down.
TGCGCCCACGCGCAAGACACAGACATGAGAACCCCTTGTCGAATCGTCATACTGCTCGTTTGCGTCGCCGCGGCCGCCGCGACGGCCGGCTGCGGGTCCGAGCGCGGCGACGGCTCGAGCTCGAGCCGAATGGGTTCGGGCGGCCGCCGTCCCTCGCCCGCCGACTCCGCGCGGTCCGCTCCCCGCGGCCGCCTCGTGATCGGCATGCAGCAGGAGCCCGAGATCCTGAACGAGGCCGTCAACTCGATGGTCGCCTCCGTCTACGTCTGCAACCTCATCTTCAGCAAGTTCGTCAAGTACGACGAGCGACTCGAGCTCGTTCCCGATCTCATCGAGGAGGTTCCGACCGTCGAAAACGGCGGCGTCTCTCCCGACCATCTCGTTTACACGTATCGCATCAGGAAGAACGCGCGCTGGCACGACGGCGCGCCCGTCACCTCCTTCGACGCGAAGTTCAGCTGGGAGGTCATGGTGCATCCGGACATCAACGTCGAGACGCGGCAGGGATGGGACATCGTCGAGCGCGTCGAGACGCCGGACTCGCACACCGTCGTTTTTCACCTCCGCGAGGTCTACGCGAACTTCGCCGGCGATTGCTTCTACGACGAATCGGTGCTGCCGCGGCATCTTCTCGCGGGCGAGCTCGGAAGATCCTTTCAGAACGCGGCGTTTCACCGGCGCCCCGTCGGATCGGGCCCGTTCGTTTTCAGGACGTGGGTGCCGGGATCGCACCTCGTTCTGGCGGCGAACCGCGACTACTACGGCGAGGGGCCCTTTCTCGAGGAGATCGTGATCAAGTTCATCCCCGACGGGAACGCGCTCGTGATGCAGCTCGAGACGGGGGAGATCCACGCCGTCGACAACGCGCCGAACTCGCTCCTCGCCGTCATGGAGCGCCTCGACGGGGCGCGTCTCTATCGGAATCCGGCGCTCTTCAACGAGCACCTCGATCTCAATTGCGAGCATTCCATCCTGAGCGACGTCCGCGTGCGCCGCGCGCTCGCGCTCGCGACCGACCGCCGGGAGCTCTCGGAAAAGATATACGGCGGCGTCTGGCTGCCCGCGTACGGGGACGACCATCCGAGCTCGCCCTACTACAACCCGGCGGCCGAGCGGCTCTGGGCGTTCGATCCCGCGAAGGCGAAGAAGCTCCTCGCCGCCGCGGGATGGATCGATCGCGACGGCGACGGCGTCCGCGAGAAGGACGGCGCGCCGCTTCGCCTCGCGATCTCCACGACGACGGGCAATCTCAACCGCGAACGCACGGAGCTCGTGCTCCGCGAGCAGTACGCGCGCGTCGGCGTCGCGCTCGAGATTCGCAACTACCATCCGGCGGAGCTCTACGCGAGCTGGGACGAGGGAGGCGTGCTTCGCCGGGGCGCCTTCGATATCGCGCTCTACGCGGTCCTCACTCCCCCCGATCCGGCGACCAAGGACGGATCGTATTCCGAGACGTTCGTGCCTCCGGCCGGGCAGAACTTCCCGCGCATCAGGAGCGGACGGCTCACGCGGCTCCTCGCCGAGGGGTCGCGGACGGTGGAATTCGCGGCGCGGAAAAAGATCTATGACGAGGTCGCCGTCGTTCTCGCCGAGGAGGCGCCCGTCATTCCGCTGCTCTGGGTGACGCAGCTCGACTGCATGCCGGCCTCGCTCGAAAACTATCGCCCGAATCCGACCCAGTCGGGCGATACCTGGAACGCGAACGAGTGGCGCTTCCGGGAGGTCGCCCGATGAAATCCCGCTCGGCCGTCCTCGCCGCGGTGATCGCCGCGACCGTTCTCGCCCTGTTCCTGCTCTGCGGCGGACGGGGGGCGCGCGGCGCGGATGCGCCCCGGATCGAATTCCGCGGCGCCGCCCGCAGCGTGGGCGGCTCGTGTCTCGTCGTGACGGCAGGGGACCTCAGATTCGCCGTCGATTGCGGCGCGCTCGGGGAAGCGGGGAGCGGGGAAATCCCGACCCTGCCCGAATCCCTCGCGTTCGTCATCCTGACGCACGCCCATACCGATCACTGCGGCCTCCTGCCCGAGCTCTTCGGGGCGGGATTCGACGGGCCCGTGTACTGCACGCGCGCGACGGCGCGGCTCGCGCCGATCATGCTCGGCATGATGCGGGGGATCTCGCGCGCGGCGGTCGGGCGGGACGTGTTCGGCCGGGCGGTCGCCGGATTTTCGGAGGTGCCGTTCGGACTCGAGGTCGAGCACGGCGGGGTGCGGTTCCGGTTCCGTCGCGCGGAGCATCTGCTCGGCGCGGCCTCCGTCGAGCTGTGGCTCCCGGCCGGCGACGATACGGTTCTTCTCGTCGTTTCGGGGGATATCGGCGGCGGCAACTGCCTGCTCGTTCCTCCCGCCGAGGTTCCTCCGCGTGCCGACTACGTCGTCATGGAGTCGACGTACGGCGGCGTCGTCCGCGAGGAAGGGGGGGGGAGTTCCCTCCGGCCGCACGAGGGCTTCGCCCGGACCATCGGCGAGGCGCTCGGCGGGGGAGGGGACGTGCTCATACCCGCATTCACCCTCGGACGGACGCAGGAGGTCATGGCGGTCATCGACCGGTACCAGCGGGAGGGCGTCATTCCCGCCCAATCCGAGATATGGGTCGACAGCCCGACCGCGCACAAGATATCGGCCGTGTACCGGGAACTCCGGGACGAGCTCTCGGAGGAGGCGCGCGGGCTCTACCCGGGCGAGCCTCTGCGCTTTCCGTCCCTGCGTGAGGTGCGAAGCCGCACGTCGATGAAGGTGCACGACCGCCGCCACTTCCCGGCCGTCTTCGTCACCTCGAGCGGCGATCTCGCCCACGCGAATTCCCCCCGCCATCTCATGCGGATGTTCGCGCGCCCGGAGAATCTCCTCTGCATCATCGGCTGGCAACCGCCCGGCTCGCTCGGGGCGAGGCTTCTCGCCGGGGAGAGCCCCGTTCTCGTCCGGCGCCGGGAGGGCGGCTCGAACCTCGAGGACTGGATCGCTCCGGCGCTTTCCGTGCAGGCATCCTCCGCGTTCTCGGGGCACGCCGACGCGGCGGGGCTCCTGCGCTGGGTCTCGGAAGTGCGCGGCGCGCGGAAGGTGTTTCTCGTGCACGGCGAGGAGCGTCAGGCGAAGGCGCTCGCGGAATCGATCCGCACGACGCTCGGGCTCGAGGTCGAGATACCGGAACGGGGGGCCGTGCGCGAGCTCGTCCCCGTGCGCGGTTCGTAGGACGGTGGCCCGCATGAAACGATACATCTTCCGGAGGCTTCTCCGCGTCGTTCCCATCGTGCTGCTCGTCTCGGCGGCCACCTTCGCGCTGCTCCACCTCGCGCCCGGAGGCCCGGCCGCCGTCATGGCGGGGGGGCGGGCCGCATCGGACGCGGATCTCGCGCGGATCGAGCGCGCCTTCGGGCTCGACCGGCCGCTTGCGGTTCAGTATCTCATCTGGCTCCGTCGCGTGTTTCTCGGATTCGATTTCGGGACGAGCTACGCGACGGGGGAGCCCGTTTCCCGCATGATCCTCGCGCGCGCGGCCGCGACGTTCGAGCTCATGGGAACGGCCTTCGTCATCGCCCTCGCCGCCGCGCTCTGCGCGGGAGCCGCCGCGGCCGCGAGGAGGGACGGGATCGTCGACGAGCTCGTCTCGGTGCTCTCCGCGGCCGGCATGTCGATGCCCGTCTTCTGGCTCGGAATCGTCGCGATCTACGTCTTCTCGCTGCGGCTCGGCGTTCTCCCGAGCGGCGGCCGCGAGACGATCGGCGCGGCGGGCGCCGCCGATCGCCTGCGGCATCTCGCGCTTCCGGCTCTCGTTCTCGCCTCGGGGTTCGCCGCCTCCTGGAGCCGCTACGTGCGGGCGCAGCTCCTCGAGGTCATGAGCGGCGATTTCGTTCGCACCGCGCGCGCGAAGGGCCTCGGCGAGGGCGCCGTTCTCTTCAAACACGCCCTGCGGCCGTCCCTCCTGCCCGTCCTCGCCGTGGCGGCCCTTCATCTGCCGGCGCTCTTCACGGGGGCGGTGATCACGGAGACCGTCTTCTCGTGGCCCGGCATGGGCAGGATGTTCTACGATGGGCTCGCGCGCCACGACTACCCGCGCGTGCTCGGCGTCGTCGTGGTCTCGTCGTTTCTCGTCATCCTCGCGAACCTGCTCGGCGATATCCTCGGCGCGGCCGTCGATCCGAGAATATCGCTCGAGCGCGGGTGCGGCCCCGCGGCGGCGCGGGAGCCCGCGTCGGGAAGGGGCGTATCGTGAGCCTCGACGGGATCGACGGCGCGACGGGCGATTCGCGCGGCGCCCGGGGGGCGATCCCGCGCGCGGCCGCGTGCGCCGGCCGCCGGATGCGGCGCGCGCGGTTTTTCGCGTACCGGCCGGCGGTCTATTCGCTCGTCCTGCTCTCGCTCGTGCTGGCGATCTCGCTCGGCGCGCCGCTCTTCGCTCCGCACGGCCGCGACGCGATCGATCTCGACCGGCTGCTCGCGCCGCCCTCGGCGGATCATCCCCTCGGCACGGACGAGCTCGGGCGGGACACGCTGACGCGGGTCATCTACGCCGGGCGCTACAGCCTTCTCGTCGCCTTCGCGGCCGTCTCGATCGCGGCGGCGATCGGCGTGCTCGCGGGGGCCGCGGCCGGCTTCTTCGGCGGAGCGGTCGACGCCGGGGTCGCGATCGCGATCGATCTCTTTCTCTCCGTGCCGGTCTTTCTCGTGCTGCTCGCGGCCGCGGCTGCCGCGGGAGAGCGGCTCTGGCTCATCCCCGTCATCATCGGCGCCGCTTCGTGGGTGGAGACGGCCCGGGTGGTGCGCTCGCTCGTGCAATCGCTCGGGGAGCGCGGCTTCGTCGATGCGGCGCGGGCGATCGGGGCGGGACGGATGAGGCTGCTCGCGCGGCATCTCCTTCCCGGCGCCATGCCGGCGGTGATCGTCGCGGCGACGACGGGGTTCGCGCAGGCGATGATCGCCGAATCGGCCCTCAGCTTTCTCGGCTTCGGCGTTCAGCCGCCGGCGCCGACGTGGGGCAACATGCTGCAAAACGCCCACCTCTTCATCCGGGAGGCGCCCGTCGCGGCGTTCGCTCCCGGATTCATGATCTTCATCACCTGTCTCGCGTTTCATTACGCCGGGGAGGGTCTGCGCAGGACGCTTGCCGCCGGCGACTCCGGGCATTAGAATGGACGGCATGGAACGACCGGTCAAAGCCGTCGGTCTCGTCTCGGGAGGTCTCGACAGCGCGCTCGCCGTCGCCGTTATCCGGCGGCAGGGGATCGAGGTCGTCGGCCTCCACGTCGCGATCGGTTACGCCGCCGGCATCGTGCGGCGCGAGGTCGCCGGCGAGAGGCTCGACGCCATTCTCGAGGAGGAGTCGCGGCGGATGTCCGGCGCCTTCGCGACGCGGGTGCTCGTCGTCGACCGCTCGACGGAGTATCTCGACGTCCTGCTGCATCCCCGCTACGGGTACGGCGCGAACGTGAACCCCTGCATCGACTGCCATCTCTACATGATCCGCGAGGCGAAGCGGATCATGGAGCGCGAAGGGGCGCGATTCGTCTTCACCGGGGAAGTGCTCGGCCAGCGGCCGATGTCGCAGAACCGCGCCGCGCTCCGGATCATCGATCGGGAGAGCGGGCTCGAGGGGCTGCTCGTTCGCCCCCTGAGCGCGAAGCGCCTCCCGCCGACGGTCCCGGAGCGCGATGGCTGGCTCGATCGCGAGCGTCTCCTCGACATCGAGGGCCGCTCGCGCGCGCGGCAGATGGCGCTCGCCCGCGAGCTCGGCGTCGCCGGGTACGATTCCCCGGCGGGCGGGTGTCTCCTGACGGACGCGAACTACGCGCGCAAGGTCCGCGACTGGATGAGGCACGCCGGCGACGCTCCGCTCACGCGCGAGGAGACCCTTCTCTTCTCGGTCGGAAGGCACTTCCGCCTGTCTCCAGCGGTGAAGATCGTCGTCGGACGCCGCGAGGTCGAGAACGACTACCTCGAGCGCGCGTGGGAGGGGAGGTGGCTCGCCTCGCCGGTCGACGTGCCGGGGCCGACCGCGCTCGTGCAGGGGATCGCGACGGAGGAAGACCTCTCGATCGCGGCCTCATTCGTCGCGAGGTACGGCGACGCGAAGGACGCCCCGCTCACGCGGGTGGCGGCGAGGCGGGGGAGCGAGGAGCGCTTGTACGATTCCGCCCCCGCTCCGGAAGAGCTCGTGGAACGGACACGCATCTAGGAGGCCGCGCGCCGCCGTCCCGGTCGATCCTCGTCGAATGGTCATTTCGGATATTCCGCGCGTTCGCCGCGCGACGCCGCCGTCAGACCTCTTCCGTCCAGAGGCGCCGCAGCTCCTCGCGCCGCTCGAGGAAGCGTTCGATCATGCGGCCGTGGGCCTCGAAGGCGAGATCGGGCAAGTGCGCGGGATCGAAGAAGGCGAGATCGGCGGCGTCGTCGCCGGGCCGCGGCGTGCCGGCATAGCTCGCGAAGGAGTATCCGATGAGGAGAAGCGACGTGCCGTAGTACCTGCTATCCTGAAAGATGATGTCGACGAGCGAGGGATCGCTCGCGCGCACGCCGCATTCCTCCTCGAGCTCGCGCCGGGCCGCCTCCGCCGGGCTCTCGCCCATCTCGATGAATCCTCCCGGCAGGGCCCAGCACCCGCGTCCCGGCTCCCGGCTTCGCAGGATGAGCAGCATGCGGCCGTCTTCGCCCGTGACGATCGCCGTCGCGGCGGGGATCGGATTCTCGTAGATAAAGCGGGCCTCCGCGCCGCAGTAGAGGCGCGAGCGCCCATCGGATTCCCGCCGCTCGAGCGGCTTGCCGCAGTACGGGCAGAAGATCTTGGCGCTTTGCATCATGCGGTCATCGACCCCCGCTCCGAGCATACGCGCGGATCACCCGTCCCGCAAGTCTCAAGTGAGCGCGGCCGGTCTCGATCGCGCGCCGAAGTTGTCCTTGCCGCCGCGCGGACGCTTCGATAGCATGGGCGCGGCGGCGGAGCGCCGGAGAGGGACGCGCGCATGAGAAGAAGGTTCGACATCGTCGGCGTGGGATATACGGCCCTCGATTATCTCGGCGTCGTTCCCCGTCTTCCGGCGGAGGATGGAAAGCTCGAGATCCGCGATTTGACGATCCAGGGAGGCGGACCGGCCGCGACGGCCATGGTCGCGGCGCGCCGGCTCGGCGCGAGCGCGGCCCTCGTCGCCAAGGTCGGCGACGACGACTTCGGGCGGAGAATGCTGGACGAACTCCGCGCCGAGGACGTCGATTGCTCGTCGGTCGCGGTCGAGCCCGGCGCGTCCTCGCAGTTCGCCTTCATCATGGTGAACGGATCGACCGCTTCGCGGACCGTCCTGTGGACGCGGGGAACCGTTTCGCGGCTGAGGCCCGACGAGGTGGATCTCGATCTCGTCGGATCGGCGCGGGGGCTCCTCGTCGATGATCTCGAGCCGG
>DHHN01000080.1:3842-10164 GCA_002403295.1 bacterium UBP1_UBA4771 | reverse complement strand
CGCAGCGGCTCGAGATCCGGATCCTCCTCGATCATGTCGGAATAGTCCATGCCGTTTCGCGCGAGACGCTCGAGCGACCGCATGGCGTCCTCCGTCCTGCCCGAGAGCGACTGCGCGCAGACGAGGGCGTAGGCCGGCAGAAACGCTCCCGGGGCGAGCTTCATCGCCTCGTCGATCCTCGCGAACGCGCTGTCGACCGCTCCGTCCTTCAGCAGCTTGAAGGCGCTTCCGATCAACTCGTCGGCGCGCGCGAGCGTCGCTTCGCCGTAGGAAGCCGGAGCGGGCGGCCGGGCCGCTTCCCTCCTCGCGCACGAGACGATGAACAGCGCGGCGGCGATGCCGCCGAGAACGACGATCGGAAATCGAGAGATCAATCTCATGATTCACCCGCTTCGTGTCGATGCCGTTGGACGCCGGACGCGATTTGGCGCTACTATACGGCACGGGCCACCGGAATTCACGTGAAATGAGCGCCGTCCGGATATATCCGGCGATTCGGCGCAGGATATCCGCGTTTCGCGCGTTACTATTCATGATACGAACGCCGGGGGCGCCGGGTTCCTTCCATACACGATCGCGAAGGGAGCGAGATGATGAGGCTGGTCTCCGCGGAAAACCTTTCGAAAACCTACCTCCTCGGCGAGGTGGAAGTGAGGGCGCTGCGGGAGGTGAGCTTTTCCATCGAAGAGGGATCCCTTGTTTCCTTCGTGGGGCCGTCGGGAAGCGGCAAGACGACGCTGCTCAACCTCATCGGGTGCCTCGACCGCCCCTCGGGAGGAACGATCAGCGTCGCCGGCGAGAATCCGGCCGCCATGAGCCGGATGGAGAAGGCGCGCTTCCGCGGCGACAACATCGGCTTCATTTTCCAGAACTTCAATCTGATCCCCGTGCTGACCGTGTACGAGAACGTGGAGTATCCGCTCGTCATGGTGCAGAGCGTCGCGGCAGCGGAGCGGCGCCGGCGCGTCGGCGAGCTTCTCGACGCCGTCGGAATGACGGAGCACCGCGACAAGCGGCCGGATCAGCTCTCGGGGGGGCAGAAGCAGCGCGCCGCCATCGCGCGGGCGCTCGTCGCGGGACCGAAGCTCGTGCTCGCCGACGAGCCGACCGCCAATCTCGATCACGCGACGGCGGCGACCATCATGTCCGCGATGCGCGACATGACCGCGCGGCTCGGCACGACGTTCGTGTTTTCCACGCATGATCCGCGGGTCATCGGCGAGGCGGACGTCGTGCACACGCTCGAGGACGGCGCGCTCGTCGCCTCGCGAAAAGGGGGCGAGTGAGCCATGGGCAACGTCTTCAGGATCGGCGCCCGGAATCTCCTCAGGTACAAGCGGCGGACGGCCCTCACCGTCGCCCTCATCGCCGTCGGCGTGGTCTTCTATCTCGTCTTCTCCGCCGTGAGCGGCTCCTTCAAGAACATGATGGTCGGCAACATCACGGACTCGTTCCTCGGGCATCTGCAGGTGCACCGGCGCGGGTACCTCGCGGCCATCGAGAATCTTCCCCTGCATCTCAACATGCAGCCGGGCCAGACGAAGAAGCTCGAGGAGGCGCTGCTCTCGACCGAAGGCATCGAGGCGTTCTCGCCGCGCCTCAAGTTCGGCGCGGCGTTCAGCAACTTCGAGGAGACGACGAACATCCGGGTGAACGGCGTCGATCCCGGGAAGGAGTTCCGCACCTGTCCGCTGCTGCTCTCGCGGATCGTATCCGGGTCGAAGGATCCCGGGGTTCTCGGGCGCGGCTCGATACTCGTGCCCGTGCTCATCGCGAGAGGCATGGGCGTCAAGGTGGGCGACACCGTCGTGCTCGTCGCGACGAACCGGGACGGCTCGGTCAACGGGAAGACCTTCGTCGTCGCCGGCATTCTCGAGAGCGCCACGGGGCCCGGCGGCCGTGACGGGTACGTCCACATCGAGGACGCGCGCGAGATCCTGCGGATAACGGGCGAGGAGGCGAGCGAGTACGCGGTGCGGGTCGCGCGGTTCGATCGCATCGACGCCGTCCGCGACCGTCTCGAGGCGAACCTCTCGGATCTCAAGACGAAAGACGGCTCGCCGGCTCTCATGGCGAACACGTGGCAGAAGCTGAGCCCGTTCTCCAATATCGCGAGGATGATCGACGCACTGAGTTTCTTCATTCGGATCCTCCTCATAACGGTCGTTCTCATCAGCATTCTCAGCGTCATGATCATGGCCGTGTACGAGCGGGTGAGGGAGATCGGAACGATCGCCGCCATCGGCACGCTCCCCCGGCGGATCCTCTCGCTCTTTCTCGCCGAGGGGCTGCTCCTCGGCGTGACGGGAGCGGCGGCCGGATCGCTCGTGGGCGCGGCCGTCATCGCGATCCTCAACGCGGCGAAGATACCCTTCGCCTTCGGGCAGCAGGACAACCTCCTGCTCGCGCCGGTCATCGACGGCCCCGAGATGCTGACGACGGCGGCGCTCGTGATCGTCGTGGCGGTCGTCGCGAGCCTGCAGCCCGCGTGGAAGGCGTCGCGGATGGAGCCGATCGAGGCGCTCGGGCACGTGTAGCGCGGCATCCCCGTGCGGACGGGAGCCCGCGCGGCCGGACGGACGGGGCGCGCGGCGCGGGGAAGCGGACACGAGATCGAAAGGAAGCGACGTGCGAAACATCTTCATCATCCTCGCGATGCTCGCGGCGGCCTCGGCCTCGCGCGCGATGGAGCCCGAAAAGATACTCGCCGCGGTCGACCGGAACCTCGCGCCCGAGACCTACGAGTCGTATCGAAAGCTCGTCAACATAGAGCCGGACGGCAGCAAGCGCGAGTTCACGCTCTACACCGTGAAGAAGGGGCACGACAAGGTGGCATCCCTGTTCCTCGCTCCGGAGAGCGAGAAGGGCAGGACGACGCTCCGGCTCGGTGAAAACATGTGGCTCTTCATCCCGGCTGTGGGAAAGCCCATCCGCATCACGAGCCTCCAGTCGGTCGTGGGCGGCGTCTTCAACAACGCCGACATCATGCGTCTCGATTACCGGACCGAATACTCGGTGGAGAGCATGGAAGATCTCGGCGCGACCTACGTTCTGCATCTCAAGGCGAAGACGCAGTACGTGGCGTACGACCGGCTCACGATGACCGTCGACGCGAAGGAGCTCGTTCCGATCTCCATCGAGTGCTACGCCGCGACGGGGCTTCTCATCAAGACGCTTCACTTCAAGGAGATGCGGCCGTTCGACGGCGGGCGCAGGCGCCCGGCCGTGATCGAGACGGACAGCCCCCTCTATAAGGGATACAAGTCGATCATGATCTCGATCTCGATCAAGGAACGGAGCATCGCGGACGAGGTCTTCACGCTCACCTTCATGCCGAAGCTGGAAGGCATACGATGACTCGATGGGTCCGCGTCCTCGCCGCCGCGGCGATCGCGGCGGCGCTCTCGACCGTTCCCGCGCCCGGGCGGGCGCAGGACGATTACGAGATCGATTTCTCCGCTCTCGAACGGTCCGTCGAAACAAAGCCATACAGCATCGGGGGCTTCGTCGAGCTCTCGCCCATGCTCGCCGCGCGCGACCGGGAGGCCGCGGCGTACCGGCTCCGCGCGCTCTATCCGAACGACGCGAAATACTACCGCCGGTACGACGCGGCGCTCCGTCTCGAGGGGCTCTACCGCGCGGGGATCGCGTCGTTCCATGGAAGGGCCGAGGGTCAGGCGCGGCACGAAGATTCGGATTGGGAGCGGAGCGCGGTGCTCATGGAAGCGTACCTCTCGCTCCGTCCGGCTCCCGGCCTCTCGATCGACGCCGGGAAAAAATCCATCAAGTGGGGGGTCGGGTACGCGTGGAATCCGATCGGCTTCGTGCAGCGGCCGAAGGACGTCGAGGATCCCGAGGAGGCGCTCGTGGGGTACACGGTGCTCGCCGCCGATTGGATACGGAGCTTCGACGGGCCGCTCGCGACGCTCGCCGTGACCCCCGTCATCCTCCCCGCGGCGGACAACCTGAACGACGATTTCGGCGCCGGCGGACGCGTGAACGCGGCGGCGAAGATCTACGCGCTCATCTGGAACACCGACGTCGATCTCGCCGTGTTCGTCGGGAAGAGCCGGAGCGCGAGGTTCGGGATGGATGTCGCCCGCAATCTGCGATCCAACCTTGCGATCCACGGCGAGATCTCGTTGACGACGGACGCCGAAGTTCCGTCGTTCGACGAAGCCGGCGCGCTCTCCGTCGAGAAATCGAACGCGGTGGCGGCGCTCGCGGGCGTGCGGTGGCTCACCTCGAGCGAGATCACCTTCATCGCCGAGTATTACCACGACGGCGGCGGCATCCGCGCGGACGATCTCGAGCGCTACTATATGCTCGTCGATTGCGCGTACGACGCCTTCGTCGAATCCGGGGAATGCGCCCCGCTCGTGGAGGCGCGACGCATCGCCGGCACGGTGCTCGGGCGGCCGCACCCCGGGCGGGACTACGTGTACCTGCGCGCGAGCTGGAAGGAGCCGTTCGACATCCTCTATTTCGTGCCCGCCGCGGTCTCGATCGTGAACCTCGCCGACGGCAGCGCCTCGTTCATGCCGGAGCTCTCGTACAGCCCGGTGACGAATCTCGACGTCCGGGTGCAAGGAGTCATCACGACCGGCGGCGACAACACCGACTTCGGCGAGCGGCTCAACGAGTGGCGCATCGAGCTCCGCGGGAGATATTTCTTCTGACGTGGATCCCGCCGCGCGATCGAACGCCGCGCGGCCCCCGAGAACGAAACCCGCGCGGACAAAATCCCTGTATGCCCGCGAATCCCCCATGATACCATTCGAGCCGGCGGTCTCGACGGAAGGAACGGCGGCGTTGATCAGCAGGGGCGCATCATGATCGTAGTGACCCGGGACATCGGCCTCGACGAGTCGGAGCTCGCTTTCGAATTCGTCCGCTCGTCGGGACCGGGCGGGCAGAACGTGAACAAGGTCGCGACAGCCGTCCGTCTGCGGTTCGACGCCCGGCGCTCGCCTTCACTGCCGGAGGATGTCCGGGCACGGCTGCTGGCGCTCGCGGGGCGGCGGGCGGGCGAGGACGGCGTGCTCACGATCCGCGCCGAACGGCATAGGACGCAGACGGCGAACCGGCGCGACGCCGTCGAGCGGCTCGTCGCGCTCGTGCGCCGCGCGGCCGTGCCGCCCAAAAAGCGCCGGAAGACGAGACCGAGCGCCGCGTCGAGGGAGCGCCGTCTCGAATCGAAGCGGCGGCGCTCGCGCACGAAGGCCGGGCGCCGGGCGAAAGGCGCCGACGACGGATAGCGGCATTGTGTACTCGAACGGCGGCACCCGCAGGGCTATCGCGCGGGATGGGCCGCGAGCGCCGGTTATTCCGGGGAGGTGGCTCGATGCGCGCATGTCTGATTCCCATTCTGTGCCTCGCCCTTCTGGCCGCGTGCGACACGCGGCCCGCGAAGCACCGGTGGTCCCTCGTCGCGTCCTTCGGCAACACGAGGATCGTCTATCTCTCCGAGGCGGCGCTCGCCGACAGGACGTTCATCTCGCGGGTGCTCAAGTATCTCGTCAAGGAAGGGAACATCACGACCGTCCAGATATTCGACAGCGACATCTTCGTTCCGCACAGCCCCAACTGGACCGAGGGCGAGAGGCTTCACTGGAAGGCGCGCTACGAGAAGGACCCCGTGAAGGGGATCGAGCGGTTCGAGTGGGTCGAGATCGCCGACCCGCGGGCGAGGCCGATCGCGGTGCGGTTCGTCGAGGATTCCATCCGTCCCGCGCCATGAGGGGCGATCTCGGGGAGATCGCGGCTCGAGGGCTCGTTATCGCCGAGGCCGCGGGAAGAGCTTTTCGGGAGAGCTTTTCGGGTTTTCGCGCNNCGCGACCGCCGGCGTGATATGGTATCCGTGACGCCATGACGAAAGCCACAGCCACGATATGCGCGCTCCTCGGAGCGCTCGCCGCCGCCGCGGGATGCGGCACGGGGCCTCCGGAAGGGCTCGAGCCGGTCACCGGCTTCGAGCTCGACCGCTATCTCGGCGCGTGGTACGAGATCGCCCGCCTCGACCACAGCTTCGAGCGGGGTCTCACGAACGTAAGCGCCGAATACGCGATGCGGAACGACGGCGGGGTCTCCGTGCTGAACCGGGGGTACGATCCGGCGAAGCGGAAATGGAAGGACGCTCGGGGTCGCGCGAAGTTCATCGGCGATCCCTCGATCGGCAGTCTCAAGGTGTCGTTCTTCGGGCCGTTCTACGGGGGCTACCATATCCTCGCCCTCGATGCCGCCGAATACCGCTGGGCGATGGTCGCCGGCCCGAACCGCTCCTATCTGTGGATCCTCTCGCGCGAACCCTCGCTCGATGCGG
>DHHN01000080.1:0-3668 GCA_002403295.1 bacterium UBP1_UBA4771 | reverse complement strand
CGCGCCGCGCTCGTTCTCATGGCCGCCTTCGCCGGATTCTGGGCGTTCTTCGGCATCGGCGAGATGGCGGGCGGCGACGGAAGCGGCGTCGTGCATCTCGTTCCCGCGGTGATCATCGTTCTCCTCATGCTCGCCGTATGGCGGCGTCCCCTCGAGGGCGGCCTCGTCTTCCTCGTGATCGGCACGCTCGTCACCGTATCGGCGTTCGGCGCGTATCGCGGCGGCTGGCCGCGATATATCATGATCGCGCTCGTCACCGGCGTGCCGCTCATCGCCGCCGGGATCCTTCTGCTCCTCGCGACGGCGGCGGGGTCGAAACGGAAAGCCCCGACGGACCGCGCGCCCGGCCCATGAGCTCGAACTATTACGCGAAACGGCTCGCCGGCGAGCGGCTGCGGCTCGTGTACGATATCGCCCCGCCGCGCGTGCGCCGCTGCCTCGAGGCGGAGATCGATTTCGTGCTCGCGCGCATGAATCGCGGCGACGCCGTTCTCGAGCTCGGGTGCGGTTACGGCCGCGTGCTCGCGAGACTCGCGGAGAAAGCGGGCCGCGCGATCGGGATAGATACGGCCGGGGAGAGCCTCGCGCTCGGGCGGCGACTCGCGCCGCCCGGGAGCGATTGCGAGTTTCTCGCGATGGACGCCCTCGAGACCGGTTTCCGAGACGGAGAGTTCGATCTCACGGCCTGCGTGCAGAACGGCATCGCGGCCTTCGGCGTCGATCGTGAGCGGCTCCTCGGCGAGGCGCTGCGCGTGACTCGGCCGGGGGGGCTCGCTCTCTTCTCGACCTACGACGAGCGGTTCTGGCCGGAGAGGCTCGCCTGGTTCGAGGCGCAGTCGCGGGCCGGGCTCCTCGGCCCGATCGACCACGACCGGACCGGCGGCGGCGTCATCGTCTGCGCCGACGGTTTCCGCGCGGGGATGCTGAAGCCGGAGGAGCTCCGGGCGCTGTGCGCCCGCGTCGGCGTGGAGCCGGAGATCATCGAGGTTGACGGTTCGAGCGTCTTCTGCGTGATCGAGCGCCGAGCGGGCGAGGGGGGGGCATGAAGCGCGCCCCGGAAACGAGGCGCTCGTACGCCTCGACGGTGCGGTATCCGCCGGCCTACCCCGGGCGGTGCGGCGACGCGCTCGATACGGCGCTCCGCTCGGCGGAGGCGTACCGGTCGTGGCGCGACCTCGATCCGGGCCCGGAGAGCAGCGTTTTCGAGCGCTACGCGGCGATGCCGGCCCTCGCGAAAAGAGATCTCCGCGCGTTTGGACCGCGGGGATTCGTTCCCGGAGGAAGGAGCATCGAGGAGGCACTCTCCGCCGGGGAGATCGAGATCGTCGCGACGAGCGGTTCGACGGGCGATCGCGTCGAGAACGTCTGGCACCAGCCGTGGTGGGACGCTTCCGAGGCCGCCTCGTGGCGGCTCAACGCGCACGCCCGCGCCGCGGCCGCCGGCGATCATCGCGAAGCGATCCTCACGAGCCCCTGGTGCGCCGGCGTGCCGTGCGAGGACGATTACCTTTCGCGGGAGCGCCGCACCCTCGGGAGATTTCTC
The DNA here is from genome assembly GCA_002403295.1 of bacterium UBP1_UBA4771. Classification (GTDB taxonomy): domain Bacteria; phylum Krumholzibacteriota; class Krumholzibacteriia; order Krumholzibacteriales; family Krumholzibacteriaceae; genus SSS58A. Next base: position 2,125 of record DHHN01000080.1, on the reverse strand, counting down.
TATCTCAGCGAACGGAGCGATCCGAGCACGTGGAGCGACCGCCTCATGGATCGCATGATCGCGGAGCTCGACGCGTTCGAACCCGTCGTCATCGAGGCGAATCCGTCTTTCCTCGCGAGACTTGCGCGCCATATCGCGCGCGGCGGCCGCGGCGTCCGCTCGCCGGCGCTCATCGTTCTCACGTACGAGAACCCGTCGATCCTCCACTATCGCGCGATCGCGCGCGCGTTCGACGCCCCCGTCGCGAGCTCGTACGGTTCGACCGAGACCGGGTACGTTTTCATGGAATGCGAGGCGGGACGTCTCCATCAGGTCGCCGGGTCGTGCCACGTCGATTTCCTGCCGTTCGCGGCGGAGCACGGAGGGCCGGAGACCGGGCGCGTCCTCGTGACGACCTTCGACAACCCGTGGCGCTCGCTCGTCCGGTTCGACGTCGGGGACGTCGTCCGGATCGACGGCGGCGGGGCGTGCCCCTGCGGAAACCGCGAAGGGCTCGCGCTGCGCTCGATCGAGGGCCGGACGGTGAATCTCACGCTCTCGCCCGAGGGGCGAGCCGTGACGCAGGGCGCCGTGGACCGCGCCGTGGGCGACGCGCCGGGGCTCGCCGAATATCAGGTCGAGCAGACGGGACCCGCGGCGTATCTCGCGCGCATCGCCGTGGAGGACGGCGAACCGCGGATCGCGGAGGAATTCGTGCGGGAGGCGCTGCGGGCGCTCTACGGGTCCTCCGCGGCCGTCGCGGTCGAGCGCGTCGACGCGATCGCCCCCGACCCGCCCGGCAAATACCGGCTCGCGAGGGCGGCCGAGCCCGTCGACGCGGATTCCCTGCTCGACCCGCGCTACGCGCCCCCTTCGACGGAGGAGGCGTTCGATGAATGAAATATCCCGGCCGGCGCCCGTCTATCTTCTCGCCGGGGATCCGGGCGGTCGTGCCGGGCGCGACCCCGTTCTCGCGCGGGCGATCGAGAGCGCGGGAATCGAACGCCCGTCGATCGCGTACATCGGCGCCGCGAGCGGGGATGACGGATCGTTCTTCGAGATGATGGCGGACTATCTTCGTCTCTGCGGCGCCGGGCGCGTGGAGCTCGCCGCCATGGCGAGCCGCCGCGCGAGGCTCGAGAGGACGAGGGCGCTGCTCGAAACGGCCGATATGATTCTCGTGAGCGGTGGGGACGTCGAGGAGGGCATGGCGGTCGTCGAGGAACGCGGCATGGCGTCGTTTCTCCGCGAGCTCCACGCTCGGGGCGCGCGGTTCCTCGGCATCTCCGCGGGAAGCATCATGCTCGCGCGCCGCTGGGTGCGATGGGAGGACGAGGATGACGACGCGACGGCGAGCCTCTTTCCCTGCCTCGGACTCGCCGCCGTCAACTGCGACACGCACGGCGAGAGGGAAGGGTGGAGCGAGCTTCGAACGCTCCTTCGGCTCTGCCCGGAGGGCGAGACCGGATACGGCATTTCCGCGGGAGCCGCGCTCCTCGTTCGACCGGACGGCGCCGTCGAAGCCGTCGGCGGCCCCGTGCGCGGATTCCTCCGCCGGGGCGGCGCCGTGCTCGGCGGGAGCGATCTTCGCCCGGCGTCCCGGTAGGAGGCGTCCGGCGCCTCCGAGGCGGGGCTCGGTCCGAAGCGGACGCCGTCCGAATGCGCTTGCGGTCATCCCCCGAAGCCGTGGTACGATGGGCGCGGAGACGAGTCGGAATCGGGCATTGGATCGAGAGGAGGCATGCCGATGCAATATACCTTCCACGATCTCAAAACGAAAACGCTCGCTGAGCTCCGGGAGATCGCCAAGGGCATCGAGAGCGAGGCGGTCACGGGATACAGCCAGATGAACAAGGAGCACGTCATCAGGGCGATCTGCGCCGCGCTCAAGATCGACATGCACGAGCATCACCGCGTCGTCGGCGTCGATAAAAAGCGCATCAAAACCGAGATCCGCATCCTGAAGAAGGAGCGCGACGCGCTCATGGGCACGGGGGACGCGAAACGCATCAAGGCCGTCCGGACGAAGATCGCGACGCTCAAGCACCGGCTCCGGAAAGCGATGGTCTGAGGAGCCCGGCTCGCGATCCGTCTCGAGAAAACGGTTCCGCGCGCCGCGCCGTTCGAGCGCGGCGGCGATGGGGAG
>DHHN01000160.1 GCA_002403295.1 bacterium UBP1_UBA4771 | reverse complement strand
GTGCCGCGGTTCAGCACCGGGATCTTCCAGTAGCTCCGCGTGCTCGGCCGCTGGCACCCGATGACGAACTTGCTCGGGCGGCCCTTCTTGTCGACCGTGTCGGCGATAATGGCCGCCATGACGACCCCGACGAAGCCGACGCCCATGACGACGACGATCTCTTTCCCCTCGGCGCGCGCCTTCTTCGCGAGCCGCTCGACGCGGCGAAACTCGGCCGCGTACTCGTCGGCGCGGGGGAGAGGGAAACGCTCGCCGTCGGGGCTCGAGGAATAGTCGATCGTCTTGGGAGTGTGGTTCGCCGCTTTCGCCGCCATTGGATGACCTCCGTGTTCGAGACGGGGAGATGGTAGCACGGGGGCGCGGGAATGAAAAGCGTCCGATGATCGNNGCTCCGCGGGATTCGGCGAGCGCCGACAAGTCGAAATTTCGGCTTACGGCGGCGGGCGATCTCTGCTAAAATAGAGTACGTCAATTCTCATCCGCAGGCTCGTTTCTGGAACGCTTGATCTCGCCCGAGCGCGTTCGGAGAGCGGCATTGCGCTCTCCCGTCTCGAAAGGGGGAAACCTCGTATGGATCGAAAGCTTTTGGGAGCGGCGCTGGCGCTCGCGGTTCTCTCGTTTTGCGCCGGTTCGGCGCAAGCCCGGTGGGTGGAGAACGGCGTCGGCGTCTGCACGGAACTGGGCAATCAGATGTATCCGGAATGCTGCTCGGACGGCGCCGGAGGATTCATAATCGCTTGGGCGGATTCCCGTTCGATGGCAAACGAACATATCTACGCCCAGAGGATCGACGCCTTTGGCAACGCACTCTGGGCTGCGGGCGGCGTGCGCGTCTGCTCATACGATTCCTACCAGCAATGGTGCCGTCTCGTCCCGGACGGGGCGGGAGGCGCCATCGTCGCGTGGAAGGATCAGCGCGAGGGGAGCGGCATATTCGCCCAGCGTCTCGGCGCCGACGGCTCTCGTCTCTGGAACACGAACGGAGTGGAGATAACCGGCGGGAGCGGCATATTCGTGCAAACGCTCCCCGAAATGATTTCGGATAACCGCGGCGGCGCCATCATCGCCTGGCACGATCCCCGACTCGGAGGCGCGGACAGGGTGTACGCGCAGAGGGTCAGCGCCTCGGGATCAGTACTCTGGGCGGACGACGGGCTGGCGCTCGCTTCGGGCGCGGCGGGAAGCCAGGAGTATCCGAAGATCGCCTCCGACGGCTCATACGGCGCGTTCGTCGTCTGGTACGATTCGAGAAATTTGGGCACGTCGTCGTGGGACATCTACGTGCAGCGGATCAAAGCGAACGGAACGCTCATGTGGACGAACGGCGCCGCCATGTGCAGCGCCGCCAACGTTCAGAGAGATCCCGTAATCGTCTCGACCAAGCCCGGCCGCGTGTTCGCCGCCTGGGAGGATTATCGCGGAGGCTCGTATTGCGACGTTTACGCGGCGAGCATGGATACGACCGGAACGATGTACGTCTGGGATCTTGCCGTTTGCACGGCGGCCGATGAACAGGACTGGATCGACCTTGCCCCCGACGGCTCGGAGGGCGCGATTCTGGTCTGGGGCGATCGCCGGTCGGGCTTCGCGCAACACGTGTACGCCCAACGGGCGACCTCGACCGGAAGCCTGCTCTGGACGGCGAACGGCGTTCGTCTCTGCACTTCCAACTACTATCAACAGATTCCCATCGCCGTCCCGGACGGCACGGGTGGCGCCATCGTCGTCTGGAACGACGCGAGAGACGGCAACGGAGACGTCTACTGCCAGCGCATCGACGGGACCGGAACCGTCGTCTGGCCGGCGACCGGCACGGCCATCTGCGCCGCGAGCGGCGCGCAGAATAATCCATGTGCGGTAGGGGACGGCAGGAACGGCATCTTTGCCGCGTGGATCCATGGGGGCGGTTCCGACTACGATATCCACGCTCAGCGCATCGAGCGGAACGGCTACTGGGGATATCCCTGCCCGTATATCGCGGACGTCGCAGACGTGCCGCACGATCAGGGCGGCTCGGTCACGGTCTCGTGGGAGGGTTCGCGCCTCGACGCGTTCGCGAACGAGATCGTGACGCACTACTCGATCTGGCGGAGCCTCGAAGCGCCGGCCGCGGCCGCGCTCGTCGAGGCGGGCGAGGCGGGAGGCGATCCGGCCGATATCCCGCGGGATTTCAAAGGGCCCGCGTTCCGATTCGAAACCATCGCCGGGACGCTCTACGGATGGGAGTGGCTCGCGAACATGGATGCGCACTATTTCGACGAGTACACGTATCAGGCGAAGACCTACTACGATTCGATCGCGGGGGATCCCGCGACGCACTGGTTCCTCGTCTCGGCGCATACCGAAAACAGGTTCATTTTCTGGGATTCGCCCGTCGACAGCGGCCGCTCCGTCGACAACCTCGCCCCGTGCGTTCCGCTCGCTCTTTCAGGGGAGCAGCGTTACGACCCGGCGGGCATGCGGCTCTGCTGGGCGCCCAACGGAGAGAGCGATCTCGCCGCGTACAGGGTCTACCGCGGCACGAGCGAGGATTTCATCCCCGCCTCGGGAAACATGATCTCATCGTCCTGCGACACGATCCTCTTCGATGCGAGCTGGTCGTGGTCGGCGGGCTACTACTACAAGGTGTCGGCGGTCGACGTGCACGGCAACGAAAGCGGCTTCGCGCTGCTGCGGCCCGACGACGTGACGGGAACGGACGAGGGTGCGCTTCCGCGGGCGACGGCGCTCGCGCAGAACTTCCCGAACCCGTTCAATCCCTCGACGGCGATCCTCTTCGATCTCGCCGGGCCGGGCCGGGTGACGATCGAGGTGTTCGACGTCTCGGGCCGCCTCGTCGCGAGGCTCCTCGACGGGCGCCGTGAAGCGGGGCGGCACCGCGTCGAGTGGCGCGGCGAGGACGCGCGGGGGTCGGCGGCGCCGAGCGGCGTCTATTTCTGCCGCATGCGCGCGGGCTCCTACGAGGCGACGCGCAAGATCGTTCTCATGAGATAGGAGCATTCGGGTATTCTTTGCGAAAGGGAGCGGGCG
>DHHN01000144.1:1070-3201 GCA_002403295.1 bacterium UBP1_UBA4771 | reverse complement strand
TCGATCCGCGCGTCGCCGCCGCCTTCGGAGACGCACTCGACATCCTCGGCGCGCGTTCGGATCGACGCGAGCTCGTTCTCGAGGAGTTCGAGCGGGAGCTCGAGCGCGAGCGCAGCGCGCGCATGCGGGGCGCCGAAACGCGGCAGGAACAGGCATCGAAGGAGGAAGCTCGATGAAGAAGGGGAGAATCCTCGTCGTGGACGACGAGGTGAACATAACGCAGATACTGCAGTTCAGCATCGGCGCCGAGGGATTCGAGGTGCTGACGGCCCAGAACGGCGAGGAAGCAATCGAGAAGGCCCGCCGCGAGCAGCCCGATCTCATCATACTCGACATCATGATGCCGAAGATCGACGGCTACGAGGCGTGCCGCATCCTCAAGGCCAATCCGCTCACGCGGCACATCCCCGTCGTGCTGCTCACGGCGAAGGGCCGCGAGATCGACAAGCGGCTCGGGTACGAGGTCGGCGCGACCGATTACATCGTGAAGCCGTTCAGCCCGAACAAGCTCATCGAGCGGATCCACCGCCTCCTCTCCTGCGCGAAGTGACCTTTTGACGTTGCCGGCGGCGCGGCGGCTCCCGTATCCTCCGGGTATGGGAGCCGCTTCCGCATCATGGGCGCTCGCCGACGTCGCCGTTCCCTATCCGGTGGACAGGCTGTTCACCTACCGGGTCCCGGCGGCCCTGCGCGAGCGCATCCGCCCCGGTTCGCGCGTGCGGGTGCCCTTCGGGCGCCGCCGCGTCACCGGGTACGTCGTCTCGCGGCGATCGCGGGCGCCCGCCGCGGTGAAGCTCCGGGAGATCGCCGCGCTCGTGGACGACGAGCCGCTCATCACCCCGGCGCTCCTCGACCTCGCCCGCTGGATGGCGGAGTACTACGTGCACCCGCTCGGGGAGACGCTTCGAGCCGTGCTCCCGGCGAGCGTTCGCGGCGCCGGGCGATTGCCCCCGGCGGACGGAGGCGAGGGCGCCTTTCCCGCGGAGGCGGAGCGTCCCGTTCTCACCCCCGATCAGGAGGCGGCGTTCGCCGCGCTTCGCGGCGCCCTCGCGGCGGGGTCCGGGGGGCGGTTCCTGCTCCACGGCGTCACGGGGAGCGGAAAAACGGAGATCTATCTGCGCGTCGTCGAGGAGGCGCTCTCCCGCGGCAGGGGCGCGATCGTGCTCATCCCCGAGATCGCCCTCATTCCGCAGACCGTCGCGCGGTTCCGCAGGCGGTTCGGGGACGCCGTCGCGGTGCTCCATTCGCGGGTCACCGGCCCCCAGCGCGCGGTCATCTGGCGCGCGGCGGCGCGCGGCGAGATCCGCGTGATCGTCGGCGCCCGCTCGGCGGTGTTCGCGCCGGTCGCCGGTCTCGGCGTCATCGTCGTCGACGAGGAGCAGGACTCCTCTTTCAAGCAGGAAGACAAGCCGCGCTACCACGCGGTGCGGGCGGCGCGCTTCCGGGCCGATCGCGAGGGAGCGGTGCTCCTTCTCGGGTCCGCCACGCCCGCGCTCGAAACGTACGAGGCGGCCCGCGCGGGCGAGATGGGTTACCTCGCGCTCCGCTCGCGTCCCGGAGGTCTCGAGATGCCGCGCGTCGAGATCGTCGACATGCGGGGGCGGGGGGAGATCCTGTCGGCGGAGCTGCTCGCCGCGCTCGAGCGGTGCCTCGAGCGGGGCGAGCAGGCGATCATCCTCCTCAACCGCCGGGGGCACGCGAATTTCATCCAGTGCCGCGGCTGCGGCTGGATCGAGCACTGCCCGAACTGCTCGATCCCCCTCACCTTCCACGGCCGCGGGCAGAGGCTCATGTGCCACTACTGCGGACATCACGCGGCCGTTCCCGACGCGTGCCCGCGCTGCGGAGAGTACAAGCTCGTGCACCGGGGCGTCGGCACGGAGCGGGTCGAGATGGAGCTCGTGAATCTGCTCCCCGGCGTCCGGGTCGCCCGGATGGATCTCGATACGACGCCGGGGCGGCGCGGCCACCTCGCCGTTCTCGAGCGGTTCGCGAGGGGCGAGAGCGACGTGCTCGTCGGCACGCAGATGGTCGCCAAGGGGCATCATTTCCCCTCGGTGACGCTCATCGGCGTGGTCGCGGCCGACCGGGGCCTTCAGTTTCCCGATTTCCGCGCGGCGGAGAAGACGTT
>DHHN01000144.1:0-1041 GCA_002403295.1 bacterium UBP1_UBA4771 | reverse complement strand
CACTACCTGTACGATCATCTCGTGCGCCACGATTACGAGGGGTTCGCCGCCCGGGAGATCGAGGTGCGGCGCGAGCTCCGCTATCCGCCCGCCGGCGCCGTCATGCTGTTCACCGTGCAGGCCCGTTCGGCGGAGCGGGCGGCAGCGGCCGCGGCAGCGGCGAGGGACGCTCTCGCCGGCGCGCTCGGCGCCGCCGCCGTGGTGCTCGGCCCGACGCCCGCGCTCATCGAGCGCCTCAAGAAAAGCTGGCGCTTCCACCTTCTCGTCAAGGGGGATCTCTCCCCGGAGCTCCGGCGGGCCGCCGTTCGGGCCGCGCTCGAGCGGGTCTCCGCCGAAACGTCGGTCGAGCTCGCCTGGGACGTCGATCCGATCGCGTTTTCATAGTGCTTGACATCGCCGCCCCGTCTTGGTACCTTTCGGGCGAAGGACAGGAGAACCACCCTCGGCGGCCGGACATGACCGGCCGCGCACCGCGTATCCAGGAGGAATTCCCGGGCAAATTCAGAGCGTCGGCCGGAGGCAACTGAGTTTACCGGAGTGCATAGAGGCATACGGTACGAACGGTTCTGTACGGAAGGAGGCGTCTGCCAGATGAGAACGAGAAGCGGGATCGTCACGATGCTCATCGTTTCGCTCCTCGCCGCGTATTCGTGCAAGAGCGTCGAGACGACGAGCGCGATGCTCCACAACGAGCACGGCAATTACCCCAAGGCGATCGAGATGGCCAAGCTCGCGATCGAGAACAATCCGATGGACGCGGAGGCTCATTTCCAGCTCGGCATCGCGTACAGCTACACGGGGGACATGAAAGGCGCCTACGCGGAGTTCATGAAGGCCGCCGAGCTCAACCCGAAGAAGATCCCCGACGTCGAAACGAACATCAAGTCGAACTGGGCCCGGCATTTCAATCAGGGGCTGAGCGAGTTCCAGGCCGAGAATATGGCCGGCGCCGCGCACGAGTTCGAGCTCACGACGCAGGCCGATCCGCGCCAGATCAAGGGATGGCTCAACCTCGCCAAGGTCTATTACGCGATAAGCGAC
>DHHN01000054.1:11504-14258 GCA_002403295.1 bacterium UBP1_UBA4771 | reverse complement strand
CTTTTTCTCGCCGGCGGCGTCACGATCGTGACCGCCGGGACGGACACGGGGCCCTTCGATGACAGCGCCACATACGGCTACGCGGGGCTCGGTTTCGAGTTCCGCGCCGAAAGCGGGTTCCTCTTCCGCGGCGCCGCATACGGGCTGTTCAGCGGCGGAGGCTTCTGGATTTGGCCGGGCCTGACGATCGGATACGCGTTCTAACGGCCGGCCGTCGCCGCGGCCGTCCTCGTTCCGCTCTCGATCGCCCTCGGCGCCGCGATGCCGCGGGGGCGGCGCGGCGTCCCCTCCTCGTGGATAAACGAGCGGTGGACCGGCGTCCGCGGGAAGAGAGACGGGCGCCGGATCATCGTGCAGATGCGTTTCTCGTTCGCGAGCGATGACTGAAAACCGCGATCCATGCCGCAGCCCATGGCTCTCGATCCCCGCGGAGGAGTACGAGGGCCACATGGCGAGCCCCGGCGTGCGGCAGCTCCAGCACCTGAGCCGCGTCTTCGGCGGGCTGCTGGACGAGTTCTCGCCCGAATCGGTCGCCGTGCTCGGCGTGTCGGGCGGCAACGGGCTCGAGCATATCGACCCCGGCCGCGTCAAGCGCGTCGTCGGCGTCGACATCAATCCGGCATACCTCGACCTCGCGCGCTCGCGGCACGGCGCGCGTCTGCCGGGACTCGAGCTCGTGTGCGGCGACATCGCTTCATGCGAGCTTCCGCCCGCGTCGTTCGATCTCGTCTACGCGGCGCTCGTCTTCGAGTACCTCGAACCCGCGGCCGCCGTCGGAAGGATCGCCGACTGGCTCAAGCCCGGCGGCGTCGCGGCCGCCCTCCTGCAGCTCCCATCGCCCGCCCATGGCAGGGTCTCGGAGACGCCCTACCGGAGCGTCAGGATGCTCGAGCCCCACATCCATCTCGTGGAACCCGCGCATCTGCGGAATCTTTTCGCCGGCCGCGGATTTCGCGAGATCCGATGCGGCACGGAAACGCTCGAAGGCGGCAAAGGCTTCTTTCTCGGAATCTACCGGCGCTGAATCCGCGACTGAATCCGCGACGCGGTCTTTGACAGGCGGCGCGTTCGTGCTAAAATGGAAGAGCCGTCCGCTTCGCATCGGAACGTCCATGGATCCACAGGGAGGTCGCATCGTGAGAATGCCCGCGCTTCGTTTCCATATCGCCGCCGCCTGCCTCGCGCTCGCTTTCTGCGCCTGTGAAACCGCCGACGAGGATTCCTGCAAGGAAACGGAAAAAACCACCATCGAACCGTATTTCAGAATCACCTGGCACGTCACGAATTCGCCGGGCGGGCCGTATGTCGGCGCCGTCGAGGTCATGAGCCGGAAGCATTATTGCGACACGACGGTCAAGGGGACGTTCGTGTTTCAGGGCGCAACCTCCGACGGCGGCTATTACACGGGACCGACCACGCAGTACAAGCTCGCGAACGAAAAGGACTACGTGTACTACCAGCTCTCGGCCGCCGCGAGCGTCTTCGCCCACACATATTATTATAATGAGGCATTCATGAAGATGAAGCTCGTCGACTTCGATCTCGTCGTCCAGGACACCATCGAATGCGTGCTTCCGGCGCCGGGCGCGGCGCGATGACGATCATGCCGCGGCCGCGGCGCCGCGAGGCGAAGGGGAGCGATGGTCCGCACGCCGGCCGATAACGCGAGAAGCGCCTTCGATGCGCTCGAGCGCCTCTATTCCGACGCCGACGAGGCGGTGCGGCGCCTCGCCGCCATTCACGGAGCACGGCTCGCGTGCCGTCCGGGATGCGGCCAGTGCTGCGTCGACGGGATGACGGTGTTCGCGATCGAGGCCGCCAACATCAGCCGGCGGCACGCGCCGCTTCTTTCCGGCGCCGAGCCTCATGCGGCCGGCGCGTGCGCCTTTCTCGACGAGGTCGGCCGATGCCGGATCTACGACGACCGGCCGTACGTGTGCCGCACGCAGGGTCTTCCCCTGCGCTGGACCGAGGAGCGCGGGGACGGCGCCGTCGTCGAGCTCCGCGACATCTGCCCGTTGAACGACGGGGGGATCCCCGTCGAGGAGCTGCCGTCCGGGGAATGCTGGACGATCGGCCCGTTCGAGGAGCGGCTCGCGCTCGCGGATATCGCCTTCGGCGGCGGCCGCCGCGTTCCGCTGCGGTCGCTTTTCGGAACGAGGAAATCCGGGGAAGAGTGAAAACGTGAGACGCGCCGAAAAGGAGATCCGCGACCGCCGGGAGATGGAGGCCGTGATCCGGGAAGCTCGCGTCTGCCGGCTCGGCCTCGCGGACGGCGGCGAGCCGTACGTCGTGCCGCTCTGCTTCGGATGGGACGGAGAGGCGCTCTACTTCCACGGGGACGCCGCCGGAAGAAAGATGGACATTCTCGGACGCAACGACCGTGTCTGCGTGGAGCTCGACGTCGTTGGCGGCATGCGGGAAGCCGCGCAGGCATGCGCCTGGAGCGTTTCATACCGGAGCGTCATGGCGTTCGGGCGGGCGCGGATCGTCGAGGATCACGAGGAAAAGCGGCGGGCGCTCGAACGCATCATGGCCCAGTACTCGAGCGCGGCGCACGTTTTTTCCGACGAATCGATCCGGCGGGCGACGATCGTCAAGGTGAGCGTCGAGCGCATGAGCGGCAAGCAATCGGGCGCGGAGAGGGAAGGGGCGCCGGGCGAATGAAGGCGATGATCCTCGATGCGGTCACGGACGTCGAGCGGAATCACGCGCCGCTCGTCTTCGCCGAACCGCCCGTTCCCGAGCCGGGAA
>DHHN01000054.1:0-11346 GCA_002403295.1 bacterium UBP1_UBA4771 | reverse complement strand
GGAGAATCTCTGCGCCGATTTCAGGGCGACCGGCCGCGACGTGGACGGCGGCTACGCCGAGTACATGACGGTCCGCGGGGATTTCGCGCACGCGATTCCGGATGCGTTCTCGGACGCCGAGGCGGCCCCCCTTCTCTGCGCCGGCGCGATCGGGTATCGTTCGCTCCGGCTCGCGCGGCTCCGCGACGGAGAAACCCTCGGGCTCACGGGTTTCGGCGCTTCGGCGCACCTCGTCCTCATGATGGCGAGGCATCGATATCCCGCCTCGAAGGTGTTCGTCTTCGCGCGGAGCGGGCGGGAGCGGGAGTTCGCCCGCGAGCTCGGGGCCGCCTGGGCCGGCGACACCGCGGATGAGCCGCCGGAGCCGTGCGCGGCCGTCATCGATACGACCCCGGCGTGGAAGCCGGTCGTCGAGGCGCTCCGACGCATCGAGCCGGGCGGCCGGCTCGTCGTGAACGCGATCCGCAAGGAGGACGCCGACAAGCGGGAGCTCCTCCGGCTCGATTACGCGGCGCACCTCTGGATGGAACGGGAGATCAAGAGCGTCGCGAACGTCGCGCGAGGCGACGTGAGGGAGTTTCTCGAGTTCGCGGCGGCGATTCCCGTTCGCCCCGGGGTCGAGGAGTATCCGCTCGAGGAGGCGAACCGCGCGCTCGTCGAGCTCAAGAGAGGGAGCGTCCGCGGCGCCAAGGTCCTCCGCGTTTCCTGACGCCGGCCCGGCGGAAAGGCGGCGCCGGCGCCTTTCCCCGGGACGGCGGCCGAATCCGCCCGACGGGAGCGTGCCGTGATGAGCGTTGCGACGCCGCCGTACCGACTCGTTCTCTTCAACAAGCCGTACCGCGTCCTCTGCCAGTTCAGCCCGAGCGGGGGCAAGGCCACGCTCGCCGATTACATCCGCATCCCGGGAGTCTATCCCGCCGGGCGGCTCGATTACGACAGCGAAGGGCTCGTGATCCTCACCGACTGGGGCAGGGCGCAGCATCTCATCACCGATCCGCGCGGCAAGCTCGCGAAGCGGTACCTCGTGCAGGTGGAGGGAGCGCCGGACGGCGCCGCGCTCGAGCTGCTGCGCCGGGGCGTTCGTCTCGCCGACGGCGTGACCCTTCCCGCCGCCGCGGATCGAATCGAGCCTCCGGACGTGTGGGAGCGCACGCCGCCGATCCGCAGCCGCGCGAGCCTGCCGACGGCGTGGATCGCCCTCACGATCGTCGAGGGGCGAAACCGCCAGGTGCGCCGCATGACGGCGGCCGCCGGCCATCCGACGCTCCGGCTCATCAGGGACGCCGTCGGGCCGTGGAGCCTCGGCGCCCTCGCCCCGGGCGAATTCCGCGAGGCCCCGCCATCCGATCTTCGCGATCCGTTCCCGCATTTATAATCTTGCCAGTTCCCCGTCGACATGGTGTAAAATACCTATAAGCGGCCGGTGCAACCACACGCACTCTCGGAGGGGGAACGATCGTCCATGGGCAGACACGTTCTGGGACGGGCCTTCGCGGCGGTGAACGGCATTCGCCTCTTCTGCCGCGACACGTCGTCCGAGCTTCCCTGCATCCTGTGCCTCCACGGGCGCTGGGGAAGAGGGGAGACTTGGAGCGATTTCATCATGCGCCACCGGGACCGGTACCGGATCATCGCGCCCGACCAGCGGGGGCACGGACTGAGCGACAAACCGGGGAGCGGCTACGGCGCCGAGGACATGGCGAGGGACGCCTACGAGCTGCTCCGGCAGCTCCAATGCCCGCCGGCGATCGTCGTCGGGCATTCGATGGGAGGGCGCGTGGCGGCATATCTCGCGGCCCTCTATCCCGAAGCGGTGAAGGGCGTGGCGATCCTCGACGAGGGGTTCGGCGGCCCCGTCGCCGCGCTCGCCTCCGACGACCCGAACGACGACGGGCTCACCCGCGATTGGCCCACGCCGTACTCGACGATCGACGAGGCGCTGCGCGATCTCGGCGGCCGCTTCAAGCGCCAGTCGAGCGTGCGGTACTTCGCGGAGAGCCTCGTCGAAACGCTCGACGGCTACGATTTCCTCTTTTCGCGGCGCGCGATGGCCGCGATCGCCCGCGCGAGCCGCGACTGGCGCGATTCCCTCGGACGCGTCGAATGTCCCGTGCTTCTCGTCAGAGCCGCCGAAAGTTGGAGCGTGCCGCGCGAGGAAGCCGATGAAATGCGCGGCATCGCGAAGGACTGCACGTACGTTGAAGTTCCGGACTCGGATCACCTCGTCTATTTGGACAATCCGGCGGAGTTTTACCGGGGGTTCGACGAGTTTCTCCGGCGATTCTGACCGCTCGCGGGCTCCGCTCCGAAACGCCAACCTTGCAATCGCGCGTCGATTGGCTCATTATCCCGCGAGTGCAGTGCCGCGCAACGGGAGAGGAAGGTTCCGAAGAATGGAAATCAAGGGACTCATCCTGCAGGCTCGCAAGGAATTCGTCGTCGACAATTTCGGAGAGGAGGCGTGGGGGCGCGTGCTCGCGGCGCTGCCCGAGGAGGACAGGGCGGCGCTCGGCGATCTCATTCTCACGGCCAAATGGTATCCCTTCGCGATCGGGGAGCGCCTCGACAAGGCGATCGTGGATCTTCTCGGCGGCGGAGACAAGAAGCTGTTCGAGGAGATCGGCGCGAAATCGGCGAGGCGGAGCCTGGCCAAGGTGCACAAGTCGTTTCTCACGCCGGGGGATCCCCAAGCGTTTCTCGAGAAAGCGGACGTGATCTACAAGTTCTACTACGATACCGGACGACGGGAGTACGAGCGAACGGGACCCGCCTCCGGCGTGCTGACGACCTACGACGCGAAGACCTTTTCAGTGCCGGATTGTCTCACGGTGGTGGGCTGGTACCGGGAGGCGCTCCGGATGTGCGGAGCCCGCGGCGTCGAGGTCGTCGAGGAGGAATGCCGCGCCCGCGGCGGCTCCTGTTGCCGGTATCGTCTCACATGGAGCGAGTGACGCCCGGATCCGCGCCCGCGGAGAAGGCGATCGAGGGAGTACGATGAAGATTCTCGCAATCGAGAAGGAGATGCCGGGAGCCTCTCCCGACGCCTTCACGCAGCGCATCCTCGAGGAGGAGGCCGCCCGCGCCTGGGCGTTGTATCAGGAAGGCGTCATCCGCGAGCTCTATTTTCGCCCCGACCGGCGCGAGGCCGTCCTCGTGCTCGAGGCCGCCGGCGTCGATGAGGCGCGCGCCGCTCTCGCCACGCTTCCGCTCGCGCGCGAGCGCCTGATCGAGTTCGAGATCATTCCCCTCGCCGCATATCCCGGATTCGAGAGACTTTTCTCGCGCAGAAAATAGAAGGCGGGAAGAGCGGATCGCTTGGGGTGCCCGAATGGATGGGCAATCCGCCCCTCCCGATTCGTTCGACGCGGGCGGCGCCTCCGTCGCGCGGCGCTATCGGACGAATTCGACCCGGTCGAATTCGTCCCAATCTATCTTCACTTCCTTCCCGTCCGGCGATTTGACGTAGATGCCGCGGTTGTCGCCGTCGACGTCGTTCGATCCGCCGAGCCGCAGCGTCCGGCCGCCCCACGTCGTGACGGCGGCGGCGCGGAAGCCCTCGCGCTTGATTTCCTTGATCGCGCCGAACTCGACGTCGAACGACGCGCCGCGGCTATCGCCGTCGAGGATCTCCCACGTGTGCGTCTCGTCGTCGTCCCACCGGATCGTTCCGTCGTGCCGCTTCCCGTCGGCCGTGAAGACGGTGCCCTCGAGGGGGCGGCCGCCGTCGAAGTCCTTGTAGGCCGGCTGCGCCGGCGGGGTCTTGAGGTCGAGCCGGGCGAATTCGCTCCAGTCGACCGTCACCTGGCCGAAGCCGGGGTCGTAGATCGCGATGCCGCGATTGCCGCGATCGACGTCGTTCGTACCCCGCAGAACCATCTCTTTCCCGGTCAGGAAGACGAGGGTCGCGCTCGAGGAGCTGCGACGCTCGATCGACGCGAGCTTGCCGAACCGCACCTTCCGGTCGCGCCGGCCTTCCGCTCCGTCCAGAATGTCCTCGGTGAAGAGCTCGTCGACGTCCCAGCTCACCCAGCCCGTGAATTCGTCGCCGCGCCGCGTCGTGAGGGTGCCGTAGAGCCGCTCGCCGAACTGCGACGCGAGATTCGCCGCGCCCTGCGAGAATTCGATGCGTTCGATATCATCCCAATCGAGGGAGGTCTCGCCCTCCGCGGCGTCCTCGATGACGATCCCTCGGATGCCCCTGCCGATGTCGGAGGAGCCCCCCTCGAGCGTGATCGTCTGCCCGGATTTGAGAACGAGGCGGGCGGCGTCCCCGCCCGCCGGCTCGAGGCTTTGCAGATGGCCGAAACACAGGCCCGATTGGGCGGATCCGAGGTCTCCCGAGCTCATGCGTTCGCCGATCGTGATGCCGAAGACGCGAATCCTTTCGCGGCTCCGGACACGGTGTCCGTCCCGGATCTTCTTGTTGCCGTTCAGGATATCGAACCACGAGGCTTCGTTCTTGTCCCATCGGATGAGCCCCTCGTACACCTCTCCGTCCACGGTCGTGATCGTGCCGTGTATTCGTCCGCTCGAATCGGCATGAGCCGCTGCGGAGCCGAGCGTCAGGAAGCACGAAAAAAGAAGCAGCACTCCGAACGATTTCATGGCGGGACACCTCCTACGCGAAAAGAACGACGATCTCCCACCCTCTTGTACGCTTCCGGCGCCCGTTTGGTTGCGCGGGCGGCGCGAATGTTTCGCGAGGTCGATTCCGCCGCCGGCGCGTGAATGAACGGAGCCGCGCGTCTGTATGTGAAACAAACGGGCGTTTCGCGCGTTATTATACCGAGAAAGGATGGTTCAGCCATGCAGAAGCATATCACCGCGGTCGGGGTGCTGCGCATCGGATACGGCATATTCGGCGTGCTCGTCGCTGCGCTCGTGCTCCTCTTCACGGTCGGAATCGGATTCCTCGCCTGCGGGCTCGACGGGGACGAGGAGGCGCTCGCCGTTCTTTCCGTCATCGGCGTGCCGATCGCGACCGTCCTCTTCACGCTGTCGGCCCTCAGCGTCATCGGCGGCATCGGCGTGCTGAAGCGCAGGAACTGGGCGCGGTATCTCGCCATGGTGCTTTCGGTGCTCGATCTCTTCAACGTTCCGCTCGGCACGGTGCTCGGCATCTACTGCATCTGGGCGCTCGTGCAGGACGATACCGGGCGGCTCTTCGCTCCTCCGCGAATCGCGCCGGAGGCCTGAGGGGACGGCGAATCAAGCTTCGACCGCGACAGGGCCGGCGGTCCCGTTGTATACTGGCGCCGCCGGCGGGAGGCGTCGCCGGCGGGGGCTTGAACGCATGACGCGGGCACACCGAGGAGACGGAGAACCGGGCCGATGCGGAGCGCGCGCGCGGCCGGCCGCGGTTGCGGCGATCGCCTGGTGCTCCGTCACGGCGGTCATGATCGCCGGCACGGCGCTCGCCTACCGCCTCGGGGGCGCGCCCGGGCTCAAGGCGATCGTCCAGGAAGGTCCGATCTCGGACCTCGCGCTCACCTTCTATGCGGCCGCGGCGGCGTGGCTCGTCCTCGGCGCGTTCGTCGTGCTTCTCGCGCTCGGCCGCATCGACTCCGAAAGCGCCGTCGCCGCGGCGTGTTTTCTCGCCGTGAGCCTTCTCTACCTCGGCTTCATCCGCGAGCGCGTGCGCTACGGCGACGTCGCCGATTACGTTCACGCGGCGAACAGCCTCGTCCGGGGCGAGCACCTTCCGGCGCGGTACCTCTACCCGCCGTTCTGGGCCACGTTGCTCCGGGGGCTCGTTCCCCACGGAACGCGGACGATCTTCGACGTCCTGTGGATATCGAACCTCCTCTCGCTCTTCGCGCTCTTCTTTCTGCTGCGCGCGACGCTCCGGCGCTACGGATTTCCGGATCGCCTCGCCGCTCTCGCGACGGCCGGCTTTCTCCTCGTGAACGTGCCGGTCGTCCGCACGCTCGGGTACGTGCAGGTCAATTTCCACGTGCTCAATCTCATGCTCGCCGCGATCCTTCTGTACCCGCGGACGGCGGCGCTCTCCGCGCTCGCGCTCGCCCTCGCGGCGCATCTCAAGGTGTCGCCGATGGCGCTCGTCGCCGCGTTCGTCGTCGCGCGCGACTGGCGGTGGCTCGCGTGGTTCGTGTTTTTCGCGGCGGCGATTGCGGGCTGGACCGTCGCCGTGAGCGGCGCGTACCCGTACCGCGATTTCTTGACGAACGCGGCGGGCCTCTGGAGCCGGGACGAACCGAGCTTCCGGCAGTTCTCGATCGACTCGTTCGTTCAGGCGATCTTTGTCGCGCTCGACCGCGGGTACGATCTCATGCCGTACGTCGTCTTCCCCGTCAAGATCGCCGCCGCCGCGGCGGGTATCGCCGCCGCGCTCGCGCACCGCGCCCGGCGGGCGTTCGCGGACGCGGCGGGCGCCGAGGGCGCCGTGCTGAACGCAGCGCCGGCGCTTTTCGTGCTCATGGTGCTCCTGCAGCCGATCGCCTGGCCGCACCATTGCGTGTTTCTCGCCGTGCCGTTCCTCGTCGTCATGAAACGGCTCGACACGGAGGCCGAATGGATCGTGTTCGGCGCGGCCTATTTCCTCGTCTTTCTCATGCCGGTGCACGATTTCTATCCCTGGTCGTACGGCCGGCTCGCCGCGCTCGTCGTCTGGCTGGCGCTGTCGTGGCCGCTCTCGCGGCGAACGGGGAACGGGGGTTGTTTCGCCCGAGCGGGCGCGTGCCTCCATTCCACCCGGCGGGATCCGCCTGTCTGACGCGGCGGCGGGCCCCCGTCCGGCCGCCATTTGACCCTTGAACGAACCCGGTTTCTTCCGCACAATGGAGCGCGGACTCTTCGTTCGATGGGGGCGCGCGGCAGGAGCGAGGCCCGCGAGCGCCCCGCGCCCTCATCCTCGCGCCTTGATTCGGCGGAGCCATGAAGATCGTGACCGCGGCAATCATCGTTTCGCAGGGCAAGGTGCTCATCGCCCGCCGGCGCCGGGGCGATTCGATGGAGGGATTCTGGGAGTTCCCCGGCGGCTCTCTCGAGCCCGGCGAGACCCTGCAGGAGTGCCTCGAGCGCGAGCTCGCCGAGGAGCTCTGCGTCGAGGCGATCGCGGGCGACGTGGTCGCCGAGAGCAGCCACTGCGACGAGCGCGGCGCGCTCCGGCTCATCGCGCTCCGCGCCGAGATCGTCTCCGGCGAGCCCGCGCCGGCGGCGCACGACGAGATCGCATGGGTGGATCCGCGCGACCTCGCGAGCTACCGGCTCTCGCCGGCGGACGTCCCCATCGCGGGGCTCCTGTTCGGGAGGAAGGACGTTCCGGGCGGATGAACGCCATCGTCATCAAGCGCGGCCGCGAGAAGTCGCTGCTGCGAAAGCATCCGTGGATCTTCGCGGGCGCGGTCGCCGCGGTCGAGGGGCGCCCGGAGACGGGGGAGACGGTCGAGGTGCTGCTCGCCGACGGCTCGCGCGTCGCGCGGGCCGCGTATTCGCCCGCGTCACAGATCGTCGCCCGCGTATGGACGTTCGATCCCCAGGAAGACGTCTCGGCCGAATTCTTCCGCGGCCGCCTCTCCCGGGCGCTCGAGCTGCGCGGCTCGCTCGCCCCGACCGGCGATCCCGGCGCCGCCCGGCTCGTGAACGCCGAGTCGGACGGCCTTCCCGGAGTCGTCGTGGACCGCTACGGCTCCTGGCTCGTCGTGCAGCTGCTCACGGCGGGCGCCGAGCGATGGCGGGAGGCGCTCGTCGCCGGGCTCGATCGCCTCGCGGCCTCGGGAATCTACGAGCGCTCGGACGTCGACGTCCGAGCGAAGGAGGGCCTCGAGAAGCGCAGCGGCCTCCTCGCGGGCGCGGAGCCGCCGGAGCTCGTCGAAATCTTGGAAGGCGGCTGCCGGTTCCTCGTCGACGTGCGGAACGGCCACAAGACGGGTTTTTACCTCGACCAGCGCGGGAACCGCTCCGTCGTCTCGGAATACGCGCGCGGCGCCGAGATGCTCAACTGCTTCTCCTACACCGGGGGATTCGGCGTGGCGGCGCTCGCCGCCGGCGCGGCGCGGGTGACCAATATCGATTCGTCGGCTCCGTCGCTCGACCTCTCGCGGCGCATCGCGGAGCTGAACGGGATCGAGGCGGGTCGCGTCGAGCACGTCGAGGGGGACGTCTTCGCGATCCTCCGCCGCTATCGCGACGAGCGGCGCTCGTTCGATCTCGCCGTTCTCGATCCGCCGAAGTTCGCCGAGTCGCGGAGCCAGCTCCCCCGCGCGAGCCGAGGCTACAAGGACATCAATCTGCTCGCCCTGAAGCTGCTGCGACCGGGAGGGGTCCTCTTCACCTTCTCCTGCTCGGGGCTCATGACGAGCGAGCTTTTTCAGAAGATCGTCGCCGACGCGGCGCTCGACGCCGGACGCGACGTCCGGATCGTCCGGCGCCTCTCGCAGGCGGAGGATCATCCGGTCGCCCTGCCCTTTCCCGAGGGTGCGTATCTCAAGGGGCTCGTCTGCAAGGTCGCGCGGTGACCGCGGCGGCGAAACGGCCCGGCCGCGCCGGGCCATGGAGACGAACCCCGCGCCTTCCAGCCGCCGGCGGATTGAAATTTAACGGGTCCGGAACTCCAGGCGGCGCCCGCGCGTATAACCGAGCGGGCGCCGTTGGTGGGGGTCACGAAGATGAAGCGTGGTGGGCGCTTCAACGCGACGGCGCCCTTTCAATTCTTCCCGTTCTTCTTCGCGATCTCCGCAATCGTTTCCGCGAGAAGCTCCGCGATTCGACGAAACCGATTGCCCGGCCGCATGTGCATGCCGTATAGTTGCGGATGCCTTCGGCGCGGAGAGCGCCTTTTTCCGCGTTTCGGAGCTTACCGGTCGTTCCCACGAGCATCGTCGCGTCGGCGATCGCATCCCACGGAGGAGGTTCGTATGCGTCGGTCCCTTTTCGCCGCCCTCGCGGTTTGTTTCGTCATCGCCGCTTTCCCGCCGGCGGGGTTTCCCGCGGCCGACGGGCAAAAGGCCATACCGGATTACTCGCTCACGCCGCGTTCGGAGATACCCGTCGAGCTCACGTGGCGCATCGAGGATCTCTACCCGACCTTCGAGGCGTGGGAGCAGGATCGGGCGGCGCTCGCCGACCTCGTCGCCGGGATCGACGGCGCGGCGAAGGACTGGACCGGGAGCGCGCAGAAGATGCTCGCCATGTTCGAGCTGCAGGACGAGATCTACATCAAGGGATCGCGCCTCTTCCGCTACATCCTGCTCCAGAGCGACGTCGATCTCGCGAACACGCTGTTTCAGGCGCTCCGCGGCGAGTTGCAGGCGGCGTTCGTGCAGATCGGGAGCGCGCTCTCCTTCATCGAACCCGATCTCCTCAAGATGAGCGAGGAGACGCTCGAGGGGTATCTCGCCTCCGAGCCGCGTCTCGAGCCGTACCGGTTCACGATCAAGGAGACGCTCCGCAGCCGCGCGCATATCCTTCCCGAGGAGCAGGAGCGGATCATGACGATGACGGGGCTCTTCGGCGGGGCGCCGTCGCGCGCGTCGAGCTTTCTCAACGACGTCGACATGCCGCATCCCGAGGCGACCTTCTCGGACGGCAAAACGGTTCCGCTCAACTACGCCAACTATATGCGCTACCGCGCCTCCAACGACCCGGGCGATCGGACGCTCGCCATGAGGACCTTCTGGGCGAATCACGTGAAATACGAGAACACGCAGGCGGCGCTGCTCGACGGCGAGATGAAGCGGCATCTCTTCGGGGCGCGCGTCCGGGGCTACGCGGACTGCCTCGAGGCGAGCCTCTTCGGAAACGACATCGATCCCGCCGTCTACCACCGCCTCATCGCGTCGGTCAGGGAGCACCTGCCGCTCTTCTTTCGTTACATGAGGCTCAAGGGAGAGCTCATGGGGCTCGCCGACACGATGCGCTACGAGGATGTCTACGGGTCGGCGGTCCCCTCCGTCGAGCGGTCGTACACGTACGACGAGGCGCAGCGGATCATCCTCGCGGCGCTCAAACCTCTCGGCAAGGAGTACGAGGCCGTGCTCCGCGAGGCGTTCGGCAACCGCTGGATCGACGTCTATCCGAACAAGAACAAGCAGAGCGGCGCCTACTCGGGCGGCGTATACGGGCTCCATTCGTACGTCAAGATGAACTACGACGGCAAATACGACGCCGTCTCGACGCTCGCTCACGAGCTCGGCCACGCGGTGCATTCGAACTTCGCGAACGCGGCGCAACCGTTCTCGAACGCGGGGTATCCGCTCTTTCTCGCCGAGATCGCCTCGACATTCAACGAAACCCTGCTGCTCAAGCACATGCTGAAAAACGAGAAGGACGACCTTTTCAAGCTCTGGCTCATCGACCAGTACCTCGTGCAGGTGCGCTCGACGATCTACCGGCAGACGATGTTCGCCGAGTACGAGCTCGCGATGCATCGCCGCGTCGAGGAGGACAAGACGCTCACGCCGGATTGGCTCAGCGCGACGTTTCTCGATCTCACGAAAACGTACTACGGGCACGACGAGGGCGTCGCGCGCGTCGACGACTACATCCGGAACGAATGGAGCGCCATTCCGCATTTCTACCGGTACTACTACGTCTACCAGTACAGCACCGGCATGATCGCCTCGATGGCGCTCGTCGAACAGGCGCTGAAGAGCAATGACGGCGTCGAGAAATACCTCGCGCTCCTCAAGGCCGGCGGGAGCGACTCCCCGCTCGCGCTGCTCAAGAAGGCGGGAGTGGACATGACGACGCCGGAGCCGTCGAAGGCGGCTTTCCGGACGGTCGAGGGGCTCGTCGCGGAGATGGAGAAGATCGTGGCGAGGCTGCGGGCCCAGAAAAGGATCTAGCGCGGGCCGCGGCGCCGCGGCCGAGGCGCCGCAACCGCGCCGTCCTCTCNNCCCTTGAGCCGGCCGGCCTTCCTCGCCGCGGCCGCGAGGAGGAACTCGATCTCGGCGTTGACGCTCCGGAGGTCGTCGGCGGCCCACTTTTCGAGGACGTCGAAGAGCGAGGTGTCGAGCCGGAGCAGGAATTTCTTCTTCTCGCGCATGATCGCCGATCGTCACCCCGCGATCACTGGTAGAGCGTACCCGTGTTGATGACCGGAGAGACCTCTCTGTCGGAAACGAGCGCGACCATGAGGTTGTTGACCATCGTCGCGCGCTTGTCCTGATCGAGCTCGATGATATTCTGCTCGCTGAGCTGACGGAGCGCCATCTCGACCATGCCGACGGCGCCCTCGACGATCTTCTGGCGGGCGGCGATGATCGCCTGCGCCTGCTGGCGCCGGAGCATCGCCTGCGCGATCTCGGGGGAGTAGGCGAGGTGGCTGATCCGCGACTCGAGCACGGTGACCCCCGCGATCTCGAGCCTCGTCTGCACGGCCCGCTT
>DHHN01000009.1:18767-20144 GCA_002403295.1 bacterium UBP1_UBA4771 | reverse complement strand
CCGCCGCCGCGAAGACGAGCAGCGCGAGCGCCGCGACGCAGACGATGAACGGAAGCTTCTTCATAGATCCATCCTTTACGCTTCGGGAATGAGCGTCATGACGTTGCGATTCGTCTTCTTGAAATACTCGCCGGCGACCCGCTTCACGTCCTCGACGGTCACGGCCTGATAGCGGTCCTGCACCTTGTAGATCTCGTTGAAATCGCCGAAGAGAAGCTCATAGCGGCCGATCCTGTTCGCCTTGCCGTTCACGGTTTGGATGCCGTTGTAGAAGGACGAGAGCACGCGGTTCTTCGCCTTCTCGAGCTCGGCGGCCGTGATGCCGCCCGCGGCGATCGCGTCGAGCTCGTCGTAGAGCGCCCGCTCCCCGGCCGCCGGATCCATGCCCGGCTTGAGTTTGACGTCGAAGGTGAAGAGCCCCGGATCGATCTTCCATTCGGCGTTCGCCTGCGCGTAGACGGCGATCCCGAGATCGCGCACGAGCTTCTTGTAGAGACGCGAGCTTTCGCCGCCGCTCAGTACGATCTGGAGAACGTCGAGCGCGTAGATGTCGTGGGATTTCACGTTCGGGATATGATATCCGACGAGAAGGGCCGGCATCTCGGCGCTCCTGCGGAGCTCGCCCCGCCGCTCGCCCCATTGCTCCGGCTCCACCGTCCGCACGGGGGGCACGGGCGGCTGCGCGGGGATGTCTCCGTAGTACGTCCGCACGAGCTCGAGCGCCCGCTTCGTTTCGAAATCCCCCACGATGACGAGCACGGCGTTGTTCGGCGAATAGTAGGACTTCCAGTAGGTTACGGCGTCGTCCCTCGTGATGGCCGCGAGATCCGAATCCCATCCGATCACGCCCCAGCCGTAGGGGTGGGCCTTGTAGGCGAGCGCCGAGAGCTCCTCCCACATAACGCCGTCGATCGAGTTGTCGACGCTGAGGCGGCGCTCCTCGCGGACGACGCCCATCTCGGAGACGACGAATTTCGGATCGAACGCGAGCGACCTCATGCGGTCGCTGTCGAGATCGATACAGAGCTCGAGGATGTCGCTCGCGAAATCCTCGTAGTACGCGGTCATATCCTCGGACGTGTAGGCGTTCGAGTAGCCGCCGTTCGACTCGAGGATCCGGTCGAACTCCTTCGGGCCGTACTTTTCGGCGCCGTTGAACATCATGTGCTCGATGTAGTGCGAGATGCCCGTGATGCCCGGGCGCTCGTTGCGCGCGCCGACCCGGTAGAAGGTCCACCGGCTCACGACCGGCACCGAATGATCCTCGATGAGGATCACCTTCAGGCCGTTCGCGAGCGTCTCGACCGTCGCCGGAAACTTCGCGAGCCGCGGACCGGCGGGACCGGCCTTCTTCGCGGCCGCGGCGGGAAACGCGCC
>DHHN01000009.1:17825-18713 GCA_002403295.1 bacterium UBP1_UBA4771 | reverse complement strand
GGGGTCTTTTCGTGAATATAACGCATGGCGAATAAAAATGCGCGGGCGGACCGTGCGGCCCCGTCCCCGCGCATCGGAATCCCGTTCACCCGCTCCCTCCCGTCATCCCTCCGGCGCTTCAGGCCGCCCGCCGCCCCGCCCGCTTCCTGGTCTTTCTACGGTGATAGTTGTTCACGAGTTCCATGAATATGCCGAGATCGTTCTCGAGATCGACCTGCGTGCCGTCGAAGTAGAAGTTCCTGATGGGGATATTCTCGCAGTCGCGGCTCACCTTCGGATAGATCGACTCGCAGACGATGCCGTTCATGCAGGTGAAGGGGCTGATGTCGACGATGCCGTCCGCGCCCCGCTCGTAGAGATAGATCGCCTTGCCGACGCTCAGCACCATCTCGCCGAGGGCGCCGTGATACGGCAGGTACGGATCGCTCCGCTCGAGCACCTCCATGATGCCGTGCGGCTCCTCGAGTCCCGCGAACTCCTTCCGGAACGGAGCGAGGAGCTTTCGCTCGTGATCGCGCTGGATCCGCATCTTGAGCCTCACCTTGAGCATGTCGAGGGACAGGCCGCGCCCGAGCATCCGGAGATTCTTCACGTTCTCCTGATCGGTGTACCAGACCCATTCGGTGATGTCGGAGAGCCATGCCTGCGCGCCGAAGGCTTCGAGGCGCCGGATGAGGTCCTCGTTGCTGAAGGTCGAGAGGCGGCAGAAGATCTCGCCGACGACGCCGACGAGCATCGTCTCGCGGCCGAAATCGACCGGTACGGCGCGAAAGAGGTCGCGCCCCTCGCCGAGCGCCCCGGCGAGCTGCGCGATCTTCCTCGCGCCGACGGGCACCGAGGAATCGGCGAGCGCGTCGCAAAAGATCGTGAGGGCGCGGTCGAGCGCCC
>DHHN01000009.1:14752-17694 GCA_002403295.1 bacterium UBP1_UBA4771 | reverse complement strand
CAGGAACGGCGCGTACTGGCCGAAGCGGCACGGCCCGCCGGCGGTGGGCATGAAGAAGGCCGTCTTCGCCGGGTCGAAGCCGGGCAGCTCGGCGACTTTGAGGAAATCGCCGACCGTCACGCGCTCCGGGAGGCACTCGTCGCCCGAGGTGTAGCGCCCGGCGAGCTCGTACGTCCGCTCGTCCCCCGCGGGGGAGGGGTGCGCGTCTATTCCGAGATAGCGGAAGGCTGCCGCGAAGGCTCGCGTTCCCTCGTCCGACATTCGCGGGATGTAGAGGGTGCGCCCTTCGAGCCCTCCTCGCTCTTTTTCCACCACCTGAGGACTCCTTTGCTGTCGAGATACGCTTCGCAGCGCGTCATCATGCCGGCGTCGTTGCTGTGCCCGTCGAACTGCAGCGTGAGATAGGGACGCCCGGCGGCGTGAACGGCGTAGTGCTTGACGTAGGAATCGGGGCCGCACTTGAAATTGGTGATGTAGATGATGTGCAGGTTTTCCTTCTGGGCGGCGAGCCGGCCCGCCTGGAGGATCTTGCGGCCGAAGTTCCAGAACATGTTGTCGTTGATGTCGCGGATGCCGATCCCGTCGAGCGGGAGAAAGAAGATCGGGATCACGCCCATGCCGTAGTAGTCACGGAGCTTCCCCGGCACGTCGAGGTTCGTCTCCTTGTCCATCACGTTGTACGGGCGGCCGACGAGGATGATTCCGGCCTCGCCCGTCCGGTCGAGCGCCTCGAGGGCGCTCCGCCCGGCGGTCTCGCATTCGGCGCGAAAGAGGCGCTGCGCTTCGTATCCGGCCCTGACGGCGAGACGATGACGCCCGCGCCCGACGCCGAAGCGTTTCGCGAACGTCCACAGCTCGCGCTCGACGAACCGCTCGCCCTGCCGGAAATGCACGAGCGGCGCGAGCATCATCTCTTCCCTGCCCTCGAGCATCGGCGTCTGCCGAAGCACGAACGGCAGCGTCTGCCCCCATGGACACATGTAGGACTTCGTCCCCGGGTCGTCCGTCTCTCCGTCGATCACGTTCGGCGTGAGAACGAAGTCGACGTCCTGTTCGAGAAGCGCCGCGAGATGGCCGTGGGCGACCTGCACCGGGAAGCACGGCTCCGCAACCGCCGCTTCGATCCCCCGATGCGCGATCTTCTTGTTCGTGCGGGGGCTCAGCACGACCTCCATGCCGAGGGTCCGGAGATACGTCCCCCAGAATGGATGGCGGTCGTAGAAATACATCGCCCGCGCGATGCCGACGCGGGGCTTGCGGCCCGTCGCGTCGGGCGCGGCGGTCTCGTCGTCGTCGACCCCGGGCACGGCGCCTTCCGCTCGGGAGCGGCCGAGCGCGCCCTCCCAGCCCTCCGGCGCCGAGAGATCGATCCGCGTTCCGAGCGAGCGTTCGACGGGCGGCAGCCAGTCGCGCTCGATGAGCTCCTGGTAGAGCTTCATGAGATCGGGGATCGCCGGCGTGCGCTCGACCTTCGCCCGCTTGCGGTAGCGGTCGCTGCACTTGTCCCCCCAGTAGGTCTTGTTCCCCTCGACGTTGAATTCCTGTATGTCGCAGTAGTTCGTGCAGCCCTGACAGGTGAACTCGCGGAGCGTGTAGTCGATCGCCGTGAGGTCGTACCCGCGGAAGGCCGTCTCGATCCCGAGGGCCTCGACCTTCTCGCGGACGAGGAGCGCGGCGCCGATCGCCCCGATGACGCCGTTGTAGGGCGGCACGATGATCTCGGCCCCGAGCACCTCGCTGAAGGCGGCGGCGACGGCGTCGTTGTACGCGGTGCCGCCCTGAAAAAAGACGACGGAGCCTATCTTGCGGCCCCGTACGACGCGGTTGAGATAGTTCTGCACGACCGAGTAGGCGAGCCCGGCGATGATGTCGCGCTTCGCGGCGCCCTTCTTCAGGTACGCCGAGACGTCCTGCTCCATGTAAACCGTGCAGCGCTCCCCGAGGCGCAGCGGCCGCTTGCTCGAGAATGCGAGCTCGGCGAATTCGTTCACGATTTTCACGTCGAGCTTCTCGGCCTGCTCCTCGAGGAAGGAACCGGTGCCGGCGGCGCACGCCTCGTTCATCGTGAAATCGACGACGATGCCCGAATCGATGCTGATGTATTTGGCGTCCTGCCCGCCGATCTCGAAGATCGTGTCGACCTTTTTGCCGATCATGTGTTCGGCGATGAACGAGGCGCCCGTCTTGTGCGCCGTGATCTCGTCGACGATGACGTCGGCGCCGATGAGCTCGCCGATGAGCTCGCGCCCCGATCCGGTCGTCCCGACGCCGCGGACGCGGACCCGCGATCCGAGCTCGCGGGCGATCTCCCGTAAGCCCTCGTGCACGATCTCGATCGGCCGCGCCTGCGTGCGCAGATAAATATCCTTTATGACCCGCCCCTCGCCGTCCGCGAGCGTGAGGTTCGTGCTCACCGAACCGATGTCGATACCGAGGTAGGCGTCGACGGGGAGCGCTCGCCCCTCGAACGAATAGCGGTCGACCCGATCGCGCAGGAAGAGCACCTTGTCGCGCGCGAGCGGCCGCCACGCGGGAAACTCGCCCGCCCCCTGCGAGGCGAACCGCGCGAGGCGCTCGCGGAGAACGCCCGAGTCGAACGCCGCCTCTCCCGCCGGGGCGCGGCCCGCCGCGCCGGCCGCGGCGCCGGTTCCGACGCCGGCCACGAGGGCCGCGCCGATCGCCGAGAGGTGGACGCACTCGCGGGGGACGAAGAAGTCCTCCTCCTCGAGCTCGAAGATGCGCCGAAGGGAGCTGTCCACTCCCCCGTTGAGCGCCACGCCGCCGACGAAGGCGGTCCTGCCGTGGACGGACTTGCCCTTCGCGATGTTGCTCTTGAAGTTGCGGGCCACGGACTCGCAGAGCCCCTTGAGGACCTCGTCCGGCTTGTACCCCTTCTGCTGGGCGTGGATCATGTCCGATTTGGCGAACACGCTGCAGCGCCC
>DHHN01000009.1:12745-14597 GCA_002403295.1 bacterium UBP1_UBA4771 | reverse complement strand
TCCGGGTAGAGCGTGCCGACGCCGATCGCGGCTGCCTTGAATTCGTTCGCGGCGCTCATGCCGAGGGCTTCGCCGACGAGCTTCGCGGCCGAGCCCGTGACGACCGCTCCCGCGATCTCATCGGCGTCCACTCGCTCGAAAAGCTCGCCGAGGAGCCTCGCCGCCGCCTCGAGCGGGCGCCCCTGAATTCTGCGGTAGGCCGAGAGCGCGATCGCCCTCGACGGATCGCCCGGGTGCGGCACGATCTCGCACGCGGGACCCGTGGATTTCGACGCGAGCGCTTCGATCCCGTCGCGGGGACCGACGAGCGCCCATTTCGCGCTGACCGTTCCGACGTCGAGTCCGAGATAGTATTTCATGAACGCAGAATCTACGCGAACGCATCCGGCGTGCAATCGTTTGACGGGATTCGGTCGAAAATGGGTGGCGAACGGCCGGATGCGGGTCGTCACGGGCGCGGGCCCGCTACCATTTGAGCACCTTGCGGAGCTCGCGCGCCTGCGCCCGGCTCAATGGAATCTCGGGACCGCCCTTCCCGCCCATCCGCAGGCGCCAGCTTCCGTTGAACCACGGCGTGATCTCGTGGATGCGGTTGACGTTCGCGAGGTAGGACTTGTGAACCCGCATGAACCGGCCCGGGCCGAGCTCCCGCTCGAGCTCGTCGAGCGAGCGAAAGCTCGATGCGCCCTCCACCCCGCCGGCGACGAGATGCACGCTTCCCGATTCGATCGTGGCGTAGAGAACGTCGTCCGCGTCGACCATGACGAGCGACTCCCCCTGCCGGACGGCGAGGCGCTTCGGGCCCGCCCCGACGGCGCCGAGGAGCGCCGTGAGGTCCGGACCCGTCTCGGCGCCCCGTCGGATGCGCCGCGCGCGCTCGATCGCCTGCGCGAGACGCCGCTCCTCGACGGGCTTGAGGATGTAGTCGGCCGCGTGGACCTCGAACGCCCTGATCGCGTATTCGTCGTACGCCGTGACGAAAACGACCGCGGGCGGCGCCTCCGTGCCGGCGACCTTCGCGACCACCTGAAACCCGTCGAGCCCCGGCATCTGGATATCGAGCAAGAGGACGTCGGGCGAGAGCTTGCGGACGAGCTTCACGGCGTCGAGGCCGTCGGCCGCCTCCCCCGCGATCTCGACGCCGTCGAGCGTTCCGAGCATGCGGCGAAGGTCCCGCCGGGCGTGCGCCTCGTCGTCCACGATGAGAACGCGCAGCGTATCGCTCTTCGTCATGCGAACACCTCCGCCGGCGGGACCGGGCCCGCGGCCGCGAATACGCCCCCGGGCGCGGGCGCCCTCACGATCCCGGACCGCCCCGCTCGACCGGCATGTCGATTATAACCGATGTCCCCCCGCCGCGCGCCGATTCGATTTCGAGCGTGGCCTGCTCGCCGTAGGCGGCCGTCAGCCGCTCGCGAACGTTTCGGAGCCCGATCCCCTCGCGCGCGGCCTCCTTGAAGCCGAGCCCGTTGTCGCGCACCGCGATCCGCAGGCGCGCGCCGTCGCGCGCGGCCTCGACCCGGACGACCCCTCCTCCCACCTTGGGCGAGAGCCCGTGCCGAACGGCGTTCTCGACGAGCGGCTGGAGCATCATCGAGGGCACCGGAACGTCGAGCGAACGCGGATCGAGATCCTTCTCGACGCGGAGCTTCTCCGCGCCGAACCGCGCCACCTCGAGACTCAGATAATCGTCGATGAACTCGATCTCGCGCGAGAGCGGCACGAAATCCTCCGATCCGCGAAGCAGCCTGCGGAGTATCCCCGAGAGCTTGACGAGGATCCACCGCGCCTTTTCCGGCTCGTTCCAGATAAGCGAGGTCGCCGCGTTCAGCGTGTTGAAGAGAAAGTGGGG
>DHHN01000009.1:12154-12694 GCA_002403295.1 bacterium UBP1_UBA4771 | reverse complement strand
CGTCGTGAGCCAGATGCAGATCGTGATCCAGAAATGATCCGGATAGAACGAGAAGAGCACGGCCGGATACCGCCGGCTCACGACGTGGCGGACGGCCTCGAGCCCCACGAGGGCGATCGTGATCGCGGCGCGCGAGTCGAGGCGCCTTTCACGGATGAAATTGCGCCACGAGCGCGCGAGATTGTTCAGGATGAGCGGCGAGAAATCCCAGAACTCGTCGCGCCTCGCCGTCCGGGCCCGTATGAGCCCGCCGAGAAATCCGCAGAGGACGGTGAAGGGGAGCGCGAGCCATTCCCCGCGAAGGAGCGGCGGCAGGCTCACGAAGAACCCGACGGACAGGCCCGGCACCATGCCGCCGAGGAGCCCGACGAGAAGGGTTCCCGAGAGGCTGAGGTCCATGCCCTCGTAGCCCACGAGCACGCGCACCGCGGTCCCCGCGGCGAGCAGCGCGCCGAAGATGACGGCGAACTGCCAGTTTTGCCTCGTGTCGCGCTTGTCGAGGAAAACGAGCCGCTTGAAGAAGCTCGACGTGATGAGCAG
>DHHN01000009.1:8152-11995 GCA_002403295.1 bacterium UBP1_UBA4771 | reverse complement strand
CTTCACCTCCGGGCCTGCCTGTAGATTGCCCGAATCGCCCGAAGATCCTCCATGTATGTCCCGGCCTTGAAATCGGGAAACGACCACTCGAAGGGCTTGAACCGCCCTTCGTGAAACATGAGCACGGGGTCGGCGTACACGCCCTCGCCGAGATATATCTTCTGCGGCCCTTCCTTGAACGACGCGAGCACCACCTTGAAGAAGTCCACGTAGCCCACGTCGACGTTCACCCGGCGGTTCCCGTCCACGGCGAAACGCGCCTCGATCTCCGCCGCGAGGAGCTTGGCCCGAACGAGGCCGTCCGGCGCGCCGAGCGGCTCGAACGAGACGATCGTCCGGTCGAGATCCGGCCCCATCTCGGGCGCGTAATAATCGGTCATCGAGAACGGGTGCGCCTCGCCGCGGTAATCGACGCGGCCGAACCGCTCCTCGAGCGCGGGGAGCAGCAGCCCCCCGGCATCGAATCCCCTCGGATGCAGAATCGCCGCCAGATACTTCGCGGGCGCCGCTTCGCGAGGCCTTCCCGCCTTCGGGTGAACCATGCCGCACCGCCATCCTGTCCGCGGGGCGCGCGCCCTCGCGCCCCTAGCCCATGATGATGCTCGGCCCCTTCCTCTCGCCCCGCCGCCAGGAGCGCCTCAATCGCTCGACGTGCTCCCGCGCCTCGGCGGTCACGTCGGGGGGTATACCGAACTCCGAGGCGATCCGCGCCTCGAGCCCCGCCCGTATGTTCTCGTTCGTCTTGCCCGCGCGGGTCCTCACGCGAAGATGGTGGTTCTTGACGTAGAGATGCCCCTCGCTCGTGAGGCGCGTCAACAGCAGGTTGTTCATCATCGGCAGGGCGAAGGAATCCTGCCAGTATTTCATGAAATCGGCGTGCGAGACGCTCGCCGCGCGCACGGTATAGCGCCATTTTCGCTCGCCCGCCCGGGGGGCCTCGATCGAGGCCCCCTCCCCGGGGCCGATGCCTGAAAGCTCGTCCCAGCCGCCCTCGAGCGTGAAGAGATCGTAGCTGTCGTTCCGGCGCGGCCGAAGCTCCACGGTGCCGAAGGTCGTCGGCACCTGCACGGGGAACCCCGAGAGCTCGACCGGTTCGCCGACGAGGTACCCCGGATCGACGAGATAGCGCTTCCCCCCCATCTCCACGACGAGCGCGCAGTGGATGTTCGGCCGCCTCATGTCGGCCATGACGGGGTAGCAGCGGAATCCCGCGCTCGAGAGCATCGAGCCGAGGCAGTAGGTCAGGGAGAAGCACGTGCCGCCCGTATGCCGTTCGACGAAGCCCGAGACGACCTCCACCGGGCCCCGGAGCCGTTCCTCGGGGGAGCGGGCCTTGTGCTTCCGGATGATCTTCGTCAGGTTCTCGTAGGGGAGGTTCGAATACGCGGCGATCATGAGGCGAAGGAGCGGGAGGTCGGCCCCGCCGGAAGCGATGCGGAAATGGCCCGCAAAGAGCTCCCGGGCCTCATGGCCGCCCGAGGCGAGGGGATCGTTCCAGATTTCGAGGCTCATACGCGCTCCCTCGAGTTTCCCGTTTGCCGGCGAAAAAGCATACCATATACTGGCGCGATACGATAACGGCCGAATGCGCCGGCGGGGGTCGATTGCCAGAAATATTGCAGAGAGTCCGCGTGTCCGCGCCAGGGCGCCTGTGCCTCTTCGGCGAGCATCAGGATTACCTCGGCCTTCCGGTCGTCCCGATGGCGATCTCGCTGCGGGTCGCGATCGAGGGAACGCGCCGGACGGACAGGATCGTCCGCGTCGATCTCCCGGACGTCTCGTCCTTCCTCGAATTCTCTCTCGACGGCCCGCTCCGCTACGAAGGGACGGCGGACTATCTCCGCGGCGCCGTCAACGTTCTGCGGCGAGAGGGCTATACCTTCTCGACCGGATTCGACTGCTCGGTGCGAGGCGGGATCCCGATCCGAGCCGGGACGTCGAGCTCCTCGGCGATGGTTGTCGCGTGGGTCTTTTTTCTCGCCCGGATGAGCGAGGAGGCGCGCGCGCTTCCTCCCGCGGAGGCCGCCCGCCTCGCCCACGCGGCCGAGGTGGTCGAGTTCGGCGGGGCGGGCGGGTTGATGGATCAGTGCGCCGCGGCGTACGGCGGGGCCGCGGCGGTTTCGTTCCATCCGGCGCTCTCGGTCGAGCAGCTCGATGCGCCCGCGGGCGCGTTCGTTCTCGGCGATTCGCGCGAGCCGAAGGACACGCAGGCCGTCCTCTCGCGGGTGAGAAGCCGCGTGCTCGACGTCGCCCGCCGCCTCGCCGAGCGGCATCCGGGATTCTCCCTGCGCGAGGCGCCGTTCGAGGATCATGGCCGCTACGCCGCCGAGCTCGCCCGCGGCGAGCTCGATCTCCTCGGCGCGACGCTCATGAACCGCGACATCACCCGCGTGGCGATCGATCGCTTCCGGGCGGGACGCCTCGACGATCGCACCCTCGGCGCGATGCTCGATGAGCAGCAGATCCTGCTGCGCGAGGTCCTCGCGATATCCACGCCGAAGATCGACCGGCTGCTCGATTCGGCGTTGCGCGCCGGAGCGCTCGGCGGTAAGATAAACGGCTCGGGCGGCGGCGGCTGCATGTTCGCGTACGCCCCGGGAAGCGCGCCCGCAGTCGCGGAGGCGATCGAACGGGCGGGAGGAACCGCGCACGTCGTGCGCGCGGGCGAGGGCGTTCGGATCGAAGCGGCGTGCGGCTAGCGCGTCGGCCGGGAACCATTCACGACGGAGGAATCGCACGCATGGATCCCAATATCGCGATACTCGCGGGGGGAGTCTCCTCGCGCATGAAAAAGGCGCTCGCGGACGCCGCGGATCTCGACGCGTCGCTCAGGCGCGACGCCGCCGAGAAGCCGAAAGCCATGATCGGCGTCGGCGGCTCGGGCCGCCCCTTCATCGACCATCTGCTCGAGAACGTCGCGGCGGCGGGATACCGGAACGTCTGCATCGTCGTCGGCGAGCGGGACGGCTCCATACGCGAATACTACGAGAATCCCGAAAACGCCCGGCGGCTGCCCGGCCTCGAGATTCGTTACGCCCTTCAGCCGATTCCGGCGGGCCGGACGAAACCGCTCGGCACGGCCGACGCCGTGCATCGCGCGCTGCTCGCGAGCCCCGCGTGGAAGGGGCGGCGGCTCACCGTCTGCAACAGCGACAACATCTACTCGGTCAAGGCGCTCCGGCTGCTCCTCGAGGACGGGCATCCGAACGCCATGATCGACTACGACCGGTCGGCGCTGCGCTTCCCCGCCGAGCGGATCGCCGCCTTCGCCGTCATCAGGAAGGATACGGACGGTTTCCTGCTCGACATCCTCGAGAAGCCCTCGGCCGATGAGATCGAGCGGGCCGCCGACGCGCGCGGACGGATCGGCGTCAGCATGAACATGTTCCGGTTCTCGTACGATCCGCTGCTCGCCTGCGTCGAGCGCGTTCCGATGAATCCGGTGCGCCAGGAGAAGGAACTCCCCGAAGCGGTGCGGATGATGCTCGCGGAGCATCCGCGGAGCATGTTCACCATCCCGCTCTCCGAGCACGTTCCCGATCTCACCTCTCCCGGCGACATCCTTCGCGTCAAAGGGGAGCTCGAGCCCGGGAGCGGCAATATATCTCTTGACCCGCATTCGCATACATGATAGCTTAGATCATCGGCAAATAGCTGATACGGTTAGGAGTTGTGCTTGCCTTGAGAAATTATTTCCAAACAAAATAATGGCTTCGAGGTAATGAATGAAAGAGCCTTAGATGAAAATATTGCTGGTCAATCCGCCCGTCGGCTTCGGCTATTACAGCATGGGCCTCAGCCGTCCGCCCCTCGGTCTCGCGTATATCGCCTCCCTCCTCATCG
>DHHN01000009.1:7374-8011 GCA_002403295.1 bacterium UBP1_UBA4771 | reverse complement strand
GAAGCGGCGCCGTCGATTACATCATACGGAACGAGGGCGAATACTCGTTCCTCTCGCTCATCCAGCACCTCATGGGCGAGATCTCGATCGAGGACGTAAAGGGGCTCTCGTATCTCACGAGCGGCGGGATCCTGCGCACGCCGCCCGCGCCGTTCATCACCGATCTCGATTCGCTGCCGTTCCCCGCGCGCGAGCTCCTGCCGCTTCGGCGATACAAGGAAAAGATCGACGGCCGCCCCATGACGACGATGATCACCTCGCGCGGCTGCCCCTTCAACTGCAACTTCTGCTCGTCGTCGCAGTTCTCGGGCGTCCGCTGGCGCCCGCGCTCGGCCGACGGCATCATGGAAGAGATCGATTTCCTGTACCACGAGCACGGCTACCGGGCGATAAACTTCATCGACGACAACTTCACGCTCAATCCCAAACGCGCGATCGAAATATCCGAGCGGATCATCGCGGGCGGATACGACCTCCACTGGGAGGCGATGTCGCACGTCGAGACGGTCGTGAAGCACCCCGAGATGGTCGAGGCGATGGCGCGCGCGGGCCTGCATTGGATGTTCCTCGGCTTCGAGAGCGGAAGCCAGGAGATACTCAACGAATACGGCAAGAAGTCGAGCCTCGAGGACGCGAG
>DHHN01000009.1:6231-7253 GCA_002403295.1 bacterium UBP1_UBA4771 | reverse complement strand
AGCAACTGGGAGATGTACTCGGGGCTCCACCCGACGATCAGGCTCGACAAGATAACGCCGCAGCGCCTGAACCGGTTTCTCTTCAAGGCGTACGCCGGCTTCTACCTCCGTCCGCCGAAGGCGATCGAGAATTTCAAGTACATCTACCGGACGCTGCCGAGCGCGATCTCGCTCATCACGACGAACCTCTTCTCGCGCGGCTACCGGGTCTGAAGCGGGCGCGCAACGCCCGATCCCGCAGCGAGTTTCGGGCGTTGACACCCGAGGCTCGTTTGCTATAAACTAAACATCCAATTATTTTGGAATTTCACGGCGTATGCCGTCGAGGCGTCCGGACAGTTCGGGTTCCCTTATTTCAACGCGGGAGGAGCGGCGAGCATGGCGAAGGAAACGGTCACCATGAAGAAGCTCGATTTCGGTCCACGGCGAGGCGTGTACATCGACATCACCCCCGAGATCGGGAAGTTCGAGATCCCCGAACGCACGATCAGGATGTTCGAGGACTACGACCTCGTCTATCGCACCCTGTGCGGGATCCTCTACAACTTCGTGCCGACCTCGGGCCACCCGGGCGGGAGCATCTCCTCGGGGCGGCACGTCGCCGGCGTCCTCTTCCACGCGCTCGACTACGACATCGGGGATCCCGAGCGTCCCGACGCGGACATCCTCTCCTACGCCGCGGGGCACAAGGCCATGGGGCTCTACGCGATGTGGGCGCTCCGGAACGAGGTCGTCCGAATCGGCCGCCCGGCGCTCCTGCCGAAATCGGCCAAGATGCAGCTTCGCGTCGAGGATCTCCTCGGCTTCCGCCGCAATCCGACGCAGGAGACGCCCCTCTTCGCGAAATTCAAGGCGAAGCCCCTCGACGGCCACCCGACGCCGGCGACCCCGTTCATCAAGCTCTCGACCGGCGCCTCCGGCGTGGGCGTCCCCGCGAGCTTCGGGCTCGCCTTCGGGGCGCTCGATACCTACGGCCCCTCGTCACCGCTCGTCCAGATCACGGAGGGCGAGGGCGGCATGAC
>DHHN01000009.1:2204-6159 GCA_002403295.1 bacterium UBP1_UBA4771 | reverse complement strand
TACGTCCAATGGGATCCGGTCGAGTTCGCGTACCTCCACGACTGGAACGTCGTCTTCGTGGCGAAGGGTCACGACTTCCGGCACGTGCTCGCGGCCGTGGAGCTCTCGAAGGAGCGTCTCAACGATCAGCCCACGGCGATCGTCTATCGCACGATCAAGGGCTGGCAGTACGGAATCGAGGGACGCAAGTCGCACGGCGCGGGGCACAAGTTCTGCTCCCCCGAGTATTACAGGACGCTCGAGCCGTTCGAGAAGCGGTTCGACGCTCGATTCCCGCGCTACGATGGCAAGCCCGAGCCCGTGGCCGTCGAGAAGAACTTCTGGGACACGCTGCTCGCGGTCCGGAACGTTCTCGAGAAAAACCGCGAGCTGTGCGACTTCTTCGCGGGACGGCTCGAGGAGGCGAAGAAGCGCCTCGACGCGGCGGGGCGCGCGAAGCGCGAGGGCTGCCCGAACCTCGGCGCCGTCTACTCCGCGAAGATAAAATCCGAGGCCATCCCGCCGGAGTGCACGTACCAGGCGGGGGCCCAGGTGACGCTTCGCGGGGCCCTCGGCGACACGTTGAATCACCTCAACAAGGTCTCCGGCGGCGCCTTCATCGGCGCGGCGGCCGACCTCCTCGACTCGACGAGCATCTCGGGCCTCGCGAAGGGCTTCCCCGAGGGGCTCTACAACGCCGTCGCGAACCCCGGCGCGCGCCTCATCGCGACGGGCGGCATCTGCGAGGACTGCATGGGAGCGTTCATGGCGGGCGTCTCGGCGTACGGAACGAACGTCGGGGCGGGCTCCTCGTACGGCGCCTTCATAGCCGCGCTCGAGCACATCGCCGCGCGGCTCCACGGCATCGGCCAGCAGGCGCGCCACGAGCTCACCGGCGTCCCGTACAATCCGTTCTTCATCGTCTGCGGCCACGCGGGCCTCAAGACGGGCGAGGACGGCCCGACGCACGCCGATCCGCAGCCGCTCCAGCTCCTCCAGGAAAACTTCCCCCCGGGGATCATGATCACGCTCACCCCCTGGGATCCGCAGGAGCTCTACCCCGTGACCGTCGAGGCCCTGAAGAGGCGTCCCGCCGTGATCGCCCCCTTCGTCACGCGGCCGAACGAGCAGGTTCCCGATCGCGCGAAACTGCGGCTCCCACCCGCCACGGCGGCCGCGAAGGGCGTGTACGCGCTCCGCAAGGCGGTGAAATCGGCTCGGAAGCCGTACCACGGCACGCTCGTGCTTCAGGGGAGCGGCACGACCTGCACCTTCATTTCGGAGGTGCTGCCGAAAATGGACGAGGCGGGGCTCAACATGAACATCTACTACGTTTCGAGCGCCGAGCTCTTCTCGATGCTCACCCCGGCGGAGCAGGAGCGGATCTTCCCGGCGAGGCTCGCGGCCGAGGCGATGGGCATCACCGGTTTCACCCTGCCGACGATGTATCGCTGGGTGATCTCGAAGGAAGGACGCGCGCGCACCCTCCACGCGTTCAGCAAGGGGCGTTTCCTCGGGAGCGGACAGGCCCACAAGGTGCTCGAGGAGGCCGGGCTCCACGGCGAGGGCCAGTGGGAGGCCGTCAAGGCCTACGCGAAATGGACGGCCCGCCGGGCGAAGTAGCCGATAGGCGGAGCCGCCGGGATCGAGCGGGAAAAAGAGGCTGCCGGCGCCGCGCCGGCAGCCTCTTTCGTTTCCATCGGGGAGCGCCTCAGCGCTTCTCGATCTTCGGTTCGTGATCGAAGATCTTCCCCTTGCCGGCGATCTTTCCGCCCAGGTACTCGATCGCCTTCTCGAGCTGCACGTCGCGGCCCTGCTTCTCCATCTCCGGCGGGCTCTCGACGTGGATGTCGGGGATGGCGCCCCGGCTCTCGAGCTGGGCGCCGGTGCTGATCTCCCAGATGCCGATGAAGGTCTTCCGGACCTGGCCGCCGTCGATGAGCGGATGCCCGCTGACGGCGATCACGAAGCCGAGCGTCGGCACCCCGATGAGCGTGCCGAGCCCGCGCTCCTTCACGGCGCTCGGAAAGACCTCGGCGTCGGAGTAGGAGTACTCGTTCATGAGCACGACGACCTCGCCCATGAAGACGTCCGACGGCCGCGGCTCCGCGGACTGGTTGCGCGCCTTCTGGATCTGGTAGGGCAGCCGCTCGAGGTAGTCGATGAGCCGGTCGTCGATGCTCCCGCCGCCGTTGTAGCGGACGTCGATGATGATCGCGTCCTTGTAGCGGTACTTGAAGAACTTCTCGCGGAACTCGGCGAGACCGGCCGTCTGCATGTCGGCGAGGTGCATGTAGCCGATGCGCCCGCCGCTCTTCTCGTCGACGAACCGCTCGTTCCGCCACGCCCAGTCGCCGTATTTGAGGCGCGTGTCGTAGAAGAGCGGCGGGAAGGTCGTTTCGACGGCGCCCTTCATCTCCGGCTTGCCGTTCGTCGTGATCGTGATCTTGTTCGCCGTCTTGTCCACGAGATATTGGTGGAAGTTCTCGAACGGCTTGAGCGGCCGCCCGTCGATCGCGAGCAGGTAGTCGCCCTCCTTGACCTTGACGTAGTCGTTGTCGAGCGGCGATTGTTCCGTGCTCGATATCGAGGCCTTCTCCCCGCGGTAGATTCTCGCGATGCGCGGATAGCCGGTCTTTTCGTCGAGCTCGAACTTGGCGCCGAGGTGGGCCATCGAGGCCGTCGGCGTCGAGGGCGCGTCCCCGCCGCTCGCTCCCTGGTGCGAGGCGTTGAGCTCGCCCACCATCTCGTTGAGGAGGATGTTGAGCTCGGCGCGCGTCTGCACGTGCGGGAGAAGGCTCTCGTAGTATTTCTTTACGCCGTTCCAGTCGACGCCGTGGAGGTTCGAATCGTAGAAATGGTATTTCACCATGCGCCACGATTCGTTGAATATCTGCCGCCATTCGGCCCTGCGGTCGAGCTTCATGCGCGTGCGCTTGGCGAAGTCGTACTTCGTCTTCTCGTCGGAGGAGCCGTCGGGCTTTTTGGCGGCGGCCACTTTGCCGCCGACCTTGACGAATTGGAACTCCCCGCCGTCCCAGATAACGAGCTTCTCCCTGTTCGCGGCGATGCCGTACGTCACGATCGACGAGGCAACCTTTTCGCTCTTTATCTTTTCGACGTTGAACATGTACAGGTCGTAGGACGGCCGGAAGAAGAACACCCGCTGCCCCTGGACGAGGTAGTAGTAGTGCTTCTCGGTGGCCTGCACGTTGTGCAGGGCGAGGCCGGCCACCTTGGGGAGCCGTCGGATTCGGCCTTCGATGCCCTCGAAGTCGATCTTGGTCTCGACCTTCTTCTTCTCCTTCTTGCCGGGCTTCTTCCCTTCAGCGGCTTTCCCTTTCTTGCCCTTCTTGGCGTCGGCGTCGTTCTCCTCGTCGTCCGCGGCGGCGTTCTCGTCGTCCTCCTCCTCATCCGGAACGACGCCGGTCTCCTCGTCGTCCTTGAACTCGAAGGGGGCCTTGTCCTCGGGGAGGAGGGAGAGCCGCGCGAGCGCGGGCGAGTTGTTGATGCGGGCCGTTATGAGCAGGAGATACTTGCCGTCGGGAGTGAACACCGGATGCCAATCGTCCCCGAGGTCATAGGTGATCTGGCGGCTCTCGCCCGATTTCAGGTTGTAGATGAAGATGTCGCGAGCGCGGTTGCGCGCGGCGAAGTCGTACGCGATCCACGTCCCGTCCGGCGACCACGAGTAGCTCGTGATTCCGCGGTGTTCGTTCTTCGCGATGCGCTTCGGATCGCCGCCCGCTCTGTCGAGGAGGTACAGCGAGTTGTCCTCGGTCGTGAAGAGCAGCTTGTCGCTCAGCGGCGA
Organism: bacterium UBP1_UBA4771; assembly: GCA_002403295.1. Lineage (GTDB taxonomy): Bacteria > Krumholzibacteriota > Krumholzibacteriia > Krumholzibacteriales > Krumholzibacteriaceae > SSS58A. The sequence goes on along the minus strand of DHHN01000009.1, from coordinate 2,369 downwards.
CCACATGAGGCCGGTCTTGAAATGCCCGCTCGTTGTGAGCTTTTTCTCCGGCTCCTTGCCCATCTGGTCGACGAGGTAAATCTCGTCGTCGCCCGTCTTGTCGCTCACGTACGCGATCCACTTTCCGTCCGGCGACCAGGCGGGGCTCACGTCGCGCGCCCCAGA
>DHHN01000009.1:0-2127 GCA_002403295.1 bacterium UBP1_UBA4771 | reverse complement strand
TCGACGCGCGGATCGAGCGGCGCGTACACGACGACCTCGCGATGCGCGCCCGTCGCCGTGTCGAGCACGTAGAGGCGCGCCTCGCGCTCGAAGACGATCTTCGAGCCGTCGGCGCTCATCGACGGCCACGTGACGCCGTGCTTCTCGAAGCGCGTCACCTGCGTCGTCTCTCCCGTTCCGATATCGTAATAGAAGATGTTGTTCGCGTCGCCCGCGCGGTCGGAGGCGAAGTAGATGCGGTTTCCCGTCCACATCGGCCAGGCGTCGGTGCCCTCCCAGGCCGTGATTTTCGTGAAGGTGTCTGCCTTGAAGTCGTAGATCCAAACGTCCTGATTCGCGCTCCCCTTGTAGCGCTTCCACCACCAGAAGGAGTCGGAGCTGCGGTTGAAGGCGAGCTTGGTGCCGTCGGGGGAGTAGCACGCGAAGCTTCCCTTCCCGATCGGTATCTCCACGGGGAGGCCGCCGTCGACGGGCACGCGGAAGAAGGTCTTGAAGAAGCGCACGAACGATTCCTGCGTCGACGAATAGAGTATCTGCTTGCCGTCCCTCGTCCAGCAGACCGGAGCGCCGCCCTCGGCGTGCCAGGTGAGCTGCGTCGGCCCGGCGCCGCCGTCGGCGGGAACGACGAGGATGCTGTTATGCCGGGAGTTGTAGTCGCCGGAGAAGGCGATGCGCGAGCCGTCGGGCGAAAACTTCGGATAGTCCTCGACACCCTCGTGAACGGTCAGGCGCCGCGCCTGCCCGCCCTCCTCGGGCACGAGCCAGAGGTCGCCCGCCCACGTGAAAACGATCCGTCCGTTGCTGATATCCGGACGGCGCATGAGCCGGATGGGCTCGCTGCCGGCGCTCGAGACGACCTCGCCGACCGAGGCCGCGAGGAAAACGAACGTCATCGCGAGCGCGAAGAGCACGGTCCGTTTCATCGGGTTCCTTTCTGTCCGGGACAAAACAACGCTGCTCCCATGCATATGCGTGAAGACGGTAGAAATCTACTACGCGGCGTCCGAAATGACAATGGACACATGCGGCCGGCGGTGGGGGTTCGGCCGACGTTCGAGGGAGAGGCGGCGCCGGGGGGCGCCGCCTCTCCCGTTCCGTTCATTCCGCTGCGCGGAGCGAGGCTACCGCAGCAGCACCATCTTCCGCGTCTCCTCTCCCTTGCTCGTCGAGAGCTTGTAGAAGTAGACGCCGGTGGCGAGTCCATCCGCGCGGAAGGCCACGTTGTAGTCGCCGGCCTTGAGGTCGCGGTCCATCACGGTCGCCACGAGCTTCCCGGCCACGTTGAACACGTTCAGGATCACGTGATCGTCGGACGCGAGCGTAAAGGCGATCGTCGTCGACGGGTTGAACGGGTTCGGGAAGTTCTGGTTCAGGACGAAGGGCAGGCTCTTCGGGGTCTCGACGCCCGCCACCGCGTCGGTGCGGCTGAGGACGTTCGCGTAGTGGCAGCCGACCCAGAGGACGCCGGCCGCGCCCTGATAATGCACCGTCATGACGTCGTACGTCGAAACGATCGGCGTCACGTTGGCGTTCGTCCAGGTGGCGCCGCCGTCGACGCTGTACCAGAGAAACTGATCGACGCCCGAGACCCAGAGGCGGTTCGGCGTGTTGAACGCGATGTGGGACAGGTTCGCCGTGCCCCACCCCGGGCTCTGCACGAGCCAGTTCGCGCCGCCGTCCGTCGTCTTGACGAGCGTGCCGCCGTCGCCGACCGCGAAGCCGGTGGTCGAGTTGATCATGACGGCCTCCTCGAGGTCGAGGGTGCTCGTCGCGATGTTCTCCGTCCCGTACGCCCAGTTGACGCCGCCGTCCGTCGTGTACAGAATCCGGTTGTCGTCGCCGACGACGACTCCGACGTTCGGGTTATCGGGGGCGAAAGAGATTCCGTTCCACTGCATGGCCGTCGTAATGGCGGGATCGGGTCCCTTGACCTCGACGAGGGTTTGGCCGCCGTCGGTGGTCTTCCAGATGACCTCATCGCGGGAAGTGCCACCGACGACCTTGTGACCGACGATGAATCCGGTCAGCGGATCGATCCAGTGCATGCCGAGATACCCGTCCTGGAGCGCGTTCGAATGATCGAGCTCTATCCACGTCTTGCCCTGGTCATACGACTTGCAGAGGTAT
>DHHN01000198.1:3300-3724 GCA_002403295.1 bacterium UBP1_UBA4771 | reverse complement strand
GCGCGCCCAGGCGTCGAGGTGCTCGAAGAGGTAGTCGAAATCGGCCCCGTCGAGGAATCCGACCCCGAAGGAAAGCCCGTTATGCGCGATGGGGCCGAAGTATTTCTTGTCCTTGAAGACGGGGGGCTCGGCCTGAACCGCGGAAGCTGCGAGGGCGGCGAGAAGAACCGCGGTGACGAGGACTCGTTTCATACCTTCTCCGTTCTTGTCATGCCGGGTCGTGTAGCCCTAATTGTCTATTAATAAAGTAACTTCCGCGAAGGCCCTTGTCAAATGCAACCTGCGCGCGCACGGGCGCGGCCGGTTCCGGCGCGCCGGCTACTTCGTCCCCGAGGGCACCATGCAGAGAAATCGCATCGGTCCCTCGCCGGTGTTCCGGAACGAGTGGAGCGTTCCCGCCGGCACGAAGATGAAATGCCCCTCG
>DHHN01000198.1:2098-3244 GCA_002403295.1 bacterium UBP1_UBA4771 | reverse complement strand
CGCATCTGGAAATGCGGGGCGCCGTCGCGGTCCGAGACGAGCCAGCGGATGGTGACGTCTCTGGCGCCCTCGACCGCGACCGTTTTCGCCTCGACGTCGCGGTAGTGTCCGAACTTGAGCTCAGGCATGATGCGCTCCTTTCGCCTCGGGTCGTGCGGATATGTCGCGTCCATCGGAAGCTAGCATGGGACGGGTCGCTTGACAAAAGGGAAAGGCTCCCGGTAAGGTGTCATCCTCGAGAGGAAACGAATCCATGAAGCTTCTCTTCGTCTGCACGGGGAACAGTTGCCGCAGCCCGATGGCCGAGGCGCTCTTCGAAGCGAGGATGCCCGAGTCGTGGCGGGGCGCGGTCGAAGTGTCCTCGGCCGGCACTGCCGCTCCGGACGGCATGAAGGCGGCCTCGAACGCGATCAAGGCGCTCGCCGAGCTCTCGGTCAATCTCCACGGCCACCGGACGCGCTACCTCACCCGGAAGATGATCGAGGACGCCGATCTCATCGTCGCGATGGCCGGCGGGCACCGCGACGAAATCGCCGACCTCGTGCCCCGCGCGCGGGACAAGATCATGGTCCTCGGAGAGATCGATCACCGGAGGGATTCGCCCGATATCGCGGATCCGATCGGGCAGAACGAGGAAGCCTACCGCGCCACGAGAGACGAGATCGACCGGCTTGCGGTCATGCTGATAGATTATCTCGTTGCCAATTACGATCTTGTGAAGTAGGGCCCCGCTCCCCCCGGCTCCGGCGGCCCGTGCGGAGGCGGAAAACGGCCGGCCGGGGGCCGCCGAAGCGGGATCCATTTTCAGACATTCCATAATTTTATGGACAAAATGTAATTTCAGAGTTGCCGATGCAAAGGACGGGGGGTATAATCTTCATTGCTGGAATTCACCGACAGCGCTATTAATTAGCCGTTCCGACGGGCGGTAAACGAGTCTCGACCGGCCTCAAACTCAAAGGAGACGCCAATGGCTTTGAAGCCGACGAAGAAAATCTGGATGGACGGTGCCTTCGTCAACTGGGACGACGCGAAGATTCACGTCTGCGCCCACGTTATCCACTACGGTACGGGAGTGTTCGAAGGCATCCGCTGCTACGACACGAAGAAGGGCTCCCACATCTTTCGTCTCGAGCCGCACATCAA
>DHHN01000198.1:959-1901 GCA_002403295.1 bacterium UBP1_UBA4771 | reverse complement strand
TGCGTGTCGAGCTGGAACCGCATCGCCCCGAACACCCTTCCGGCGCTCGCGAAGACCTCGGCGAACTACATGAACAGCCAGCTCATCAAGATGGAGGCCCGCATCAACGGCTACGAGGAAGGCATCGCGCTCGACACGAACGGCTACGTGAGCGAGGGAAGCGGGGAGAACCTGTTCTTCGTCCTGAACGGCAAGCTCCTCACGCCGCCGCTCGGCGCGAGCGTGCTTCCGGGGATCACGCGCGACACGGTGCTCGTTATCGCGAAGGAGCTCGGGATCGAGGTCGTCGAGCAGCTTATCCCGCGCGAGATGCTCTACGTCGCCGACGAGCTCTTCTTCACCGGCACGGCCGCCGAGATCACGCCGATCCGCAGCGTCGACAAGATCAAGGTCGGCTCCGGCAAGGCCGGCCCGATCACGCGGAAGCTTCAAGAGCTCTTCTTCAAGTATCTCGACATGGAGATCGCGGACACGCACGGGTGGATGACGCCCGTGTACAAGAAGTAGGGCGCCGCCCGGAGGAGCGATGAGGATCGCCGTCGGATCCGACCACAGGGGATTCGCGCTCAAATCGCGTCTCGTGAAATTCCTAGAGGAGGCCGGGCACGAGGTCATGGATCTCGGCTGCCCGTGCGCCGACCCCTGCAACTACCCCGATTTCGCCTTCGCCGTCGGCGAGGCGGTCGCCGCCGGCGCGGCGGACCGGGGCATCCTCGTCTGCGGCACGGGCATCGGCATGTCGATCGCGGCGAACAAGGTGCGTGGCGTGCGCGCGGCCCTCTGCCGCACGGTCGAGGACGCGCGGATGACGAGGCGGCACAACGATTCGAACGTGCTCGCGCTCTCCGAGCGCTCCGCCGAGGATCCGCGCATCGACGAGCTCGTGAAGGCGTGGTTCGACACACCCTTCGAGGGCGGGCGGCACCAGCGAAGGGTCGACGG
>DHHN01000198.1:0-950 GCA_002403295.1 bacterium UBP1_UBA4771 | reverse complement strand
CATGTTCAACGAGAATCTCTTCACGTACCTCGAAAAGACCGATCCCGAGATCATGGACGCGATGCGCATGGAGCTCGCCCGCCAGCAGGGGCAGCTCGAGCTCATCGCGAGCGAGAACTTCGCGAGCCGAGCCGTGCTCGCGGCCCTCAGCAATCCGATGCAGAACAAGTACGCCGAGGGGTACCCGGGCAAGCGCTACTACGGCGGGTGCGAGTTCGTGGACCGCGCCGAGAATCTCGCCCGCGACCGGGCGAAGGAGCTCTTCGGCGCCGGGCACGCGAACGTCCAGCCGCACTCCGGGACGCAGGCCAACATCACGGCCTACCTCGCCTTCCTCAAGCCGGGCGACACGATCATGGGGCTGAGCCTCTCCCACGGCGGGCATCTCTCGCACGGTCACCCGATAAACTTCTCCGGCATGTTCTTCAGGGTCGTCCCCTACGAGGTCGATCCGGTCACGAAGATGCTGAACTACGACGCGATCGAGAAGACGGCGCTCGCCGAGCGCCCGAAGATGATCGTGACGGGCGCGAGCGCCTACCCGCGCGCGTGGGATTTCGAGCGGCTCCGCGCGATCTGCGACAAGGCGGGGGCGCTGCTCCTCGTGGACATGGCGCATTTCGCGGGGCTCGTCGCGGCGAGGATCCATCCCGACCCCGTGCCGTACGCGGACGTCGTCACCTCGACGACGCACAAGACGCTCCGCGGACCGCGCGGCGGACTCATCCTGTGCCCCGAGAAATACGCCAAGGAGATCGACAAGCTGAACTTCCCCGGCAATCAGGGCGGCCCGTTCATGCACGTCATCGCGGCGAAGGCGGTCTGCTTCAAGGAAGCGCTCTCCGAGGAGTTCCGCGCGTATCAGCGGCAGGTCGTCGCGAACGCGAAGAAGCTCGCCGCGACGATCATGGCCGCCGGATTCGACGTCGTGACCGGCGGCACCGACAACC
>DHHN01000117.1:15753-20339 GCA_002403295.1 bacterium UBP1_UBA4771 | reverse complement strand
CTCGCGGGGACCGACGCGGCGGGAACGCCGATGGAGCGGATCGAAAAGCTCCGCTCGCTCGTCGCGGGGACGTGGGTCACGATCGTCCACAAGGGCGCCCCGACCGTCGTCGCGCATCACGACGGCACGGCGAGCGTCAACATGGGCGGCCATCCGGGCATGGCGACGGCGGGGAGCGGGGACGTGCTCACGGGGGCGATCGCGGGATTCCTCGCGCAGGGCTGCGGCGCGGCTCGCGCGGCGCGGCTCGGGGTGTATCTCCACTCGCGCGCCGCCGAGATCGCGGCATCCTCGCTCGGCGAGAGGGGAATGATCGCGCGGGACATGGTGGAGGCGCTGCCGCTCGCGCTCCGCGAGCTCGAGTGAGACGGCGCGGCGCCGTCCGGCGCGCGGGCGCAGCCCGGTGACATCATGAAAGAACGAGAGATGATCGAGCGTATCCGCGCGGCGTTCCCGGAAAGCGGCATCGGGGACGACACGGCGGTGCTTCCCCCGGTCGCCGGGGAGCTGCTGCTCGCCTCCGACGCCGTCGTCGAGAACGTCCACTTCACGAGGCGCCGTTCCACCCTGAGTCAGGCGATCCAGAANNCGTCACCTCGAACGTGTCGGACGTGTACGCGATGGGCGGGAGGCCGGAGGCGATCGTGCTGAGCGCCGGCTTGCCGCCGGGATGCTTGCCGGAGGACGTCGATTCGATCGTCGAGGGGCTGTACATCTCCTGCGGGGCATACGGCGTGAGGCTCGCGGGTGGGGACACGGTGACGAGCCCCGGCGGATATTTCTTCGACGTCGCGATCGCGGGATCCGTCCCGCCGGGACGGGCGGTGCGCCGCTCGGGCGCGCGGGCGGGGGACGCGGTCGTGCTTTTCGGCGAGATCGGGCCCTCCCTCGCCGGTCTCTCGCTCCTCGAGGCGTTTCTCGGTCCGTGCGGATGCGGGGGGCCGGCGCTGCCCGCGCCGCGGTTTCGCGACTGCGCCGCCGCGGGGGGGCGGGTGCGCGCCGCCTCCGCCGGGCTCTCGGTTGCGACCGGCGCCGCGGCGCTCCGGTCCGCGTCGGCCGGGCTCGCCCATATCCCGCACGCCGCCGAGATGCTGCGCTTCATCCAGAGACATCTCGCGCCACGGGCAGAACCCGCCGGCGCCGGGCTCCTCGGCGGCGCGGAGCCCGCGATCACCGCGATGATAGACGTGAGCGACGGGCTCGCCCGCGACCTCCGCACGCTCTGCGAGGTGAGCGGCGTGGGCGCCGAGATAGAGGCGGCGTCGCTCCCCGTGCCGGAGGCGATCGGAGAGATCTTCGGCCTCGAGGGGGACGCGCTCGTCGATTTCGCCCTTTCGAGCGGCGAGGAGTACGTGCTGCTCGCCGCCGTTCGGCCCGAGGCCGTCGCCGACTTCCCGCCCGGAGCGGCCGTCATCGGCCGCCTTCTTTCCCCGGCGGCGGGGATCGAAATCTCGGGATCCGCCGGCCAGCGGCCGCTCCCGCCGGTCGGGTACGAACACGCATTCTGACGCCATCGCAGGGAATTCGAAGCTCAAGGCGATGCCCCGAGCGCGCCCCGTGCCAAATCCCTTGACAGTGTGCCGGGCGCATGATACTTTAAAGTATAAAGTACTCTATGAGTTGAATGCAAAGGGGAGGCCGGCGAGTTGGAGAGAAACGAAGCCCAACAGGAATTGACCTTCATCAAGAAGGTCATGGAAGACAGCCAGAGGACCGTCGTGGATAATGGCAGGCAGTACGTCCTGTGGAGCGTACTGGTTCTAGTGGGGATAGCGATCAAGTACCTGCTCGACAGCCTGCGAAGTTCCCTGAATCCTGTGTGGCTGTGGGCGCCTCTGATTGCGGGGGGGTGGCTCATGAGCATCCTGCTGCAGCGGAGGACCTATTCCGAGATTCGCGTGAAGACCCTGGCCCAGAGAACGCTCGAGGCGGTCTGGACAGGGTGGCTCATCGCCATCCCGATACTTACTCTCGTCGGGTATTTCTCCGGGGCCATTGAATCGTGGGCGATCTCCCCGGTTGTGGCGACCCTGCTCGGGAGCGCATGCTTCGCGACCGGCAGAATCACCGGCAGTGCATGGCTGTGCGGCGCGGGGTGCCTGTGGTGGGCGGGCGGGATTGTCATGTTCTTGGTGCCAGGTGCGCATTCCGTTGCCGTTCTGGGCGGGATGTTCGTTTTGCTTCAGATGATCCCGGGCATTATCCTCTACAAGCGGTGGAAAGCGGACGTGTGCCGCAGGAACCATGAGTGAATTCGATTACAAACAGCTCGACGAGTTGATTCATTCTCGCGTGCGCCTGGCGGTCATGGCGGTGCTGGTGAGCGTGGAGGAGGCTCAGTTTACTTTCTTGAGGGATAAGGTTAATGCGACCGACGGCAATCTGAGCGCCAATCTGCGCAAGCTCGAAGCCGCGGGATGCATTTCGGCGGTGAAGACCTTCGTTGGGAGGCGCCCCGTGTCGAGCTACCGGGTTACAGGCAAGGGACAAAGGATGTTCAAGGAGTATCTGGCGTGCTTGGAAAGGATCCTGGGGGTATAGATTTTTTTGGGACTGAACTTTGGTATTTAGAGCGCTCTGCGCTATGAAGTCAGAGCGCTTGCATCGTGATGGGAGGCAACCATGGGAACCGGGCACAGGCTTCCCCTCCACGGGCCCTCCGCCGGTCAACCCGCGAGGTGTGGGGCAGGAGGGCGTTGCGGGATAGCATCGGGAATCCGGGCGCGGCGATGGTTATTGGCGTCGGCGGCCACCGTTTTCCTTATCGTCCCGGCACATTTCGCTCTGGGCGGATCCGGGGATGTCGGGCCCTCTCGTTTCCCGATTCCGGACGGCGAGACCAGCATCACGCTGACTACCGATCTGAAGACCGGCCGATCATCCCTTGATACGACCAGGATCACCTGGATCGGCGAAGGCAAAGTGCCCTGCTATGTCGTCGAGCGCGCCCGCGGGGCAACGAAGGCCCTGATCTGGATGGGTGCGCGCGATCTCGAGCCGTTCCGGTATCGACTTGTCGGCGGCGATGGGTCGGTCGAGAAGCAGATCGACTTCGGCGAAAAATCCCTGCGCATTGCGACGAGGGACGAGAGCGACACTCTGGTCGTCAAGACCTCCGGGCCCGCCCACAACGGCCCCACGATTGTCCAGTACCTGCGGACACTGGCAAGCCGGGACGGCCCGGGCAAAGTGGAGATCAGATTGCTGGTGGGCGGCCGGAGCGCCCCCCGCGTCGTGAACGCCTACGCGCAGAAGGTCGGTGAAGAGGACCTTGAGGTTCCGGCGGGGATTTTTCGTTGCGTCAAGATCGAGTTCGGCGTGGCAGGCATCATAGGCAGTCTGTTTTGGAGGACCAAGTATCACTATTTCTACACCGTTGACGCTCCTCACCATTTCGTCAAGTACTTCGACCCCGACGGGGAGCGCATCGAGCTCGTTCATTACGAGGGCGCGAGCAAGGCGACCACTCCGTCGGGCCGGTGAAACGGCGATGGGAGCGGTCGAATAAAAAGGAGGGTGACATGAAACTCGGGAAGGAAGCGGCAGCCGGCGGAATCGCCGGAATATTCATGGGGCTCGCCCTGTTTGTTTTCGGAGCGATTGCGTCCCGCGTGATATACGGGCCGCAATTCGCGCCGGCCGGCAAGTTCGAGCCATCGCAAATCAACGCGTTCTACTTCCTCTGGACGAAGCTGGCCATTGGCGGCGTATTCGGCATTCTGCTTTCGCTCATCTACGCGCGCATGCCCCTATCGAGCAGGCTGGGTACGGCGCGACGCGGGTTGAAGTACGGTTTTCTCGCGTGGTTGGTGATTTGGCTGTGGAATGTCTCTCATCCCCTTGTCTACGGTTCCGTCGTGGGGAGAGATCAGCTCTTCTGGCTGATATACTCGCTGTTCGGATTCCTGACGTTCGGAGCCGCTCTCGGGTTCATGCGGAGGAGATTGGACCGGTGACGGGCCGCCCGGCGTGAATGATAACCGACGCGGGAATTCCTTTCGGCGCGAACGGGCGGGCGGGAATTCCAGTCCGGGCGCCCCGCGGCCCGACCGAGCTCCGGCAAGAATTTCATTGACGCTCCCGCGGGCTCTCTGGAGAATGTAGCTTTGGCAGCGCGATCGCTCGCCGGACCGCGCATCCACCCCCGCCCGCAAGGAGAGTCGCATGAGCACATCCCCCCGAGAAGTCATCGAGTTCGCGCGGTCGAAAGGCGCGGAGTTCGTCGACGTCAAGTTTCTCGATTTCACGGGGAGGTGGCAGCACCTCACGATTCCGGGAACGAGACTCACGGAGGATCTCTTCGAGAGCGGCATCGCCTTCGACGGCTCGAGCATCCGCGGATGGAAGAACATCGACGAGAGCGATATGCTCGTCGTCCCCGATCCCGAGACCGCGTTCATGGATCCCTTTTGCTGCCACGTGACGCTGAGCCTCATCGGCGACATCCACGACCCGATCACGCGCGAGCCGTACAGCCGCGATCCGCGATTCGTCGCACGCAAGGCGGAGCGGCATCTCGCCTCCACCGGGATCGCGGACCGCGCGTACTTCGGACCGGAGGCGGAGTTCTTCGTGTTCGACGACGT